>DDXT01000073.1 GCA_002347755.1 Caryophanales bacterium UBA2253
ACCCCCAACTAAGTTACATAATCCCTTTATTTACCACCTGAATTACAAATTCGGGTGGTTTTTTTTCTGAAAACACTTTCTAAAAAGCTTGGCTTGTGGTATAATCTAAAACAATCAAAAAAGGAGAAACAATGAAACTTAATAAAATCTTTTCTGTTTTGTTTTTATTGGCACTCGGATTGTTTTTCATCGGTTGCAATGAACCCAAGGACGATCCGGATGACGAACCGATCATTCCCGACCTAACCGTCGCTACCCTTAGCGTGACTTTGAAGGTTGGGGAGACTCATCAGATCGCCGCCAGCATCACCAACGGCGAACCTAAAACCACTTATACCACGCTTTTTGTTTCCGGAAACGAAGCGACGGCCACCGTCAGCGCCACCGGACTGGTTACCGCGGTAGCCGTCGGTCAGACCACAATCACGATTTCAATCTCGGAACACCCGACCGTCATTCAAACCGTCATTTTGACGGTTGAAGCCGCCGATGAACCGGATCCCGATCCCGATCCTGACCCCGTCGAGCCTTTGACTTTGACCGGGCCCGATACCGTCTTTGTTGGCAGTTCCGTCACCTTGGTCGGCGACGATGCGGATAATACGGCTCACGTCGTTTATTGGGAATCGAACAATACGGCCATTTTACGAGTCGACCAAAACGGAGTCGTCCGAGGAATGTCCGCGGGAACGGCGAAAATAATCATTTCGTCTTTCATCACCGGAAAATCCATTGAAAAAGAAATCACCGCGGTCATTCCGGAAACTACCGGGATCGAGATCGCCCCCCTCACCATCACCAACATTACTTTGTCAACCTCATTCAAAATAAACGCGACGATTTTGCCGGTCGGGGCGGCCGGAGAGATCATCTGGGAATCCAGTGATGTCAGCATCGCCCTCATCGACGCAACCGGAACCGTTGACCCAACCGGTCCAGGAGAAGTAACCATGAAAGCAACCGTCAATAACACCTCCTTTTCCGCGGAAGTAACTTTCACCGTTACTCCGACGCCGGTCGAGATCTTTGATCTTTTCAACGTTGAAGATCCGCTCATCAAAACCATCCGGGTTTTCGGATATGAAAATGAAGGCGCCTCCAGTTATGATTATGCGCTTCGCACCAGCGTCAATTTGTATCTTTCGGAACCGTTAGCCATCATTGAGGCTCCGATTCCAATTACTTCCACGGTCAACCGTCCGGGAATCATCAAGACCCAAACCGATTACATCACCGTCCATGACACAGCCGCGGCCGCGGCAGGCGGAAATGCTTCTTCGCACAGCACTTATGTCACCAACGGCGGCGGGGGAACCTCCTGGCATTATACCTGCGGAACCGACGGGATCTACCACCATCTTCCGAATAATGAAGTCGCTTACCACGCCGGAGACGGAAGCCGTCTTTCAGACATGACCCAAGCTGCCAATGACAGTCTAATCCCGGCCACTACCGGTTCTCCAGTCGTATCGATCACCCCGGACGGCTATTATTCGCTGAATGGCGTCAAGTCGGCAATTTTAGCTCCGACTGACAGCGGTCGGATCCTGACCGCGGCGGAAATCACTTCTTCGGGAGTCAACGTCGAAGTCGGCGAAAACGGCAATTGGTGGATCGGAAACACTTATTTCAACTCCGGATACGGAGTCATCGCCAATGCGGGCGGAAACCGCAACAGCATCGGCATCGAATCTTGCATCAACGTGGGCAGCGATGTTTTCCTATGCTGGGCTAAACTAGCCAAATTAGTCGCTTTCTTAATGGAAGAACAAGGTTTGGACATCACCGCCGTCGTTCAGCATAACTTCTTCAGCGGCAAGGATTGCCCGATGACCATGAGACACGGAGAAATGTGGCAATACTTCCTTTCGATGGTCAAAGCCGAGTATTTGGTCCGGACTTACCTGAAAGACTATAACATCCAGTTCATCTCCAGCGATCCGACTTTGGTCAGCAGTAACGGCCGGGTAATCAACCTGCCGAACGTGGCCACCCGGGTGGCTTACACCGTTCGCATCACCAACAACAGCGGTTATGATTCTCAGAAGATCTACTATGTTGATCTTCCTGCGAAAACCATCTAAAATAAAAACAAAAGCATGTTCGCTGAATTATTCAGCCAAACATGCTTTTTTAATGCATGAAATCGTAGGGGGTGATCTCTTCCATCTCCGAAACGTTCAAATCTTCGATCGTCAGCTGGAGACTGAGATTGTTTTTGATTCTTTCCAATAGTTTGGTTTTCCGTTTGGCTTCAATGCCGGCGATCCCATGCACGAACGCTTCGATGCTGCCCATCATGATCAAAAACCTTTTGGCTCTGGTCACGGCCGTATAAATGAGTTTCCGTTTGAGCATGATGTAGTAACGGTAAGAAAACGGAATGATGGCGCAGTCAAATTCGCTGCCTTGGGCTTTGTGAATGGAAATCGCAAAAGCATGGGTCAGATCTTCCATTTCGTCCCGGGTGTAGTCGACGCTTCCGAAATCATACATGACCGTCAGGCCCGTGTATTCGTCATTTTCCGAATTCAGGTTCAAAACAAACCCGATGTCGCCGTTCATGACTTTTTTTTCGCTGCGATTGACCAGTTGGATGACTTTGTCTCCCACCCGGAAAACCCGGTTCATGTGTTTAATTTCGCGGCCGTCGCCGGGGTTGAACCGTTCTTGCATGCGCGCGTTGATGGCATTGATCCCCACTTCGCTTTTGTAAATGGGAACCAGAACCTGGATGTCGCGGATCAGATCCAGTCCGCTTCCCAAAGCTTGCTCGACGGTCTTGAGGATGTTGGGGATGATGTCCTGGTCTTGCATGTTCAAGAAATTCCGATCCGGCTGTTTTTCCAAAACGGTATCGGGGATGACCCCCGAATTGATCGAATAAGCCAGAGCGATGATCGATGAGCCTTCGGCCTGCCGATGGATCTTGTTAAGAACGATGGTCGTGATCTCTTTGGTATCGATCAGATCCGCCAAAACATCGCCCGGTCCCACCGATGGCAATTGGTCCACGTCGCCGACCAAAACGATCCGGACATTGTCTTCCAAACTTCCGAACAAACGGGCGGCCAAACCGACGTCGACCATGGACATTTCGTCAACGATCAGGATCCGGGCATCAACTTTGGCCAGCGGTCCGTATTTATAAATTCCGTGGCCTTCATAACCCAAGAATTTATGGATCGTGGAAGTGGGGTGCCCGGTCACTTCTTTGAGCCGTTTGGCGGCTCTTCCGGTCGGAGCGAGCAAGGCGATCTTTTCGCGGATGACCTCATTCGGAAACAGCCGAACCAGACACTCGATGATTCCTTTGATGATGGTCGATTTTCCGGTTCCGGGTCCGCCGGTGATGATGCTGATGTTTTCCAAAAGCGCGTTCTTGATGGCTTCGGCTTGTTTGGTTTCATATTCGATGTTGTTGAAAAGGGCAACTTCGGTTAAGGTCTTCTCGATGTCGGCTTTCGAATATCCGGGCTGGTCCGCATTGTTCAAAAACACCCGGATCCTTTGCGCCAACAGAACTTCGGAGTTATAAAGGCCCCGTTCGTAGATGTTCTTCTCGGAATCGATGACGATCTTGCGGTCAAAACGGAGTTGTTCCAGATTCCGGTGGAAATTATCGGTATCGAGGATCTCTTCTTCAATGTTTAGTTCCGAAGCGGCTTTGGCGTACAGATCGCCCATTTCGAGGTAAGTGTCGCCCCCGGAATAACTTGATTGTCTGATGATGAAAAGAAGGAGCGCCGAAATTCTTTGGTCGCTTCCCTTTCCGATCCCAATTTCCAAAGCGATTTTATCCGCCCGCCGAAAACCGAAGCCTTCCACGAGATCGATCAGCTGATAAGGGTCGCTTTTGATGAGATCGAGCGTCCCTTCTCCCAGCGTTTTCATCAGTTTAAGGGCCATCCGCATCGTGATCCCCAGATCCAATAAGCCGATGATTTGTTTTTTACGGGCGGTATAGTCGCTGATGTTCTCGAAAACGGTCTGCTTTTGACTGGCGCTCATGCCCGCCACCCGGTCCAAAACGGCTTGGTCAGAAGCGATCTGATCCAGGCAATTTTCGCCCAGGGTGTTAAAAATCCGGGTGGCGGTAACTCTTCCGATGCCCGGGAAAAGCTCGCTGGAGAGATAGGTAATGACCCCTTCGAGCGTATTTTCGTTTCTTCGCGAAAAACGGGCGGCTTTGAACTGCGTTCCGTATTGGTTGGTCACAAACTCCCCATAAAAATCGTATTCTTCGTCGATCAGGGGCTGGCGGTCAAAAGTTCCGGTCACGATCAGAATGTTCGAAAACAGTTTGGCTTTATACTTTGCGATCCTTTGGTCCTGATAATCAAGTTTGATTTTCACGACCCCGAAATGGGTATCATCGTTATAATAGGTGATCTTGGCGATCACGCCGTACAATGCTTCTTCCATGCTAAGTCCCTTTCAATAAATTGTTCAGTAAGGACGAATTGCCTCGCCCATGTAAACGGTGTCGATCGTTCCTCCGCCCAATACTTCTTCTTGATCATAAAAAACGGCAGCTTGGCCCGGAGTGACGGTCTTCCCTTTTTTCGGATACCGGACTTCGAGGGTATCGTCATCCAGCCAGTGTAAACTAACGTCGTGATCCATCCCGCGATAACGGAATTTGGCGGTGCAGTCCCGATCTTTCTTTTCGGTTTCCAGCCAGTTGATTTTATTGACGATGCAGCGATCGGAATACAGCAGCTCCTGCTTGTCACCGCGCCCCGCCAACAAAACATTTCTGGGGACGTCTTTTCCGAGCACGAACCACGGTTCGCCGGCCCCGCCCATTTTCAGGCCTTTGCGCTGGCCGATGGTATAGTACATCGTCCCTTCATGGGTCCCGACGATTTCGCCGTCCAAAGTTTCGATGTTGCCGGGCTGTGCCGGCAGATAATTCTTTAAGAATTCCCGGAAATTGCGTTCGCCGATGAAGCAGACCCCGGTGGAGTCTTTTTTGGCAGCGACTTGCAGGCCATGCTTTCGGGCGACTTCGCGAACGTCTTTTTTATACATGTCGCCGATCGGAAACAGCGTTTTTCCGATTTGTTCCTTGGTCAGCTGGCACAGGAAATAACTCTGATCCTTGGAAGGATCGATCCCTCGCAGCAGTTTGACCTCGGGAGCATGAAGGCTTCTCGCATAATGGCCCATGGCGATGTAATCGGCCCCCAATTCCAGGGCTTTGATCAAAAAGGCTTTGAATTTGATTTCTTTGTTACAAAGAATGTCCGGATTGGGGGTGCGGTTGGCCCGGTATTCATCCAGAAAATAGGAAAAAACATGGTCCCAGTACTCGGCCACGAAATCAATCCGCAGAAACGGAATGTTCAGGGCTTGCGCCACATTTTGGGCATCGATGAAATCTTTTTCCTGAGGACAAACGTCGTCATTGACATGGGGATTCCCCAAAACATCATTGTTGATGGAGGAATCCCAGTTGCGCATGAAAACGCCGGTCACGTCATAGCCCTGTTCCAAAAGCCGGATGGCCGCGACGGCACTGTCCACTCCTCCGGATAATCCGAGGATTACTTTCTTTTTCATATGTTTACCTCAAGTCGGCTTTCAGTTCGAAGACGATGTCTCGCAGAGCCATGGCCTGTTCGAAATCCAACTTCTTGGCCGCTTCTTTCATCTGCATCTCCAATTTGGCGATCAGACTCTTTTTTTCCATTTTGCTCATCTTCCCGAGATCGGTCATGTCAACGACGCTGGTATCGGGAGTGACTTCGCGGGTGATGACGATGCTGTCGGTGATGTGCTTAAAAATGGTGGTCGGGGTGAGTCCATGTTCCAGATTGAATTTATTTTGAATGGCCCGGCGCCGGTAGGTTTCCGTGATCGCCCGGTTCATGGAATCGGTCACATAATTCGCATACATGATGACCTTCCCGTTGACGTTTCGCGCTGCTCGGCCGATGGTCTGAACCAGCGACGTTTCGCTCCGCAGGAAGCCTTCTTTGTCTGCATCCAGAATGGCGATCAGCGAGACCTCGGGGATGTCAAGGCCTTCCCGAAGCAAGTTGATGCCGACCAAAATGTCATATTTGCCTTGGCGCAATGCCCGGATGATCTCGATTCTTTCCAAGGATTTGATTTCCGAATGCAAATAAGCCACTTTGAAGTCCAGTTCTTTCAAATACTTGGCCAGATCCTCGCTCATTTTGATGGTCAGCGTCAGAACCAGCACCCGTTCATTGGCTTTGATCCTTTGATTGATCTCTTTGATGAGATTGTCGATTTGGCCTTCGGTCGGACGGACTTCGATCAGCGGGTCGAGAAGCCCGGTCGGACGGATGATCTGTTCGACGACGGCGTAACTGCGGTTCTTTTCGAATTCATTCGGAGTGGCGCTGCAATAAATGACCCGGTTGGTTTTTTGGTAAAATTCCGAGAAAGTCAGCGGCCGGTTATCCAAAGCCGAAGGCAAACGGAATCCGTAATCGACCAAACTCATTTTTCGGGACCGGTCGCCGTTGTACATTCCCCGAACTTGGGGAAGAGAGACATGGGATTCGTCCACGACCAAAAGATAGTCTTTCCCGAAAAAGTCCATCAGGGTATAAGGCGTTTCGCCTTCCCCCCGGAGGCTCATGTGCCGGGAATAGTTTTCGATCCCGCTGCAAGTTCCCACTTCTTCCAACATTTCGATGTCATATTCGGTCCGCTGCTTGATCCGTTCGGCTTCCAACAGCTTGTTTTGGCTTTGGAAAAAGGCGATCCTTTCCGCGAGTTCGGCTTTGATCCGGCGGATCGCTTCCTTAAGTTTCTCATCGCTGATGGCAAACAGGGTGGCCGGGAAAATGTTGATGACGGTTTTTTCAAAGAGCGTCCGGCCGGTAACGATGTCGATCCCTTTGATCTTCTCGATCTCATTGTCAAAAAACTCCAGACGGATGGCCTGGTCTTTTTCAAAGGTCGGGATGATGTCGATCGCTTCCCCTTTGACGCGGAAAGATCCGCGTTTGAGATCGTAATCGTTGCGATCGTATTCCATGCCGATCAGTTTCTCCATGAGTTCTTCCCGACGGATGGTTTGCCCCTGCCGGATGGTCAGAATCTTCCCTTTGTAATCTTCGGGATCGCCGATCCCGTAGATGCAAGAAACGCTGGCCACGACGATGACGTCTTCGCATTCCATGAGCGAACTGACCGTGCTGTGACGCAATTGGTCAATGTCATCGTTGATGTCCGAATCTTTTTCGATGTATAGGTCCCGTTTGGCCACGTAAGCTTCCGGCTGATAGTAATCGTAATACGAAATGAAATATTCCACCCGGTTTTCCGGAAAGAAAGCTTTCAGCTCGCTGTATAGCTGAGCGGCCAAAGTTTTGTTGTGCGCCAAAACCAGGGTCTTCATTCCGGTCTGGGCAATGACGTTCGCGATCGTGAAAGTCTTCCCGGTTCCGGTGGCTCCGAGCAAGGTCTGTTCTTTGGCTCCCGCCGAAAGATTGCTCACCAGGGTTTTGATGGCTTCGGGTTGGTCGCCCGTCGGCACGTAGTCGCTGTGTAATTTGAATACGCTCATATTATTTCTCCGTGATATGATTATTATAACTGATTTGGCCTTCATTTACAATATGAAAGGCCCCCAATAAAAAATATCTCCGGTTTCCCGAGAGATATTCATTCTTTATTTATAAGTCAGAGATTCTTGGTTGGTCGCGATCTTCAGATCGAGCTGCTTGATGAAGTTGGCATTGGTGAAGGTATCCATCGCGAAGGTGATGTTTTGTTCTTTCATGTCTTCATAGCAAACGATCGCCACATTGGCGGTACCGATCAGCTCGGTCTTGATCGGGGTAAAGTATTTGGTGATGGCCGCGATTTGCGCGGTTGTCAGCCCGTCGGATTCCTCATCTTCCAGATACAATTGGATCTGGGCCAGTGTCGGGATGTATTTTCCTACTTCCCAAGCGGCCAGATCATAGCTTTCCAGATTGACGTAAACATGGTATCCGTATTTGGTAACGATGTAAGACCAGGTTCCGAATTCATCGGCGGTCAGACCGTAAACGGTCGGCGTGGTTGAATCAGGGTCGGCTTGCCAGACGGTCCGGACGGCGTCATCAAATTCTTCAACCATCGATCCGGAAGCGAATGTTCCCAGATCCTGGTAAAGCACGGTCAATCCTGCGGTTTTGTATTTCGAGATCTCAATGCCTTTGAATGAATAATCGATGCCCGGGAAGATGTCCTGAGCCGCGGTGGTTTGCTCTTTGGAAGCCGCGAAGAACGGAGCTTTGTTGAAAGCCAGTTCCAACGCCTGAAGACGGGTGGAATAAGTTCCTTCGGTTTCCGTAGTCAGATATTCCATGATGGCGCGATCCAATTCCTCGGCCATGGCGATCTGATTGGCGGTCCAATCGGCCGGATCGACCATGTTGCCGGCGTCATCATAAGAAGCGATCAGCAGATGAACGCCTTTGACGCTGTAATACTTGTCAACGATGCCGTTCATTTGGGCTTCATAAAACAGCCATAACGGGCTTTCGATGGTGGCATCGGTCAGATCTCCCAAGGAAGCAGTGAAAGCATCCCGGATCTCCAAGTATAGATAATATTCAAGCAATTCTTCTTCGGAAGAAACCCCGTAGATGTCTTCCATGAAGTTTTGCCATCCGTAATCCTTGTCATATCCGTAATCGGCATAAACGCCGCTTTCCAGATTGTTTTTCTCATCTTCGACCTGTTGAACTATGATGTCCCATTTGGTTTGATCGAGGACCTCTTTGGTTTTTATGTTATAGATGGCATTCAAATCGGTGTCGTTGACGAAACGGAGATAATCCAATTCGCTGATGGAAACGCTGATCCCGTATTTGCGGTTCATGGCAACAAACAGATCATCGGCGGAATAAGATTTCAGATCCGTTTTTGCGACGATGGTCGCATTGGTCTTCTTGGTGGTTTCATGAGTCAGTTTCGCGGTTTCGACCGAGCTGACGTAAGCGGCTTCGATTTCGTTGTCATAGATAATGAACCCGTGCTCGGCGCGAAGGGCGATCATTTTGGCGGTAATGACGGAATTGGTGGCGCCAGCGGTGATCAGTTTTTCCCGGATCTCGGCTTTGACGTCATCAAACAGATCCCGGTGTTCCGCTATTTCCAAAACCAGCGTGTACTCGGATCCGTTTCCGTAGACTTTTGGAACATTCGTATAGAAGCCGGCCGTTGGATAACTTTCTAATTGGGTGAATAGGTTAATGAGAGCGGATTGCAAATTGTTGATGTCCGCGTATTCGAAATGCAATTCAGCGATGTTTTCCGGATGGAAAGCGATGACTCCGGCGGTGGTGGTGTATTCGGTTCCTTCTTTAAGAGCCAAAGTTTCCGTCGGATAGTTCTCGACTTCATGAGCATTTTGATTGTTATAAAGATCGATGAAGGCTTTGACGATCTCTTGTTCGGTCAGAAGCGAATCGTCCAGGGTCTTCATCCAGACGCCGCTGACAATCTTGACGCCGATTTGCATCAAAGCGTCATCCAAAGTCTTTTGGGTCGGGTAAGTAACGATGACGGCTTCATAATTCTTCTTATAATTGTTGTTGTATTGGTTTTGGTATTCCGCGTCGGTGAAATCCTCTTCGGCGTATTGCTCCCGAATGAGGTCTTTCGCGTAAAGTTTCTTGGATAAAGTCAAATGATAATAATCATTGATCTCAGCCGCATCGATCAGCCCGTAATTTTCATAAAGGTCATCAAAATGGGCTTGATAAGCTTCATCGATCTCTTCTTGAGTCAGTCCGTCTTTCCCGCTTGGGAAAACCGCGGTGTCAATGGCCGTCTGAACTTCTTCGGCAGTGACGGCGTCCCAATAGTTGGTAGCGCCTTTGGCAGTGGCTTTCAAAAGATCGGTGTCAAGCAAGTCAAGCAAAACGGTGATCCCGACTTGGTTTTTCAGACGATCGTAAATGTTGGCGCGGGTCGCCGAATAATTGACGGTTCCGTCAACGACCGTAAAGTAATCGCCGTCCGGATCGGAAATCGATGGCAAGTTTTTATCCTCGTTTCCGCAGGCCACAAAACCGGTTATTGCCAATAAAAGCAGCAAGGCTAATAATGTTTTTTTCATATGTGTTTTCTCCTTATTTAATGTCAAATCTCATATAGTTTTGAGGCTTCCCATTGCCCGGCCATTTCGATGTCTCCCGAAAAAGTTTTTTTCATCTCCGCGATGATCTCTCTTTCGATGATTTCCGGACGGTTGCATTCTTCGCTGATGTGAGCAAGCAAAACCACTTTTTGGCGGTGATTAAGAACAAGTTCGAGGATCTGGCCGCAAATGTAGTTGGACATGTGTCCGACCGGGGAAAGGATCCGTTCTTTGAGGGCCCGGGGCCGGTTGCTTTCAATCAGCATCTCGACGTCGTGGTTGGACTCAATGACGAGACCGTCCACATCTTTGAGCAAGTCGATGTAAGGCAGCGGGAAAAACCCGGTGTCGGTGATGCAAGCCAAGCGCTTGGCTTCGGAAATGAAGATGTAGCCGAAGATGCTGGCGCTGTCATGAGACAGCTTGAGCGTCATCAATTCCAAATCTTTGATGACATATTTCTTGTTGGCTTCGATGAAGTTCACTTTTTGACCGATCAGCCGCCGGCGGGAAGCTTCATCAAGCCGGTCGAAAGACAGTTTGTTTATGAACAGGCTGGCATGCGTTTTTTTTAAAAAAGTGACCAAAAACTTGACGTGGTCGATGTGTTCGTGGGAAATGACTACCGCGTCGATCCGGGATAAGTCGAGATTCATTCCCCCGACCCGCCGCTGGGCTTCGCCAAGAGAGATCCCCGCGTCGAGGATGATTTTGGCTTCCTTGGTTTCCAAGTAAGTCATGTTGCCTTTGGAACCGCTGGCGATGGTACAAAATTTCATAAGCCCGCCTCGTTTTTACTCTTAATAATTATACACATCTTTTCGGTTTTTTTCAAGAATAATCGACAGATGTTTTAAAAAAGACCCTGAGTCTCCCCAAGGTCTGATTTTAAATTTTTATTTGGTTCCGAAATAAGCCAAGGATTCATCGCTGGCCGCAATTTGAAGATCCAGGAAGGCATTAAACTCTTCGCGGGTGTAATTTCCCCCATTGAAAGTAATGTCCAAGGCCTTCATTTGGCTGAACAGCTGAATGTTGGAATAATCGGTGCCGGTGAGTTCGGTCTTGACCGGGGTGAAGAACGAAGTGACGGCCGTACCCATGGCGGTTGTGAATTCTTCTTCAGTTTCGTTTCCGTCAGCATCCAGCAGGTACTCGGCGGCGCTGTCGGCCAAATAAGTCTTGACCATCAGGAAAGTCGGAAGAACGGTTGAATTGGTTTCGTCCCAAATGGCGATCTGGTTCACGCTGGTATTGATGTAAGCGTGGTATCCGTTTTCAGTGACTAGGTAAGTCCAATTGCCCAAGTCGTCAGCCGCATTCAGATAAGGGGTATGTTCGGTCGAAGGTTTGTTTTCAGTCGCATCCCAAATGATCTTGGCGGCATCGGTCGGAGCATTATCAGTCTCGCTGGCATTGGTGTAAGTTCCCAAATCCGCATATTCCAGACTCAAACCTGCGGATTTGAATTTGGCAACTTCGATCAGGTCGCGGAAGACATAATCAAATCCGGCCGGCTGCGATGCCAGATCCTGAGCAACGGTGGCCAGGAAGCGCGGCGAAGCCGTGAACGCATCGGCGATGGCTTGGAATTTGGCGGCGGATTCGCCGGAAATCTCACGCATGTAGGTCCAAATTTGTTGATATAATTCTTTGGCCAGATCGGTTTGATAAACAGTCCAATCGGCCGGGTCAACTTTGTTTCCGTCTTCGTCATTGATGCAGATCAGCAGTTGGATCCCGGCGACGCTGTAATATTCGTCGACGATGGATTGCATCTTTTCTACGTAAGTCAGCCACAGCGCCGAAGTTTCATCAAGGTCTTCGAGGTCTCCGAGCGAAGCGGCATAATCGGATTTGATCTGCGAATAAAGCAAAGCGTAAAGCAGGTCATGATCGTCCTCGGCTCCGTATACATCACGGATGAAGTTCTTCCATCCATACTCCGGTCCGAATCCGTAAGTTTGGTAGGCTCCCGCGACGAAATTGTTCTTAAGGTTGTTGGCTTGGGTAATGATGGCTCCCCATTTTTCGGCGTCAAGGATCCTCTCTTTATCCGGGGCTTCGGTCAGATAATAATCATAAATCTGATTGAATTCCAAACTGTTGAGCATTCTTTGATAGTTGATTTCCGCGTAAGCCAAAGTAATTCCGTATTTCTTGTCCAGCAGATCAAAGAGTTCATCGGCCGAATATCGGACTTCTCCGACTTTGGCGATTAGCGTTTCGCTGGTCTCTTTGCTGGTGGCGAAAGTTTGGCTGTAAGACTTGGCGGTGGAAACATAGGATTCTTCCAGGTCCGGATCATAGATGACCAAGCCCTTTTCCGCGCGCAGTTTCACGATGGCGGTATTGATGTAAGTCTGAGTCAGCTCTTTTTCAAACAGAGCGGCTTTGATCTCGGCGGTGACATCTTCTTCTTCAGGAGCAACTTCCTCCGCGATCTTCAGAATGAAGCAATACAATTCTCCGGAGTCGTAACTGCGAAGGGTCGGAGTGTACCAAGTGGTGGTTGCAGAGATTTCCGGGCTGACAAAGCCTTCGTAAGTCTCTTTCATGGTTCGTTTGATGTAGTTTTCGATTTCGCTTTGATAAGCGACGAGTTCGTCATAAGTGAAATATAATTCATTCAAAGTTTCGTCGGTATCCGATACTTCGGTTCCGAAGACGATTTTCGTGCCGGTATCAGCGGCGATCTCCCCGTATTGGGTATCTTTGACCAAAGTCAGAGTGCTGGTCGGATATTCCGCGATCTCTCCGGAATGAACGGTGTTATACATGTCAATGAAGGCTTTGACGATCTCGTAAGGCGTCAACGTGGTTTCGACTCCCGCGACGTCTTTGACCCAACGATTGAAATCGGTGGTCACGGCGGAATCTTTTTCATGGATGGAATATCCCAACTGCGCCAACAGATCTTCGCCTTCGGCCGCGGTTGAGAACGGAACGATGATGGTCCAGTATCCGTTCATGTAATTGGCATCGTAATAAGTCGAGATCTCGTCATCGGTGAAGTACGGATCAAGATCCGCATCCGCCGCTGCCGCCGCGTCCGCGGTTTCCACGGCCAATGTCAATTGATCAGTCGCGTAAAGCTTCTTGGCCAAAAGCAAACGATGATAAGCGCGGACATCGTCTTCGGTTCGCAAACCGGAAGACGTGTACAATCCGTCGTAATAATCATCAATGGTCGTTTGGATCTCTTCCGCGCTGAGTCCGTCTCTTCCGTCCGGGAAGATGGCTTCTTCAATCGCCGCATCGATCTCGGCCAGAGTGATGACGTCATAATAATTGGAAGTGCCTTTTGGCAGGGTCTTGAGAATGTCCGCGTCGATCTTGTCTAACAAAACGGACTCGCCGTAAGCCAGCTTAAGCTGTTCATACATTTTCAGGTTGGTAATGGAATAAGTGCGGCCCTCTTCGGTAACCGACAAGTATTCCCCTTCCGGGTCGGCGATGGCAGGAACAACGGGATCCTTGCTGAAAACCGTGCAGGAAACCGCAATTCCGATGATCACCAGTAATACTATTATTAATGGCAGCGTTCTTTTGATTACTGACTTACTATTCATATTATTCACTCCTTATAGATTTCTACTAAAAGTACTTTGTAATGCTTCGATAATACAACATACATATTTTACTACTTTAATATTTATTTGTAAATGCTTTTTTTGTTATTTGAGGGCGAAGAACCCGGTGGTTCTTCGGCGGGCTTTTCTTTTAAAAAATAACCACGCGCCGTGGTTATTCCGAAATTCTGGTTATTTTTAACTCAACGCTTCGAATTCGTCGGTTTTCGACTTTCTTGACGGTGAATTCCAAATCATACTTTATTTCTACGGGATTTTCCAGGTCGATTTCTTCATACATCGAAGTGTAATGGATTACTTTGCCTTCGATCGGAAGGTCTTCGCACAACTCGTAAACGAATCCGCCGACGGTCGAATAATTCGAGATCGGAGTTTCGCCGAGTTTTAGTTTTTCAAACAGTTCTTCCAGCTCCATGTTCGCGGAAAGACTGTAATGATTGTCATCGATCTGCGAAATGATCAAATCGGCGACTTCGTCGTATTCGTCATAAATTTCCCCGACCAATTCCTCAAGCGCGTCTTCCATGGTCACGATGCCGCTGGTCCCGCCGTATTCATCCGAAACGATGGCCAGGTGTTTTTTCGTTTTTTGCATGTCTTTGATCAAATCATTGACTTTGGTCTTCTTGGAAACGTAATATGGTTCGCTGATGATCTTGGACAGGTCAACGGTCTCGTTTTTCAGGATGGCGGTAAAGAAATCTCTTTCGCTCAGGATGCCGATCATGTGGTCTTTGTCATCGCGATAAACCGGCATTCGCGAAAACTGATGTTCAAAAAATAAATTTTTTATGGTTTCAACGGAGTCATTGATGTCAATGGCGATCACATCGACGCGCGGAGTCATGATGTCAAAAACGGTCCGATCATTCAAATTGATGGCGTTTTGAATCAAATCCGCGTCTTCTTCCTCAATCACGCCTTCATCTTCCATGACGTCGATGATCGATTCCAGTTCAGCTTCCGTAACATAGGGGTTTTCCCCGGCTTCTTTTTTGTTCTTCTTGATTGAATTGTTCAGTTTTATGAACAGCCAGGAGACCGGCCATAGGATCTTGATGATCGCATACATCGCTCCCGAGAACCGGAGAGCGGCTTTCTCGGGGTTCTCTTTTCCGTAAGTTTTGGGCAGGATCTCTCCGAAAATGAGAACGATGATGGTCATGAGCACGGTGTTGACAACATTGGCAACGGTCGGATTCATTATGGTTTTTCCCAAAATGAATGCGCCGATGGTCGTCGCGGAAATGTTGACGAAGTTGTTGCCGATGAGAATGGTCGTCAGGGTGACATCGAATTTTTCGGCGATGTAAACGGCTTTTTTGGCGCCCTTTTTCTTCTCCTCCATATAGTTTCGAAGGCGAATCAGGTTGACGCTGGAGAACGCGGTTTCCGTCGACGAAAAAAAGGCTGATGCAGCCAACAAAAAAATCATCAAGATCAGCAAAATGACATTCAATATCCAGTTTTCGGTTATGAAATTAAAATTGATGTTCAAGAGCAGAGGCTCGAGCGGGTCCAAAAAACAACACCTCACAATGAAATTTAATATAATTGAACATTATTATAACATACGAATCGGAAAAAGTCCATAAAAAATCCGGATTTTAAGCAATAAATAAAAAAAGCTCGTGAAAAACACGGGCTTTCGGCTTAAAATTTCGGTACGTAAAACGGTTTTCGGTCAAAAGCGGAGATCGGTCCGGTGAATTCACCCTGGCTGGTTCCGGTCACTTCTTTTTCCAAAGCAGCCAGCCGGGAATCAGAATAATCCAACATGAAGAGCAAAGCCGCTTCGGCGATTCCCGGTTCTTTCGGAGACCCGTATTCCAACAATCCGTGATGGGAAAGGATCAGGTGCTGCAGGCAAAGGACCTCGTCGGTATTCTCGGCTTTCAGTTCGCAGGCGGCTTCATAAACCAGATTGGAACCGATGGCGATGTGGCCCAGCAGATTGCCGGCTTTGGTGTATTCCGTTCCTTTGGGTCCGCTCAGTTCCACGAGTTTCCCAAGGTCATGCAAAATGATCCCTCCGTAAACCAGGTTCTTGTTCAGATAAGGGTATAGGGCTAAATAACCGTCGCTCAGCTTCAACATCGAATAAACATGGTAGGCCAAGCCCGAGAAATAATTATGATGCATGTTCATGGCTGCCGGATACAGGAAATAGTCAATGAAGTGTTTTTTAAGCAAAGTGTAGACGATCGATTTGATGATTTCGTTGTCGATCTTGTTGACATAGGCAATGATCTCTTCCTTCAGCTGGTCGACGCTCAATTTCGCGTATTCGTAAAAATCATTCCGATCGACCTCTTCATCCGTTGCCAAACGAAATTCGGTGACGTTGAACTGCATCTTTCCCTGGTAATCCTTCATGGTCCCGGTGGCTTCGTATATTTCGCCGTTCTTCAGAACTTGGCGTTTTTCGTCATTGAAAGACCACATTTTTACTTCAATCAGGTCCGTCCCGTCAAAACCAAGCATGGTGGCATAATCCGCATTGGCATTGGTTTTCTTGATTTGGACGTCCGAGAACCGTAAAAACAAGGTGGCTTTGTCTCCGGCCGTAAAATCTTTAATTTTCTTTGTCATTTTTGTCTTTGTCCTCTTTTAAAGCGCGATATTTCGGATCGGCGTTCGTGATCAACCCTTTGTATATGTCTTTCAGTTCTTTGGAGACCGCGGCTTTTTCCGTGCTTTTATCAAAATAGTTCATGTCCTTCAACATTTCCAAATTTTGTCCGACCAGCGAGTTGACGTCGGAATCCAATTTGAGCTGAAGGGCCTGTCGTTCCAGTTCCTTGATTTTCGCATCTTTTTCCTGAAGACGTTTTTCCTGTTCGTAGATTCGGCGTTCGATCTGATCAAGTTTCAGTTCGGCATAGCCGGATATGATCGGTTCGGATTGGCGAAGCTCATTGTTCAAACGCTGCTGATCCGCTAAAGCCGGGGGTTGTTGAAACGACGGCTGCGGGTTCTTGGGCTGAGTTGCATAAGCCGAAGCCTGCGTTTCCGGTTCGGAAACTTCTTGAATCGCCTGAACCGGTTCGCTGCTTTGGTAAGCTTTGATCGGTTCGGTTTCCGGACGGTAATCCTCATTCGTGGAAAGCGATGGCAAGACCCCGGTTTCGCGCAGGGAATTGATCGCGTAGATCTTCAAAGCGTCATAGTCGTTTGCCAGTTCGTTTTTCAGGATCTTGGCGACCATGTCATGGATTATCTGCTCCGCGTAATCGCCGGCTTGATTGTTGGTCAGTTCCAAAAGGTCTTTTTCTTTAAATTTCAGATCATCTTCCTGATGGATCGGAAGCAACTCGTATTCGTTTTTGATCTTGCGGGTTTTTTTGGAAGCTTTTCCGCGCAAGGCATTGACCAAGTTGGCGTCCTGACAGACTTTCAGCCCGTTGGTGTACAGGATCATGGCATCATATTTGCTCTTTGGAGTCACCAAAGCCAATTCGACGGTTTTTTGAAGCGATTCCGGATCAGCGGCCAAAGCCGCCCATTCCTCATGAAATCCTCCGGCTTTGAAGAAAGCGCAAGCCAAAAAGATATCGACGGATTCGAATTTAAAGCTGTTTTCCAGCCGTTTCAGTTCCGGCCCCAGGACTGGGATGTATTTGTGAAGGTGAGCGCCGACCAAAAAAGCGACCGCTTTCTTCAGGTATTTTCCGTTCAAAATTCGTTTGATCTCCCGAAGCATGTCCTCGGGTGAAACTTTCGAAAGCAGTTTGGCTCGCAGGCGCATGGCGCTCGCGGACGCGGAATGAATCTTGAATCCGAGTTCGCTGACCAAACGGATGGCTCTCAGCATCCGGATCGGATCTTCCGAAAAACGAACCCGCGGATTGCCGATGGTTTTGATGCGCTTTTTCTGAATGTCCTCAAAACCGCCGTAAGCATCGGTCAGCTTTCCCCCATGGCTCATGGCAATCGCGGAAATGGTGAAATCGCGGGTCGCCAGCTCGTCATGAAGATCTTTCGAATAGTGGGTTCGCAAAGGGGCACGGTTGTCGCGGTGTTTCTCTTCGGCTTTGAATGTTGAAACCACAAACTCATAGCCATTGTAAAACAAACGGACCCGTCCGTCGGCTTCCGGTTCGACCTTGGCCTGAAAGAATATTCCCTTGACCATGTCGGGAGTGGCATTGGTGGTTATCTCGATTTCTTCAAAAGGAAGCTGGAGGATGGTATTGCAGACCGCATCCCCGATCAGATAAGCTTCACAACCGTTGTTGATAAGTATTTTCAGGACTTCTTTGCCTTTTTCCAAATATTGCTCCATAGTGATCACTTGCAAACAATTGCTCCTTTTCTTTTATAAATGGTTCAATCGGTTATACTTCATTATATAATAACAGCCCGAAAAATGCCATATATTTATTTGGGTTTTTGCTTTTTCGAAAATATTCCTTTTATTTGCCCCTTTTTTTGTTTATAATTGATTTGGTGATATGATGCATACGATTAAAAAAGCCGTGATCTTTGAACAAATCATTAACAAAAGCCGCTTCATCGGCCAGCTTTTTCCCGTGGCTTCCGTCTTGGAAGCCAAAGACAAGCTGGAAGAGGTCCGAAAAAGATACGCGGATGCCACTCACAATTGCTACGGTTATGTCATCGGCGAGAACGGTTCCGAAGGCAAACAGTCCGACGACGGAGAACCGTCGGGAACCGCGGGCGCCGTCATTTTCGGGATCTTGAAAAAGAATGGCCTGACCAATGTTTTGGCGGTCGTGACCCGGTATTTCGGCGGCATCAAACTCGGAGCGGGAGGATTGGTCCGGGCTTACGGTTCCAGCGTTTCGCTGGCCATCAATCAGGCGGAGCCGTCCGAAATCCGGTCGATGATCGCTTTGGAGCTGGAATTTGCGTATCCGCATCTCAATTCCGTGCAAAAATGTCTCGAAAAACACCAGGAAATCAGCCATGATTTCGGTGAAACCGTGAAAATGGCGTACCTGATCCCCGAAACCGAAAGCGCGGAAATCAGGCAAAGTTTGGTCGACGCCACCCGAAACGAAATAAAAATAACCTTAAATTCAAAATAAGGCCGGTTTTTCCAAACCGGCCCCCAGAGGGGGCAAATACCGCGGTATTTTGCCCCATAATTCATTTTTGCCTCAAACCGGAGTAATTACACCTATGCTCGGGAGCCGGAAGACAAAGCCAAATCCCCAAAAATGAGAAAACTTCAGGTCTTCTGGTTTCGGCGAGAACCAAAGGGCAAATTTAACCCATTTTCTTAAAAGAATCTGACCGATACTTTTTGATGATTTCGGGGTTTTTTAACCAAAAAAGCCCAAAAAAGCGTTCAAAAGCCGAGTGTTTTTCTCTAAATGCTTCAATTCTTAAGGGATTATGCCAATGTCTTTCTGACTTATTGACTTTTTCCGGAAAATGGCGTATATTTAGACTATCAAAACGAACGAAGAAAAGGGCCATTTATGTCGGTATTGGTATGCGAAAACGTTACAAAAATTTATAAACGGCAACCTTCGGTCACCAACCTGAGTTACAATTTTCTCGATAACCAGATTTATGCGGTCATCGGTAAAAGCGACTCCGGAAAGGGGACTTTTTTGAATTTGATCTCAACAAAGACCAAACCGGACGGCGGCAACGTCTATCTGGACGGCGAGATCCTGTACAATAACGTGCAAATGGCCAAAAGAATCTGTTTCATTTCCAAAAAAATGAGCTTTCCCGGGCATCTGACCGTCTCCGAGATCTGCCGTTTGATGGCCGCTTTTTACCCGAAATGGGATAACGGTTATGCCTACGAACTGATGGATCATTTCGAGATCCGTTCCAAAACCCATTTTTATGCCCTGGAATCAAACAAAAAAGAATTGCTTCTCGGCATTTTGGGCCTGGCTTCCCGAGCCAACATCACCATTTTTGAAAACCCTTTGGACAATGTTGACGTCAAAGACCGCTACGACTTCTTCAATTTCATGTATGCCCATCATACCCGGTATCCGCGTACCTTGATTTTATCCACCGATTACATCGACGAAATCGAGTCCATCGTTCACAAAGTCCTGTTTTTGGACAAGGGCCGGCTGTTCGAAAGCTTTACGACCGAAGAGATCAAAAACAGCTTCAAATACCTGAGCGGAAAAAACGAAGTCCTGAAATCTCTGATCGCCGGGATCAAAGTCATCGGCGTCGAAGAACGAGACAACAACCTAACCGTTTGCATTCGCAAAAAACTCACTAAGGACGAAATTCGCAAATATCAGAAATATCTGATCAAAATATCCGAAGTCCCGATTCAGAAAGTCTTCATCTATCTGATCAACCTTCGGGAAATGAGGGGGATCTGACATGAACTTGATGCAACCCTTCAAACTTCATTTCTATGCTTACCGGCTGGTGTATCTGGCTTTCTGGATCTTTGAAGCAATCTTGGTCGGATTGGGCTATCTCTTCATGGCTAGCCTCCCCGGCACCCCATATTATCTGGCCATCGTCATCATCGCCGTTTCCTGTCTGTTTTCATATTTGATCGGCATGTACGAATTCAGCCGCTTATGCTACCACTACCTGAATCTGAAGACCAACCGCTTTGGGTTCTACCTGAGCAGTTTCTTGTTCGCGTTTTTCAATGCTTTGACCCATACCGTTGTCATTTTGGGGATCTTCGCGCTGATCAATTTGGTTTTCTTGAAAACCGACACTCCGGCCGAATTTAATTTTCCTTATCTGGCGCCGTCGACTTACTTGTTTGTTTTCGCCGCCAACCTCACCGTTTTCTTTTTCGCGAACGCCGCCGCACTCTTCTTCAAACACTTGAAATTCCTGAAAATCCTGATCTACATCAGTTTGATCATCACCGTCAGCATCTTCTTCGGGGACATCATCAGCTTCGTGATCTCGAAGACTGCCGCTTTCTTCTTTGACCCCGATCTCATCTTCCGCGTCATTCCGATCATGCTGGCTTGCAACGTCTACTTCATTTTGGTCACGTTTGTTCAGTCCCGAACCATCGACTTAAAAAAATAAGCCTTCGAACCAATATATTATAGTGTACCCTATGTCAAGGACAATTAAATAAAAAGCTCATGAAGGAATATTTTTGGGAGTCATCGAAGGATCACCGTTGGAAGCAACGGTGATTTTTTGGTAATGATCATCGGTAAGCCCGGTTTTGCTTCCAAAAGAAGGTTTCGGAATTCCACGGGGGTCAGTTGGTTTAAGTTCCATTGCGGCCGATCGTTGTTGTAATAATCGAAATAGTCGTCGATCTCCTTTTGTAATTTTTCAAATGTATCGCATTGATTCAAATGCAGTTCGTCCTTCATATGACCGAAAAACGATTCTTGAGGAGCATTGTCCCAACAGTTACCCCGTCTGGACATCGATTGAGTAATTTCCAGATTGTTCAAGACTTGAAGATATTTTATGCTAGTATAATGAGGGCCTTGGTCAGAATGGAGGAAAGCCGTTTTCTTGAGAATGAAAGCTTTCCCGAGCATTAATAAACCAACGGTGTCCAGCACGAACTCGACTCGCAAGTTTTCCGAGAGAACATGGCTCAAGGTCTCGCCGGTCGCGGCATCTTTTATTACCGAAAGATAGGCTTTCTTTCCCTTGCCATAAAAGATATAGGTGATATCGGTCAAAAGTACCTGTCCCGGCATTCCGACTTTGAAATTACGATTGACCAGATTGGGAATGGTTTGGGCGGCCAAAAGCCTTTTTTTGTAAGGATTAGGTTTTCTGATCGGGCAATGCAAATTAAATTTTTTCATCAGCCGCCGAATTTTCTACAGACTGAACTGGTCTGATAAAGGCGCTTCAGCTGCATTTTGATGCTTCTGGCCCCCCTTGTCACGTCCTCGGTAGCCATAAGCCTTCATAATCAAGGAAAAGTCCTCCTCTTCACGTCTGTTTCGTTTGACAACGGAATGAATATAATTATAATATCCGGAACGTGATACCCCGGCAAGCTCACATAAATAATGGATGGATAACCACATGTTCCCGCGGGGTTTCCCCTTTTGAATGATCGTTTTGATTAACTCGAATTTTTCTTTTGCTTTGACTTTATCCTTTGCATCGCTCTCCTTTCGATTTTTCGAAGCCCCTTTAGAAATTCATTTTCGGCTTTCAGATATTCGATCCGGCTATTTAACCTGGCCACGTTTTCTTCGTTAGTCAAGTTTCTGGTTATCGGCCGTCCCGAATTCATTTTGCGCAGATCTTCAAGTCCCGTCGATCGCTCTTCGTTTCTGACTTTTCGAAACCGGCACCGACCGTTTTTGGCGGTCTTCTGCCCCAGCATTATAATATCAAACCCGCACTCCGAAAAAACTCGAGAAGCGGGTTTTCCCTTGTCCGTCTCCTGAAGAAACACTTTTTTAAACTCATCGGTGAAGTTGATGTATTTATCCGTCAGGCTTTTGACATAAGGATTCTTGGAGATGATTGTCACTTGTTCCGGCGTGAATCTTGATTTGGCCATAGCTCTCCTTTCTTTCCGTAATGGTATTTCCATCAATTGGAATCCTTTTACCCATTTTAACATAAAAAAACCTATAAATGAACTTAGGCTTTTTTTCTAAGTGTCCATTTTATAGGTTCTATTTTATATAATTGGCTCCAAGGCTTTTTGTTTTATCAAAATATACCAGAGATCTCCCGAAAGATCGTCAAGACCGCAAAAGCGACCAGAAAGGCCAGCGAAACGCTGATCACGATCATCAGAAATTTGATCTGCCAAGTCGAGCTTCGCTGAAACAGATTTCCAAAATTGAGAGCTTGAAGCGCCCGGTAGTTGATTGGGACCAGGGCCACGAAAATGATCAAAAACCATGTCAGAATGATCTGGTCAATCATGGTTCACTCCGAATTCCGGGCCAGAACATACAGCAGGTCGGACAGCCGGTTGACAAAACGGAACAATTCCGGATCCAGCGTTTCTTTCAAACCGAACGTCACCATTTTTCTTTCCAGCCGCCTAGCCACAGTTCGGGCCACATGGATCTGGGCACTGGCGATGGTCGACCCGGGCAGAACAAACCCGTGCTGTTCGGGAAGTTGGGCGGAAAAACCGTCAATGGTGTTTTCCAGCCAGGCGATTTTCTTTTCGGTGATGAGCCGTTCCGGTTTGACTCGAAGCAGATCGGCGCTCAGATCGAAAAGATCCTCAGCCAGCGATGTGAGCGTTTTTTTGACTTCTCCGTCGGCGTAATGGGTGGCCAGCATGAGATGCGATGACAGTTCGTCGATCGTTCCCAGACATTCAACGGCTTCGTCGTTTTTGAACACCCGTTTGTAAATGAGGCTGGTGGTCATGTCATCTCCGGTCCGAGTATAGATTTTCATATCCTTTGCCCTCCGTTTTTTAAATTATATCATTTACCGCCGGTTTATGCAAATACCCAACCAACAAAAAACCAGGATCATCGCGATTCCTGGTCATGGTTGTTGTGATTGTGATTATGGTTGTTGTCGATCTGGTAAGCGGTGATGAGGTTTTGAACCAATTTCTTCATGTCATCGTTGTCCGCGTGATCCAGTTTTTCTTTGACCAAGGTCATGTATTCTTCCACGTTGCAAATGTCTTTGCGATGGTCGATGTAGATCTTGTCGTTGGCGGTCTTGATGTTCTTGGTGACATCAAGCAACAATTCCTCATAAAGTTTCTCGCCCGGACGCAAACCAACGAATTCGATCTTGATGTCCCGGTCGGGAACCAGTCCGCTCAGCCGGATCATTTTGTTGGCTAGGTCAACGATCCTGACCGGTTCTCCCATGTCCAAAACGAAGATTTCCCCGCCCTGAGCGTAAACCGCCGATTGGAGGATCAAGCTGACTGCTTCCGGGATGGTCATGAAAAATCGGGTGATGTCCGGATGGGTGATCGTGATCGGCCCGCCGTCTTCAATTTGTTTCATGAAGAGCGGAACGACGCTGCCAGAGCTGCCGAGAACGTTCCCGAAGCGTACGGCCGCGTAATGGGTCGGACTGATGGAATCGAAATATTGGATGATCCGCTCGCAGGCGGCTTTGGTCGCACCCATGACATTGGTCGGGCGAACGGCTTTGTCACTGGAAACCAGGATCATTTTTCCAACTTGATACTTGTCCGCCAAACGGGCCACATTGTAAGTTCCCAGAATGTTGGTCCGAACGGCTTCGACGGCGCTGTCTTCCATCAGCGGAACATGCTTGTAAGCGGCCGCGTGGAAAACCAGCTGCGGATGAAACCTTTCAAAAACCTCTTCGATCCGGCGGTCGTTGTAGACGCTGCCGATCAAAACGATCAATTCGGTATCGCGGTGTTCGGCGTGGATCCTCTTGGTCAAATTGACCTGAGTTTCATAAGTCGTATTTTCATAGATGTCGAAAATGATCAGTGTCTTCGGGTCATAATTCAAAATTTGTTCCGTCAGTTCCGAACCGATCGAACCGCCGCCGCCGGTGACCAAAACGGTCTTCCCTGCGATGAATTCTTCCAGACCCTGGTTGTCAAGCTGAATGACGCCGCGGTTGAGCAGGTCCTCGATCTTGACATCGACGATCTTGCGATGATTGTCAAGGGGATCTTCAAGCATCAGCGGCAGACGTTTGATCTTGACGCTTTTTGAAGTGATGGTCTCGATGATCTCGCTCAGTCGGATTTTATTGATGTTGGCAATCGCGATGATTACCTCTTTGACATCGTATTTGTCTATGAATTCCGGGATTTTCGAAACTGGGCCTTCGATCAGGACGCCGTTCATTTCTTTCCGGAATTTGTCCGGGTCGTCGTCCAAGAAAAGAACGACGCGATTATGCAAATGGTTGTTTTTTTCGATTTCGTCATAAGCCAGTTTCCCGGCCGAACCTGCTCCGACGATGATGGTATTGATGTATTTGCTCTGAATCCCGATTCGGGTCGTGGCGATGATGCGCCGGGTTATGCGCCGATAAAAGCGGACGGCAGCCATGGACAATATTTCCAGCGGGGTCGAATAAAAGAAGACATACCACTCGATCGCCGCATAGCGGGTCAGGTATAAAACCAGGTAAATGAGAATATTGGAAAGCGTGATCGCGATGATGATCCGGAAAAACTCAGCCGCTCCAACGTGGTCAAACAAAAATCGGTATAACTTCAAAAAAACATAAATGGGCAATTTTATGGCCAGCATGATGGCGAGAATGGAGATCATGGTCCACCCGACATATGGATTGTCGCGGACGATCAATTCCATCCCCAGAAAATATACGCCAAAGATGATGGCGACATCAACGAGCACCAAGACAAAAGCTTTCAGTAATTTCTTTGTTAACATATTCATACCCTCAAAGGTTCTTTTTTTATTATACTATGCAAAATCTGAAAAAACAACAGAATTTGTTCATTCTCGAATGTTCCTCGGAAAAAAACAAAAAATTGGGGCCTTGCTCCCCAATTTTAGCTACTTGGTTCCGTATAGACGGTCTCCGCAATCTCCCAATCCGGGAACGATATAACCGTTGCTGTTTAATTTTTCATCAATGACAGCTACAAAAATATTGACGTCCGGATGCGATTCGCGAATGCGTTTGATGCCTTCGGGAGCCGCGACGATGCCAACATAACTGATGTCGGTCGCTCCGGTTTGTTTGATGATGTCAATGGCTTTGGCTACGCTTCCGCCGGTGGCTAGCATCGGGTCGACGATCAGAACGACTGCATCTTTGATGATGCTTGGAAATTTGGCGTAATACTGATGGGGTTCCATGGTCACTTCATCGCGGTATAAGCCGATATGTCCGACTTTGGCGGTCGGGATGAGGGCGGTGATTCCATCCACCATCCCAAGCCCGGCTCGGAGGATCGGGACGATGACGACTTCTTTCGCCAAAGTATAGGATTCGGCGATCCCGCACGGAGTTTTGATCAAAATTTTTTTGGTGGGAAGCTCCCGGGTTACTTCATAGGCCATCAGCGTTCCGATTTCGGAAACGGTTTGTCTGAAATCCTTGGTTCCGGTTCTTTCATCTCGAATCAACGATAATTTGTGATGCATCAGCGGGTGGTTAAAAACTACAAGTTTTCCGTTCATTTTTCATTCTCCTTGTCACTAATCATGCAAACCCGGCGTTCATGCCTTCCCCCTTCGAACTTTTCCGTTCCGAAGGCTTCAACATAAGTCAAAGCCGCATTTAGATCGGTGAATCGGGCGCCCATGGTAATGATGTTGGCATTGTTGTGTTGCCGAGCTAAACGGGCACTTTCCAAATTGGTTACCAAAGCCGCGCGGATGCCTTTGAATTTATTGGCATAAATCGACATCCCGATTCCGGTCGTGCAGATGAGAACCCCAAAATCGCAACGGTTGTTCTGAACATCTTCGCAAACCGGTTTGGCGTATTGGGGATAATCAACCCGATCCAGACCGAAACAGCCCCGATCGATCACTTGGTGATTTAGCTCGGAAAGTTTCCCGATCAATTGTGATTTGAGGGCGAACCCTCCGTGGTCGCTGGCGATGCTGATAATCATTTGTTCACCTCTGGTTTTTTATTATAACACCATTTCCTGATAATTTCCATCCTCATTTTAATAATGGTTCAAAAGTTGTCCTTCCAGAAACCATTTTCAAAGAAATGTTCAACGTAAAACCGCCAAACAAAAAGGCCAACAATGCATGCTGGCCGCTATGATTGGGAAAATATTCCCCCATTCTATTAGTTACGAAAACACATCGATCTTTCCTTGGCGGAGAACCACCAGTTTTTCGCCGGTGGCGTCTACGACCGTCGAAGGCACTTTCGAAAAGGCCGCTTCGTCGGTAATGAAATAATCCAGCGCCTCCCCAAAAGCTTTTTCAATCTCGGTCACCGAATTAAGTTCGGGTTCGCCGCTTTCATTCACGGAAGTGGTTGCCATCAAAGAAAACCGGCGAATGATGCCAAGCGCGATTTCGCTGTCAGGCATTCGAAAAGAGACGGTTTTTTCGCTTTCTTTCAGAATGATGGTCAAGCCCCCGGGCCAGTATTTGTCCATGAGCGCCCGCGCTTGATTACTGATGGGAATGTTTAGTTTCTCGATCTGAGCAACCGAGCTGCATAAATTGGCCAGCGGTTTGCTTCGATCCCGATGTTTCATGGCATAGATTTTATCAATGGCGATTGGGTCGTCATACATGGCACCGACCCCGAAAACCGTGTCGGTGGGAAAGCAAACGATCTTTCCGCGCAAGTCTTTCTTTTTAAGCTTGAGAAACGATTGCAAATCTATTTTTTCCATAATTTTGTGGTTTCCTCGAGATAATCGTCATGGGTTATCTTTTTTTGATCCCGAAGTTTCATCAGTTCCAACATGATCCGGTTTTTCTCGTCTTCGCCGTCCAAAGCGTAATCGGTAATGAATCCGAGGTCTTTGAGATAAGCCGCGACGTTGAAGCCGCTGTGTTCTTCTTCATCACGGACCCAGGAATAGTTTCGGATGGAGCTGGCGGGAATGACGGTTGGTTCTTGGGGTTGGATGGTCGGCGCTGATTCCGGAAGCATCTCGGATGTTTCCTGACTTGGTTGGATTGCCGGTTCAAGAGGCTCTTGATTGATGAATTCTCGGAAATTGAACCCGGGTTCGGATTTGATCTTCGGATCAAACATTCCTTTTTTGCGAACATAGATGATGATGATGGCTACCACGCACAAAGCCGCGACCCCCAACAAGAAAAAGTAGAATATCGTCAGCGGATCCGAGGTGTGGAAGGATTGCAATTGGGTTAGTTCCGATCCCGCTCCCAACCCCGCCACCGGCGAGGACAGAGCGTTGAAATCATTTATCGTCAAAACTTCAATGTCGAGGAAACGGCCGGAATACTGATAGTGACCTTCGCGGTCGAATACCAGCACCGAAAAAGTTTCGCCGGCAAGAAAATCCGTTGCCACGGCCCTGACATCTCCCCGTCCGTTCTCCGGAAGGGAATATTGTCTTCCCAGATAACTGACCTTAACCGAATAATCCCCCGCTTGCAGGCTATAAAAACAGATCCCGAAACGGACTTTCCCGTCCAGGGCTCCGTAAATGACCTTCAGAGAATAATTCGGATTCTCATATTCGTCGTGAGTGACATAAGCCGAATACGCCGAATTGACTTCCGAATCGAATTGATCGGTAAAATCAGAAACGAAGGAAGTCGTTATCAATGTCAGTAAAATCAGAAAAGTTTTCATAAAAGTCCTCTATTGATTGGTAATTATCATGATGCGCGAACGATGCGCATAGTCTTTCAATATTTCCATTTTGGCGTTTGGAAAAAAAGTTTTCCCAAGCTCTTTCAATGGCTCGTCTTTATTCTCCGGAATTTCCATCGCAATGATGAATTTCGGATTCAGATGGATCTTGGATTGTTTCAGGATCTGTTCGTAAAAATACAGTCCTTCCATCGGAGCAAACAAAGCCCCGGGAGGTTCGTTGTTCCGGACCAAAGGATCGATCTCTTCCTCGATTCCGATGTAAGGCGGATTGGAGATCAAAACATCGAATGTCCCGGTAACGGACGAAAACAAATCGCTTTCCAAAAATTGGATCGAAAGCCGATGATCGTCCGCGTTTTCTTTGGCGATGGCAAGCGCGATTTTGGAAATATCGACGGCGATCACTTGGGAATCGGGAAGTTGATCCTTGATGGCGATCGCAATGGCTCCGCTGCCGGTTCCGATATCGATCACCGCCGGACTTAAAACGTCTTTCAGCCGTTCCAAAACTATTTCCACAAGCAGTTCGGTTTCCGGCCGGGGAATCAAAACGGCGGGACTGACTTTTAATTTCAGCCCCATAAAATAACTGTATCCGAGAATGTACTGAACCGGTTCGCCATTCTCAAAATATCTGCTCAGAGCCTTAAGGATCTCGCGTTCTTTCTCCTCCGGAATCTCCTCATCGAAATGGCAATACAGATCGTTGGCGCCAAAGCCCGAAAGCTCAGCGATCAAAATCTTTACCGCACTGGTCTCTTTGTTTAAGGAAAGAGCGGTCTCCCGCTGCTTCTTCCAGAATTCCTGATAGGTCATGATTTCACTTCAGGTAAATCTTATTATCGATGTTCATCATGCAGTATATTTCGTGCGGGGTGGTTTTCAAAAAATCGGCCATTTCCCGGATTGGAAATTCTGCTGAGGTGATAATAAATTCGGTATTGACGTTGACGCTTTCGTCAGCCAAAACATACAAATGATTCATGCATACCTTGCCGATGGTCGGATACTTTCGGCTGTTGGCCATGACCGGGAATCCCCCGAGACTGCGACGGAACCCGTTGCTGTATCCGATCGGAAGAACGGCGACGATCACGTCTTCCTTCGCAAGGTAATCCTGATCATATCCGATCGTTTCGCCGGCCAAAACCCGGTTGACCGCCAAAGGCGGGCAAGCGATTTTCACAATCTGCTTGAGATGGTCTTTGCGACCGTCTCCGTAAAGATCCAACCCGACCCGAACAAAGTTCCCGATCGCCGAATGTTCATAAGTGGAACTGGCGGCGCAGTGAACCATGAGGTATGGGTAAACTTCCAAATACGGAAGGAAACGGCTTTCTTGAAGGGCCCGGTTTTCCGGCGAGGAAAAATGGGTATAGATGCCTTCAATTCGCAAATTGGGGTTGGTTTGGAGAATATCGAGGGCTTCCAGATAATTGGTCATGTTGGTAAAGCCCAACCGGTTCATTCCGGTATCGATCTGAATGTGAAGCTTGATGGTCCGGTCAAACCGGTAATCCGCCAATTGACGGGCATCCTGAAGGCTGTTAACCGACAGGATCAGATTCGGGAATTCGTTTACATAGGCATAAGCGTCATAGTCCACGCTGTTCAAAACCAAAATGCCGGTTCGGATCCCTTCCTCAAACAGACGGGAGGCTTCAAATATGTCAACAACCGCCAGGATCCGGCAGCCGAGCGCTTCGAGATATTTGGGTATCTGACGATCGCCCAAGCCATAACAGCGGCTTTTTACCACCGCGATGATGTCTTTTTTTGATTTGCGTTTGATGGCTTCGTAATTGGCAGCCAATTGCTTCAGATTGATTTCCTGATAGAGCAAATTGATCATATGTTCCTCCCTTCGTTTTTATTCTTCTTTGGAAAGAATTCGTCGCTGATCTTCGGCTACCAAAGCTTCGATGATCGGATCCATTCTTCCTTCCATTACGGAACTAAGCTGTTGAATGGTGAACCCGATGCGGTGATCGGTAATCCGGTTTTGCGGATAATTGTAAGTCCGGATCTTTTCGCTCCGGTCGCCGGTCCCGATCTTTGAAGACCGTTCGCTTTGTTCCTTGGATTGTTTCTCTTGCAAAGCTTTATCATATAAGCGGGTCTGAAGGATCTTCAGAGCGCTGATCTTGTTTTCTTTCTGAGACTTCCGATCCTGACAGGAAGCGACCAATCCGGTTGGGATGTGGGTAACGCGGATGGCAGATTTGGTGGTATTGACGCCTTGTCCTCCCGGTCCCGATGCACAGAAAATATCGATTCGGACATCTTCCATCTTCATTTCCACGTCGACGTCGTCAGCTTCCGGCATGACCAAAACCGTCGCCGTCGAAGTATGGATCCTTCCGCCCGATTCCGTACTGGGTACTCTTTGAACGCGGTGCGAACCGGATTCGTATTTCATCTGCGAATAAACGTTTTCTCCCGAGACCATAAATTCGATTTGGGCGAATCCCCCCATCGCTCCTTCTTCGGACATCGTTATTTCGATTTTCCAGCCTTTCAGAAGGGCATATCGGGAATACATGCGAAACAGGTCGCCGGCGAAAATGTTGGCTTCGTCGCCGCCTACCGCTCCGCGAATTTCAAAAATGACGTTTTTTTCATCATTCGGGTCTTTCGGGATCAGCAATATTTTTAAATCTTCGACGATCTTATCTTGTTTTTTGATCGCTTCTTTTCGTTCTTCATCGGCCATTTCCGCGATTTCTTGGTCATCGCCTTTGGCCAGTTCGGTCAGATCCGCGATCTCCGTTTCTAGTTGTTTATAATTTTGGTAAGCCATGACCGCTTTTTCCAAAGACCGCATTTCTTTCATCAATTCCGTCGTTTTTTTCACATTGGCGGTAATTTCCGGTTTTTGGAGATCTTCACTGATCCGGTTATATTGGCTTTCCATCATTTCGAGTCTTTCAAACAAATTTTCACTCCCATTCTCGTGATTCGTCGGTGCTGCTGAACAAAGAATGCGAGCCGTTGAAAATCAAGAAAATACTGTCAGTGATGCCCTGACGGTTTTTGGCGATGATCAGTTCGGTTTTCGCATTGCGAGCCTTCTTGGTGGTATCTTCATCGGTCTTGGTCGGTTCGCGATGCAAGAACATGACGATGTCGGCATCCTGCTCGATGCTCCCGGATTCACGCAAGTCCGACAGAACCGGACGCTTGTCCTCCCGTTGTTCGACCAAACGCGACAGTTGCGACAGCGCCAAAACCGGAACCTGCATTTCCCGCGCCATCATTTTCAGCTGACGGGAGATCCGGGATACTTCTTCGACCCGGCTGGAGGTTTTTCGTTTGGTAGTCAAAAGCTGCAAATAGTCCACGACCACAAAATCCAGCTTGTTGTCCCGTTTCAGTTTTCGGCAGACCGTAACCAATTCTTCGATGTCGGTCGCTCCGGCTTCATCCAAGTAAATGTTGAACTTGTCAATCTTGGTTTTGGCCGCATAGAGCGTTGCCATTTCCGCGTCGGTCAGTTTCCCGGCCCGAATCTTGCTGAGGGTCAGACCGGAATGCGAAGCGTATACCCGCATCAACAATTGGTCGATCCCCATTTCCAAGGAGAAAAACGCGACGTGGGAACCCATGCTTTCGCAGGCGTTGGTCGCCAGATTCAGGGCCAAAGCCGATTTTCCGATTCCGGGACGGGCCGCCAAAATGGTCAATTCGCCGTTTTGGAAACCAAAGGTCAAACGGTTCAGGGCTTTGAATCCGGTATCAATGCCGGTCAGACCTTCCGTTTCTTTGCTCTTGTTGGATTCAACAATGCTCAGTACTTTGTCCGTTGCGGTGTCGATCCGAATCAAATCGACGGTTTTCCGCTTGTTTATGACTTCAATGAAGTCTTTTTCCGCTTCGGCGATCATTTCGCCGAACGGTTGTTTATGATCCAATATGCGGTTCGAAATGTCCTGCATTTTCGAAAGCAGTTCGCGTTCGACCGATTTTTCTTTGATGACTTCGATGTAAGCCGCCACATTGACGACCGAAGGGATGGCATCCATCAGTTCAAAAAGATACTGGGATCCGCCGGTGGCTTCGAAGACATTATTCTTTTTCAGTTGGTCCATGACCGAAGAAACGTCGATCACCCGTTTGGCTTTGTCCAGTTCAATGATGGCGTTCATGATGTTCGCGTTCGGAACGAAGTAGAAATCGCGGTAATCCAGGCGAGCGACTAACTCCGAAGCGTAGTTGTTTTCGATCAATACGGATCCGAGAACGTAATTTTCAGCGTCCCGGCTGCAAGGGATCTGGCGGTTGGTCTCCATCATTGTTTCTCCACCACGAATAAGGTGATCTGCGCGGTCACTTCTTTATGAAGCTGAATCGGGATCTTAAAAGTTCCCAGCGATTCAATGTCTTTGTCATAAATCATTTTCCGCTTGTCGAGAGTGATCCCGTTTTGGGTCTTGTATTCGTCAATGATCTGCTTGCTGCTGACGCTTCCGAATAATTTCCCTTCCTTTCCCACCCGAACGGAAACGGTAACCGGAGTCTTGTCAATGACCACCTTCAGTTTTTTCATTTCCTCCAAAAGTTTTTCTTGGGCTTCTTTTTCCAAACAGTTTCTTTTTTCCAATTGTTTGATGTTGTCAACCGTGGCCATGATGGCTTGATCGCTTCGGATCAGGAAATTGGCATGTCCGGACGGGATATCAATGATATCGCCTTCCTTTCCTTTTCCCTTGACGTCTTTCGTTAAAATTACTTTCATGGTTGTTTGACCTCCCTCATCGATTTTTTTCAGTTTTTCGACCAGCGCTTCTTTTACCAACTCTGAAGTCGTGTTTTTAAATTGGGCCGCGGCGTTGTTGTAATGGCCTCCGCCCCCCAGTTGTTCCATGATGACCTGAACGTTGATTTCGTCCAAGCTGCGGGCGCTGATCGCTATTTCGTTGTTTTCGATCTTCCCGATGCAAAATGCGGCCTTGATGTTATTGACGGAAATGATGGTATCGGCGATCTTCGCGATAAAACTGCGCGGATAAACATTGTCTCCCGCGACCGCGATTCCGAATTTCCCGTCAATGATTTCCAGATTGTTGAGAATGGAAACTCTTTGCACATAATCCTGAAGATCTTCGCGAAGGAATCTTTGGACTTTCGGCATTTCCGCTCCGAACTTCTGGAGAATGGCCAGAATGTTGAAGGTCCGGTAAGAGATCCGGTACATCAGATTGTTGGTGTCAACGATGACTCCCATCAGCATCCAAGTAGCTTCGATGCCGCTGATTTCGATCTCATGATCAAGAAATTCAAACATTTCCACGACCAATTCGACCGTCGAAGAGGCTGAACTTTGGGTATACAGATAATCATAATTCGTAATCGCAAAATTGTTGCGGCGATGATGGTCGATGATCGCCAATTTCTTGGCTCTTTTATAAATCTTCTCATTCAAAAGCAAATTTTGATATTGAACGTCGGTAATGATCAAAAGCGAGTTATCGGTCATCTTCGCCAGCGCGTTGTCCGGCGTGATCAGGTAATCCAGGATGTTGACGTGTTCGGTTTGGATGATCTCATAAACGCTTTTGATGGTCGGATCGATCGTGGCTTCGTCAAAAACGATCTTTCCTTCCCGGCCCAGGGACTTCACAATCTTATAAACGGCTATGCATGACCCGAACGCATCCGCGTCCATGTCATCGTGGGTCATGATGAAGACCTGATCGGCTTCGTTGATCTTGTCCACCAGCTGTTCGGTTTTTACGCGGACATGGATCGGCGAGCGGTTTTCAATGGTGGTGGTCCGGGCCCCGAAATAAGTAACGATTCCGTCCAAATAAACGGAAGCTTGGTCGCCGCCCCGGTTTAAGGCCAGATCCAATTGCGCCGAAGCCATTTCAATCAAATCAGTCACAATGGCGTCCTGGCAGGCGATGCCGATGGAAGCGGTAATCCGCAGATCTTCCTTCAGAAAATAGGTTTTCACATCTTCCAGAACTTTGAATTTTTCGTCAATGAGGCTCTGAAGCTGGGCTTTGTCCATGATGATCAGATATTGTTCCTCGCTGTAACCGCGAAGGTAAATGTCATGTTTGTCGGCCCAATCGCTGAGGATTCCGATGACGTTGCTCATCTGCCGGGCTTTTTCCTGGGCGTCAAGCGCCGCCAAAGCCGGACTCAGGTTGTCCAGGTTGATGATCCCCAAAGCCAGCGTCCGGGCACTGTATTTTTTTTCGAGGGCTTTCATCTCGGTTTTGTCGCTGAAATAAATGATGTTGTCCTTCGGAAGCACCGTGCATCCGAACGTTTTCCCGTATAGATTCAGGTCAAACTCGTTCGTCATTTTCAGGTTGGAAAACAATTCCTGGTTGATCAGTTCGATCTTGCGGTCGGTCAGAGGACTCAAAAAGATTTCTTTGGCATAATTGTTGGCCCATTCGATGACTTTGTCATCGCTGTAAACGATTATCCCAAGCGGCATTTCGTTGAAGGAATTTTCTCCGGCTTTTTTGACCCGATAGGAGATGGAGTTCCACATTTTCAGGCGGTTTTCCATCCAGTCCATTTTTTTGATCTTCCGGCTTTGGCCAGCCACCACGTAGAGGTAGGCCACCGAAGTTCCGAAAACGAAAATGGATCCGTACATGTAAAACACCGAATTCTCCGGCCGAAAGTACAGATAGATGATTGCTCCGATGGAACCAAGGAGCAGAATGACAAACAATTTTCGGAATCTAAAGGAATTTTTCATAAATCATCACCCTTAATTAAGAATTATTATACCATATTGTTCGGAAAAACAAAATATTATTGACCAAAAATGCTGACAACTTCCCGAGGGATGAACATTGTTTGGAAAGAAAATAAAAAACCATAGGTTTTCTATGGTTTTCAAAAAGATTATGTAACTTAGTTGGGGGTA
>DDXT01000034.1 GCA_002347755.1 Caryophanales bacterium UBA2253
AAACAAATCTTCAATATGCATAGGGAAAAACCCTTAATTTTTTTAGAAGAAATGTAAAAAAACCATAAACGCGATCCTTTTCGCTGTTTATGGCTTTTTTGTTTATTTGTTGACCATTTTAAAAGGGTTTTGTCAACGGTCTGACCAGCCGATGACCGGCTGGTTTTCTTTTGTAGGTCCGAAAAATGAAACAAAAACGGATAACATTTAATGCAAAGAATTCCGGTTGGTAGTATAATATGAATAAAGTAAAACTGAGGTGTAACATGAAGAAATTGGTGCAAAAAACCATCTTGATCATAATGCTGTTGCTGCTGCCGCTCTTGCTTTCGGCTTGCGGCGAAAAAAACCCGTACCGGGTCTATACTTTCAACCTGAGCGATTCATTTTCCACCACCAACAAGGTGCAGATCGTCAGCCGGGAAAAACCCCAAGCCGAACTGGATGTTCTTTATGACGAACTGGATCAGATCCTGATCGATCTGGACCACCGTTTCAACATTCAGGATCGCGGCGACGGGATCGTCACCGAACAGATGCGCATCAACCAAAACGCCGGGATCGCCCCGATCGCCGTCAGCGATGAGATGATCAGGGTTTTGAAGAAAGCCTTGGAAATGAGCGAGTTTTCGCTTTCCGGCGGGGTGGCGCTGTTTGATCCGTCCATCGCCCCGGTGTGGGATGTTTGGGACTTTGTGAACAATCTTTACGATCCGTTCATGGATAACCGGGCCGAGATCCCGACTTTGGAACAGATCACCGCCCGGCTTCCGTTAGTCAATTATGCGAAGATCATCATCGATGAGACTGCCAAGACGGTTTTTTTACAAGACGCGGGCATGAAGATCGACTTGGGCGCCATCGTCAAAGGCTATGCGGCGGACAAACTGAAAGCCCATCTGGTCGCGGCCGGCTATGAAAAAGCCGTCATCGATGTTGGAAGAAACATTCTGCTTTTGGGGGACGGAGTAGACATCAACGGAGCTGATACCCCGTGGAAAGTCAGCATCCAAACCCCGTTCGTCAGCCAATACGACGGATCGGATCTTCAGACTTACGGATCGATGAAACTGACCGACGTTACCGTCGTCACTTCCGGGACTTACGAGAAATACATCATGGACGAATCCGGAAACATGTATCCGCACATTCTTGATCCGCGGACCGGCTACCCCTTTGACAACAACGTCATCGGCGTGACCGTGGTTTGCAGCGAATCGATCGTCGGAGACGGATTTTCGACCACTTTGTTTGCGCTGGGACTGACCGACGGAATGGCCCTGGTCAATTCGCTGGATTATCTGGACGCGGTTTGGGTCGTGGCCAACGGGACTTCGAAAGAAGTGTACGTTTCCGACGGTTTGAAAAACATCTTTGTTTTCAACGAAACCGTTGCCGAGATCGGTTTTGTCTATAAAGGAGCTTACAATGAGAACTTTGGAAATTAAAAACCTGCACTCGAGCGCCGAAGACACCGAGATTTTAAAAGGCGTCGATTTAACCATAAAAACCGGGGAAGTCCATGCCATTATGGGACCGAACGGGACCGGAAAATCGACCTTGGCCGCCACCATCATGGGCCATTACCGTTATCATGTCACCGAAGGCAGCATGACCCTGGACGGGGAGGACCTGCTTTCGATGTCGGTCGACGAACGCAGCCGGAAAGGTATCTTCCTGGCTTTGCAATACCCGAACGAGATCACCGGGATCTCCAATTCCGATTTCATAAAAACGGCCATGCAGGCGCGGCTCGGAGAAGGACAGCATCTGTCTTTGTTTAAGTTCATTCGGGAAATCGAAAAAGCCGTCGCCGATCTGAAAATGCGGCCGGATCTTCCGCACCGTTATTTGAATGAAGGTTTTTCCGGGGGCGAGAAGAAACGCAACGAGATCCTCCAAATGAAGATGTTGAAACCGAGTTTTGCCATTTTGGATGAGATCGATTCCGGTCTGGACGTCGATGCCCTCAAAATCGTCGGCGAAAACATCAACGCCATGCGCGGCGAAAATTTCGGGGCCTTGGTCATTACCCACTATCAGCGGCTGCTGGATTACATTGATGTGGATTATGTGCACATCATGATGAATGGCCGGATCGTCCGCACCGGCGGAAAAGACTTGATCGCGAAGATCGACGCCGAGGGTTATGACTGGCTGAAAGCCGAACTCAACCTGGCGGATGAGGAAGAAGAACGGGTCACCGCCATTTTGGGGACTTGCGCTTTCAAATCCCCGAAGGAATGAACCGCATGGAAGAACAATTTAAGACCAAACTGTTGGAAGAGTCCGAACGTTATCTCATCATGAGAAACGGAAAAACCGAAACCGGCTCGGAACCGAGGATCGATCCGGAAGCCTTGGGAAGCGGGGCAGTGAAAATCATTCACTACATCAGCGCCAACACCAAGATAAAACTGCGGGCGGTCGTGGGAGCCACCGTCCGGATCACCGAAATATTTTATGAAGTCGGAGACAACGTCAAGATCGAAACCGATTTTGAAGCCGAAACCGGTGCTTGCGTCAGCTACTTCAGTTTCAAAAACAACCAAACCGGGGGAAACGCCGGCTATGTCTGCGAGACCCGTTTGGGAAGCAATGCCAGTTTGACGGCCCGGAATTTGGTCATCGGCCAAGGACAGCTGAACTTTAGCCAAAACCTCTTTTTACAAGGAAAAAACGCCAATCTGGAAATGAAAAGCGTGATCATCAATTCATCTTCCCAGACGCATGATTATTTATTTAACATTACTCATCAGGCCGAACAGACCGTTTCGCGAATGACGAACTTCGGGATCTGCAACCGGCTCTCCAAACTGAACATCGCCACTGACGGCATCATCCAAAAAGGAGCCAAAGGAACCGATCTGAAACAGAAAAACAAAGGGCTGATCCTGGATGAGAAATCGTCGATCGCCGCCAGTCCGTGGCTGGAGATCAACGAACATGATTGTCTGGCTTCGCACGGAGCTTCCATCGGCGCCATCGACGATGACGAATTATATTATCTGATGAGCCGGGGACTGACCCGGGAACAATCCGAAAAACTGATCGTGGGCGGATTCATGAACCCGCTTCTGAGCGAAGTCCCGGAAGGGAAAGTTCGCCAATACCTGCTTGAGTGGATCGACGCGAGCATTTAGGAGCATGCAATGACTGATTTTGAAAAGGTTCGGGCGCAATTCCCGATTTATGACCATAACCCGGATCTGGTGTATTTGGACAGTTCCGCGACTTCTCTGAAACCTTTGGCCGTCCTGAACAAAATGGAAGAATACTACCGCGAATACGGCGTCAACATCCATCGGGGCGTTTACGCGCTCAGTTACCAGGCGACCGAAGAATACGCCCTGGCGCGGGAAAAAGTCGCGAAATTCATCAACGCCGATTTTTCGGAAGTGATATTCACCAAGAATACCACCGACGGGCTGAACTTTGTGGCTCTCACTTACGGAGAAAACCATTTGCAAGCCGGAGACGTCGTTCTGACCTCCGAACTGGAACATCACAGTTCATTTTTGCCATGGCTGAAACTTTGCGAGCGCAAACAGGCGATCCTCAAGTATGTGCCGCTGGATGAAAACGGCCGGATCACGCTGGAAAACTTTCGCTTCGCTTTGGATGAAAAAGTCAAAGTCGTGGCGCTGACCCATGTCTCCAATGTCATGGGTTATGTTACCCCGATCAAAGAGATCATCCGCCTGGCCCATTCCCAAAACGCAATGGTCGTCGTAGACGCGGCGCAGGCCGTTCCCCATTTTCCGGTCGACGTCAAAGACCTGGATTGCGATTTTTTGGCCTTCTCCGGACACAAGATGTTCGGCCCGACCGGGATCGGCGCCCTGTTCGGGAAAAAAGCGATCCTTCAAAAACTTCCGCCTTTGCAATACGGCGGAGACATGAACGACAATGTGACCAAAGAAACGGTTGACATCAAAGACATTCCTTACTGTTTCGAAGCCGGAACGCCGATGATCGCCGAAGCCCTGGGACTCGGATCCGCGGTGGACTTCATTGGGAAGATCGGTTACGAAAACATCATCCGCCATGAAAAAGAATTGCACGAATATGCGCTTAAAAAACTTAAAATGGTTTCGGGCATCACTTTATACAATCCGACTGCGGATCTGGGGATCATGACTTTCAACGTGGAAGGAGTCCATCCTCATGACGCCGCCACCATTTTCGACACCGATGGCATCGCCTTGCGAGCCGGACATCACTGTGCCCAGCTGGTATCGCAATGGCTGAAATGCAGCGGGACCTTAAGAGCGTCGCTTTATGTGTACAACACCAAAACCGACGTGGATCGTTTTGTAACATCGCTTCGGAAGACGGTGGCTTTTTTCCAAAAACTGGACGGTGCATCCCATGAATGAAAACATTGAAAACCTTTATCGTCAGGTGATCATGGATCACTATAAAAACCCGCGGAACAAAGGTTTGGTCGGCTATCCGCACGTCCACATCAAAAACCCGTCCTGCGGCGATGACATCACCATCGAAGCTTTGATCGAAAACGGGGTCGTGAAAGACATCCGCCAAGACGGCAGCGGCTGTTCGATCTGCTGTTCCAGCGCTTCGGTCATGAGCGAAGTTTTGAAAAACCAAACCGTCGAAAAAGCCCAAGCCCTCATTGCGAAATATTATGACATGCTCAAAGGGCAGGCCGTGGAAAACGCGGATGAGTTGGACGAAGCTTTGGTTTTTCAGGGCGTTTCCAAATTCCCGGCCCGGATCAAATGCGCGACCATTGCCTGGAAAGCCATGGAAAAACTGATCAACGGTGAACACGATGAATAACAAAGACATCGGAAAGATCATCGGCGATTACATATATGGTTTCGTTACCGAAACCAAAGACCTGTACAATACCGGAAAAGGCTTAAACGAAGACGTCGTTCGGGCCATTTCCAAGTATAAGAACGAACCGGACTGGATGCTTCAATTCCGCCTAAAAGCTTACCGACAATTCGTGAAGATGCCGATGCCGTCGTTTGGGCCGGATCTTAGTTTTCTTAATTTTGACGATTACACTTATTACATCAAATCGAGCCAAAACGCCGAGAAAGACTGGAAGGACGTTCCGGCCGAGATCAAGGAAACTTTCGAAAAACTGGGGATCCCCGAAGCCGAACGTAAATACCTGGCGGGGGTATCCACCCAATTCGAATCGGAAGTCGTTTATCACAACACTTTGGAAGAACTGGACCAACTCGGGATTCTGTTTTGCGATACCGACACGGCGATCCGGAAGTATCCGGAACTGGTGAAGCAGTATATTGGGAAGATCGTCCCGGCCGCGGACAACAAGTTTGCGGCGCTCAATTCGGCGGTCTGGAGCGGCGGATCGTTCATTTATGTCCCGAAAGGGGTCAAATATGCCAAGCCGCTGCAATCCTATTTCCGGATCAATTCGCAGCAGATGGGCCAGTTTGAAAGAACGCTGATCATCGTTGAAGACGAAGCCAGCCTGAATTACGTGGAAGGCTGCACCGCTCCGATCTATTCGAAAGATTCGCTGCACGCGGCCATCGTCGAGATCTTCGTCAAGGAAAAAGGCTACTGCCGTTATTCGACCATTCAGAACTGGTCGAACAACATCATCAACTTGGTCACCAAACGGGCGGTCTGCGATGCCCATGCGCACATGGACTGGATCGACGGAAACATCGGATCGATGCTCAACATGAAATATCCCGCCTGCATCCTAAGAGGCGAAGGCGCCAAGGGGACAACGATCTCGATCGCTTTCGCGGGGGCCGGCCAAATTCAGGATACGGGCGCCAAGATGATCCATCTGGCCCCGAACACCACCAGCTCCATCATCTCCAAATCGATCTGTCGGGGCGGCGGGAAAGTCAATTACCGCGGAACGGTCCGCTGCGGGGAGAATGCTCCCGGAGCCCGCAGCCACGTGGAATGCGACACCATCATTCTGGATGATCTGTCCTCGAGCGATACCATTCCTTTGAACGTCGTGGCTAACCAAAAAGCCCGGATCGAACACGAAGCCACCGTTTCGAAAGTCAGCGAGGATCAGATGTTCTATTTGATGAGCCGGGGTCTGACCGAAAATCAGGCTTTGGAAATGATCGTCATGGGTTTCATCGAACCGTTCGCCAAAGAACTGCCGATGGAATACGCGGTTGAACTCAACCGGCTGATCAAACTGGAAATGAAAGGCGCGATCGGCTGATGAAAATCCATTCTTTCGCGAATGGATTTTATTTTTTATGGCTTTTTGCGTTAATTTTTAGTATAATGTAACAAGGTGAAACAAGCATGGGAACATTGGAAATAAAAAACTTAAAAATTGGAAATGACGAGATCAGTTTAAGCATCAAATCCGGAATGACCGTGGGGGTCTATTCCAGGAACAAAGCCGCTGTCTTGGCGTTTTTGGAACAAGTTTCCGGGATCAACCCTAGCGGCGGCACCTGTTTTTGGGACGGGACCGATCTTTTTGATGACCCCGCTTATTTCCGATCCCGGATCTTTATGGATTTCTCCGAACCTTGTCCTTCAACTCTGCGCGCGGGGTATCTGAAAGAACGGCTGGAATCCAATTACGGACTGAACTTTGATTCCGAAAAGTTCGCCAAGCTGGTCAAGGATCTATTCATCCGCCAGGAACTGCTGATTGATTACCGCTATCATTTCTCGGAGATGGGAAACACGCTGACCAATTTTGCTCTGATGGCCTCTTTGGACAAGCCCAATCTCATCATTAACAATCCGACCGCAGAAGTTACGAAAAACCAGGCGGTTGAAATCATCATAAACGAACTCTGCGACCGTCAAAAACACCAAACCGTCATTTTGGGGCTGGACAACCTGAAAGTTTTCCAAAACCGGCTGGACTTGCTGATCCTGATCGGCGATGAACATTCTTTCGTCCTTGATCCGAAGACCGACCGCTTGATGGCTTTTCGCTCCAACAGCGAAAAATTCAAAAATCGGATCTGTTCCGGGACCATCACCGTGACCTTGGATGATTATTCCAAAGAAGAAATTAAGTATTTTGAGAAGCAACAAATCGAATTCCAGAAGATCTCGGCTTTCGATTTGGAAGTATTTCGGTGAACCGCATGCAAAAAATCAATGCATTCTTTAAAAACTATTATGTCCAGCTGACGCTGTTTTTCCTGCTGGCTTTGTTTTTGATCTTGGTGTCGATCGTCTTTTTGGAGGACATCGGCGCCGATTCGGACATTCTCATTTATAACATTTTCGGAACGCTGGCTTTTTCGGGACTGCTCTTCAGTTTTCATCTTTCCAAAACCAAGATCCGCCAGCAGACTCAAGCCGGAAAGACCCGCCAGGACATATACAAAGACTATCTGCTAAGACTCATGGCCAGTCTCGGGGTCTCGGTGCTGCTGGTGGCTTATTACATTATTTTGTTTAAAATTTACGTCAATCAGCAGTTTGACTATGAAAAAATATTGTTCCTCCCGATGGTGACGCTATTCATTTCGCTGGTCGGATTTCTGATGGGAATGCTCCGGATGAAACGCGTTTGGCTTTATGCCCTCTTCGGGATCCTCCTGGGCGGACTGGTTTTGATTGTCATTAATTTTTCGATCGGTTATCATCTGGATCTGGTCTTGCTTTTGGGAGTCCTGATCCTCGCTGGGGTTTGTTACCGTCTCATCATTCGCCAGAACATCTGAGGAATCAACTTTATGAAGAAAAACATTTCTAATCGCTTTAAAATAATCTACGTGAGCGTCTTTGTGCTTCTGAACACTTTGAATTGCTTTCTTTTAACAACCAATCTGTTCTTAAAAGACCTAACCCCGTATCCGCGCAACATTTTCATGTTTACGAACAGCTTTTTTGGCGATTTCGGGTTGATGATCGTTTTGGTCAGTCTGGCTCTGATCTTATGCAAGAACGATTATCGGCGCATGCGGTTTCTCATGGGGACGTCGATCGTTCTGAGCATCCTGTATTTCGGACTGACCGTCTATTTCGGTTATTACGGAATGATGTTTTCCTTCTATAATCTGGCCGCGTTCGCTTCACCGGGAGGAGGAGACGCCTTTGTGTTTCTGCTGGCTTCGGTGCCGACGCTTTTGACCTATTCCAAACCCTTCTTTCTGTTGTCTGCGGTCGTCATGGTGGTCCTGTTCGTCGTGTTCGTCCGAAGACATCGGAAGAATCCCGAGATCCGCCAGTATTCGTTCATTTCCAAAAGCAATCGTTTCACGATCGGTTTTTCGGTTTTGCTCATCGGCGTGTTGGTCATGGCCAACAGCCTGAGCGCTTACCGGGTGGAGATCGACGATACCTGGTACGAAGACAACACCACCCCGCTGTACGGAGCGGAAACGGTCGGACTGCTCAATTATTATTTATATGATGCCTACTCTTATTTCTTTACCGAAAAGCAAGGCTATTCCGATCAAAAGCGGGCCGAGATCGAAGCGGAGTTAGAGGCTTACCGCGCGGAAATCACCGCCAGCCCGATTGACGGGACCCTTTTGGGGAACAGCGAGTACGAAGGCCTGTTCGCGGGAAAGAATCTGCTTTTGATTCAAATCGAATCCATGAACAATTTCGTCATCGGCCTGAAAGTCGAAGTCGACGGCGAATGGGTCGAAGTCACTCCCAATCTGAATGCCATGCTGGCCGATTCGGTTTACTTCAATAATTACTATACGAACGTCGGGATCGGAAACACTTCCGACGCCGAGTTCACGGTGCTGACCGGACTCTACCCGGTCGGGCCGACCTATACGGTTTTCGAGTATGCCCAGGTGCAGTATCCGACCCTTCCGAAAATGTTTAAAGCGGCCGGATACTCAACTTTCTCCGCTCACGCCAACACCGGGATTTTTTACGAGCGGTCGACTTTGCATCCGTCACTGTACGGATTCGATTACCATTACGCGGAGGAAGACTTCGAGATCACCGAGGATCAGCTGATCCATACCTGGCTGAACGACCATGATTTTCTGATGGAAAACATTGATCTCATGCAAGCAGCCAGCGCTTCCGGGCCGGTCTTTTCCTTCGCGATCACCATTTCCGATCACATGCCATACCGCCGGCCGACCGACGTCGCTTTGGAAGACAACTGGTTCCCGGGTAAAACCAACCTGCTTCCGGCCGGTTACCGGGTCGCGGAAAACGACATTCTGAACGAACAATTCGTCGGTTATCTCGAGCATGTCAGTTATACCGATTATGCCATCGGCGCTGCCATGGACTATTTGGAAACCGCCGGATTGGCGGAAGACACCATCGTGGTTCTGTACGGCGATCACGGCTGCGGCATCGACATTTATGACATGTTCTATGAAAGCCCGGATCAGTTTTCCAACGATCTGAACGGCATCATCACCGATACCGGACTGGATACGCAGATCCTGTTGGAAAGAGAAATGTTGACGAACATTCCGTTCATCATTTATGATCCTTCCTATGACGAAACCACCAGCGTCCTGAAAGCCCAAACGGTTTCTTTGACCCGGGGAAGCAACTGCACGACCCGGACCATTGCCAGTTTGTTCGGATTGGATCAGGAATATTATTTCGGGACCGACGCTTTGTCTGACCAAAGAACTTTCACTTACAATCCGCGGAACCTGGACATCTTTGTTGACGGGGCAATCATTTCCGGAACCTCTCAGGAATTCGTCGTCACCGACGAAGCCATGGTTGACTTCTATACTCCGCAGAAGGTCATTGCCATTATCGATTCTTTCCTCGAATACAAAGATTTTAACGATAAATTGCTTCGTTACGAGATCTTTCCTCCGCTAGAATGAAAACGGCTGCGGCCGTTTTCTTTTTATTTATTGCTCCCGCCGGCTTTTTTTGGTATAATGACAGCAGAAACACCAAAGCAAGGAGGACGCCATGGCTCTGATCAAAAACCTCATTGAATACCTGTCCATCGGACTCAGCGTCCTGATGCTGCTTTTCATCACGGCCGATCTTTTGCGATTTTATCAGGAAAAAGAATACGCGCTGGCATCGCTTCCCAAAAGCTTCAAATTTTTCTATGTTCAGGACCGGACCCAACTGCTGTATCCGCTGCTCATCCTCGCGGCTTTTTTGGACCTTTGGTATGTTCAGCTCGGCTACTGCGCTTATCTGGTAATGCTTCTGGCCTGGAAATGGCTGCAGCGGAGCGAACCGACACGGATGTTCAGTCCTCGGCTGAAACGGCTGCTGGCGATGATCATTTTATTGGAAACGGTGGGAGCGACGGTGCTTCACTTCTTGGTCGCCCTTCCCCAACTGATGTCTTCGATGGTGGCCATGATGGTCCTGACCCCGCTTTGGGTGGCTTTGAGCGCGGTCATGATGTTTCCGTTGGAAATGTTGATCGCCAAAATAAAATCCAAAAACAGCTAGAAAAAGTTGAAGAGATAAGACCACGGCCTGGTTAATGACAACTTTTTCTTTTTTCTTACCGGTTGAAAATGGCAGCGGTTTGGTGTATAATTTAAAAACTAAGGAGCAAGACCATGAAATCAAAAATCATCGCTTTTTTTGAAGAACACCATTTGGACCTTTCCAAAAAGACCATCGTGGCCGGAGTATCGACCGGTGTGGATTCCATGGTTTTGTTGCACGCTCTGCTTGGCCTTCGCGGCGAATATGATTTAAAGATCCACGTTGCCCATTTCAATCACCAAAAGCGGGAACAGTCAAAAGAAGAAGAGCGCTACATCCGGGAATTCTGCGCCCGGGAAAACCTTCCCTGCCATGTGAAAAAAATGAAAGAAACCGAATATGACAACTTTCAGGCGGAAGCCCGAAAACAACGATACGAATTCTTTACGGAAGTCGGCGCCGAAGTCGGGGCCGATTACCTGGCCCTGGCTCATCACGCCGGCGACAACATCGAAACGATGCTGATGCGGATCATGCGCGGCAGCAATCTCAAAGGCTACGCGGGAATGGAAGCCGTATCCGAATTCCGGGGTCGGTTATTGGTCCGGCCGCTGCTTGGGATCCTGAAGACCGAGATCCTGGATTACGCGAAAACCCACGCCATCCGTTATTACGAAGACTGCACCAACGACACCCCCGCGTATACGCGCAACCGGATCCGAAAAGAGATCCTTCCGGCTCTGTTTTCGGAAGACGAAAATGTCCATCGGAAGTTCGCGGAATTTTCAAAGACGCTGCTTGCGGCTTGGGAAGTCGTGGAAGCGCAGGTCAAAAGTTTCATCCAAGCCCACTGCGTGGCCAACTCTGGCGGAATTTTCTTTGAACTATCGGAATTTCGGAAATTATCGGAATTCCTGCGAATCGAAACTTTGTTTTTGCTTCTAAAACCCTACGACCCAAGCAAAGCCAACGTGTTGGAGATCGAAAAGATCTTTGAATCGGAAAAACCGAATTTGCGCGTGCGGTTTCTGAATAAGTTCACGGTCCTGAAAGAATACGATAAAGCCGGGTTCTTGTTTGGAACCAAAAAGGACCTTCCCGCCGAAACAAAAATCACCGGGTTGGGGATGTTTCGAATAAATGACGATCTGGCCGCAATTGTAAGCAAAATGTCAGAAAACACTCTTATCAATGACGATGAGGTATGTTATAATAGCCGTATGTTGCCGGTTTTGATCCGCTCCCGGAAACCGGGAGACAAGATCGAATTGGAAGCGGGGAGCCGAAAAGTCAAGGATCTTCTGATCGATCGGAAGATTGGCATCTCCCAGCGGTCCCAAATCCTGGTTTTGGAAAAAGACGGCGAGATTCTTTCCGTCTTGGGAGTAAGGAAAAGCGCCAAACTGAAGGAAATGAAAAATGGTGATATAATCATAAAGGTGGTAAAAAACAATGGATGATTTTGTACAAGAAATATTGCTTAGTCATAAGGAAATCGTGACCGTCTGCGAGACGCTCGGCAAGAAGATCAACGCCGATTATGCTGGGAAAAGACCGATCTTGATCGGGCTTCTCAAGGGCAGCGTGCCTTTTTTGGCCGAACTGATCAAACACATTCACATTGACATGGAAATGGATTTCATTCACGCTTCGAGTTATGTTGGGACGACCTCGAGCGGAGCCGTCATGATCCTAAAAGACATGAATACGCCGGTGGCGGGACGCGACCTGCTTTTGGTCGAAGACATCGTCGATACCGGACTGACCATCAAAGAAGTCAAAAACCTGCTCAAAGACCGCGGCGCCAGAAGCGTCGAAGTGGTCACCATGTTGGATAAACCGCAGGGAAGAACGGTCATGGAAGTCAATCCGAAATACATCGGAAAAACCATCCCGAACAAGTTCGTGATCGGATTCGGACTTGATTATAACGAATTATACCGAAATTTGGATTACATCGGAGTTCTCAAGGAATCCATGTACAAGCACTAGGAGGAAACAGATGGCGCAAGGTCCACAAAATAAACCAACCAAAAAATTAAGAAGAGCCGATGTCGGAGTCATTGCCTTTATCATTCTTTTGGTTCTCGGCATTTTCTTTTTCATGAGAAATGCTTCGGAAGAACCGGATGAACTGAAATACAATGATTTCTTTACCTATCTGGACGACGACCGCATCAATACGATGCGCATCTCGCCGGTGGGCGGGGATAACGCCGGACTTTACAGCATTACCGGCGTCTACATCAATGATCTGGGAACCGAAGGGGCTTATGTCATCATCCTAAGCGAGACCGACATCGAAGTCACGGTCAAGCCCTACATTGACATCAACAACATCGACGTCAAATACATCCGGCTGAGCAGCACCAACTGGTGGTCGATCATCGGCTATGTGGTTTTGCCGATCATCGTCGTGGTCGTTCTGATCGTCTTCTTCCTGAGAAGCGCCGGAAACAGCAATAATAAGGCCTTTGAATTCGGGAAGACCCGAGCCCGTTTGTCCCGCCATTCGAAAGTCACTTTCGCGGATGTCGCGGGAGTCGACGAAGAGAAACAGGAACTGGAAGAAGTCATTGATTTCTTGAAATTCCCGAAAAAGTATTTTGAGATCGGAGCCCGGGTCCCGAAAGGGATCATCCTCATCGGACCTCCCGGAACCGGAAAGACCCTGCTCGCGAAAGCGGTCGCCGGGGAAGCCAAAGTTCCGTTCTATTCCATCTCCGGAAGCGACTTCGTGGAAATGTTCGTTGGCGTCGGCGCCAGCCGGGTCCGCGACATGTTCAAGACCGCCAAGCAAACCGCGCCGTGCATCGTTTTCATTGATGAAATCGATGCCGTCGGCCGTCAAAGAGGAGCCGGATTGGGCGGCGGACATGATGAACGCGAACAGACCCTCAATCAGCTGTTGGTCGAGATGGACGGATTCGCCGAAAATTCGGGCGTCATCGTCATGGCCGCGACTAACCGCGCCGACATTCTCGACCCGGCTTTGCTTCGTCCCGGCCGGTTCGACCGTCAGATCCACATTTCGAATCCGGACGTCCGCGGGCGCACTGACATTCTGAAAGTTCATGCGCGCAACAAGAAACTGTCCCCGAAGATCAACTTCGAAGACATCGCCAAACGGACCCCGGGTTTCTCGGGAGCCGATCTGGAGAACCTGCTGAACGAAGCCGCGCTGCTGGCGGCTCGCGAAGGACGCAAAGAAATCAAGATTTATGACATCGACGAAGCGGTCGACCGGGTCCTGATGGGACCGGCGAAACGCAGCCGAAAATACAGCGACACCGAAAAACGGATTGTTTCCTTCCATGAAGCCGGACACGCGGTGGTGGGGGTCAAACTCGACAACGCCGAGATCGTTCAGAAAGTCACCATCGTCCCGCGCGGGGAAGCCGGCGGCTATGCCATGATGACTCCGGAGGAAGAACATTTCTTACAAACCAAAAACAGTTTGCTTGCCACCATCACCGGACTTTTGAGCGGACGGGTTTCCGAAGAAATGATGACCAACGAGATCACCACCGGCGCCCACAGCGATTTCCAGAAAGCGACGGCCATTGCGAGAGCCATGGTCACCGAATACGGAATGAGCAAACTGGGACCGATCCAGTATGAAAACAATGCCCGCGAGGTCTTCCTCGGCCGCGATTACATGAAGGACAAAAACTTCTCCGATCAGGTGGCCATGGAGATCGACGAAGCGATCCGCGAGATCATCGACACTTGTTACAAGCAGTCGCAACAGATCCTCACCGATAACAAAGAAATTCTCATTCTCATCGCCACTCATCTGATGGAAATTGAAACTTTGACCCGCGAAGACATCTACGAATTGGTCAGCACCGGGAAACTGGCTTGGTGGGAAAAGAAGAAAGCCAAGACCGAAGCCGAGAAGATCGCCAAAGAAAAAGAAGACGAACTTCAGGAGATCTACCGTAAGCAGCTGAAGGCCATGGAAGACGCCAAGAAAGCGGCTGAAAATCCGGAAGGACCGGAACCTGGCCAACCGGAAGAAAGGCCGGAGACCAAGACCGAGCCTGAGGAAGAAGAGAAGCATGAGGCTTGATAAGTTTCTCAAAGTCTCCCGGATCATCAAACGCCGCAGCGTCGCCAAAGAAGCCAGCGATGCTTCCCATGTTTTGGTCAACCAGAAGGTGGCCAAACCGGGAACCGTCTTAAAAGAAGGCGACGTCGTGGAAGTCAATTACATGCATCAGAAAGTAACTTTCCGGGTCACTTCGTTGGCTCCTTCGATTAAAAAAGAAGATGCCAAGGATATGTACGAGATCATCGAAATAACCGAATCATAAAAAAAACATCCAAAAAAGCCGACCGAGAAAAACAAAGTCGGTTTTTTAAATGCAAAAAGGCCCTAAATGTTTGCAAAAAAGCCAAAAATGTCAGTAAAAAATCACAAAAATGTTAGAAAAAACACCAAAATGTTAAAAAAATACTAAATAGTTGATTAAGACCACTTAAAAAGTTTGTAAAAAAACACAAAAAGTGATGAAAAAATCTAAAAAACTGCTATAAAAATCTAAAAATTGCTACGAAACTGAGTAAATTACAAAAAAATGTTAGAGAAAGATAACCAAAAAGCAAATGGATTTATTCACGTTTGTTTTTTTGGCTTCTGTTTTTAGAAAAAGTGGTTTTTGATTTATGCGCGGATTTGTGATAAAATTAATTAAAC
>DDXT01000074.1 GCA_002347755.1 Caryophanales bacterium UBA2253
AGCATAACACTGCAAAACTCGGGTTATACCTTATTTCCAGGCTTATGAAAATAACTTTTATATATTTTCGCAGATTTGATGGTAAAATGATTGGAGTTTTGTTATCATTATGGGGAGGAGACGTTAACAATGAACGAATCAAAAGAAAAAATGAATCAATATCTGGATGACCTGTTGGCGGGTGACCGCTTTGAAATGTCCGTCCTGGCCAACGCTTCCGCGCTGATAAAGCAAATGACCGAGGATATAAACTGGGTCGGTTTTTACATTCTAAAAGAAGGAAAACTGTACCTGGGTCCGTTCCAGGGAAAAGTCGCTTGCAATGTCATCGACGTCGGGAAAGGGGTTTGCGGCAGCAGCGCCAAGACCGGAAAAACGATCGTCGTTCCCGATGTGACCAAATTTCCGGGACACATCGCCTGCGACGAAGCGTCGAAATCCGAGCTGGTGGTTCCAATCTTCGTGAACGATAAACTATACGGGGTCTTGGATCTTGACAGCGCCAGCCTGAACAGATTCAAAGAAAAAGAGGTCAGACTGTTTGAGGAAGCCGCCCAAGTCGTTTCCAAGCACTTGAACAAATGATGAAAAAACGGGGAAGTAATCTAAAAGAAATCTTTTGTGATTCTTATTGTCAGGCCGATCTGATTTGGAATGAATGAATTTAATGAAAGCTTAGAAAGATTCATAAAGGAATAGGGAGGGAAAACAATATGTCTGAAAACATTAACCAGAATGACTGAATCAAAAAGGGTTCGGTCATCGCCTTGATTGCTGCCATTCTTTCAATCCCGCTGACGCTCATCATCGCGATCGTAACCATCTTTAATTCGGAGACTTCTTTTCCTAATTTTTGGGAAGTCATCTTCATTATTTTGATCCCAATTTTTGCCATCGCTTTTTCGATTTATGCGCTTAAAAAAAACGTGCTGGGATTCCGATTGCCACCATTTTGGTGGGGGCAGTCGCTTGTCTCGTCATTGTGGTCATGGCTTTGTTGCCAACGTTTATAAACAAAATCAAGGCTTACGCTGAGGGAAAAGTCGTGGATGTTGAACAGACCGTCAATTTTAATTTACCGGATTCGTTTTCTTCTTTCGATTTTCAATTTGGCGACCGCTTTGGACCTGAAAGAGACAACATCGACGTAAAAATGGTCATTGAAGTGGTTTTTGACGATCCGGCGGAAATCAATGATTTCGAATCCCGGGTTCAGAGAAGCGCGCTTTGGGAAACGGGTTTTAACGAATTAGGATTTGCCATGGTCCCGCTGGAGGCCGAAGCGCTTTTGACAACCGGCTCCGATTTCATGGTTTATAACATCGAAACGGGAGAATATAACATTTTCCCCGCCAGCGGGAATACTTACGAATGCCTGTTTTTGGCTTATGACGATCTTCATGAAACCTTGACGATTTACCGGTTCACCATCACGGTTTGATGAATATTAATGCGTTTTTTTAGGAGTATAACATGAAAGTAAAATTAGTGCCATTGACAAAAGCAACTGGGAAGCACGCGCTAAACTGAAAGTCACCGAAGAGCAGACTCATTTTGTTGCTTCGAACGCTTTTTCGGTTCTTCAATCTTTCTATGAAGCCAATTTGTATCCGACGGGAATTTACGCCGATGGGGTCATGGTGGGATTCGTCATGTATGGTTACGATCCCGATGATGACATTTGGGGAATGTGTCGGCTGATGATTGATAACCGATTTCAGAAAAAGGGATATGGCCGATCCGCCTTGAGAATGCTTTTGGGAGTGATGAAAGAACGCCACGGACATATTTTGTTTTTCACAAACGCAGTTCCTCAAAATGACATCGCCATCAAGATGTACGAGGACGAAGGCTTCAAAAAGACCGGAGAAATCGATGAGGGCAAAGTGGTTTTGGCCATTGACTCATAAAATTGCATAAAAAAGCCCTGTGGTTTTTGTCCACAGGGTGATTTTTTATCGGTTGTAAAATTCGACGATGAGGTTCTCGTGGATCTCCGGAAGGAATTCTCCTCGTTCCGGAACCCGAACATATTCCCCGGTCATGGTCGCTTCATCAAAAGTGACATATTCTTTTCGGGAAACGATGGCAGCCAATGCGTCAACGATGACTTTGAATTTTTGAGCGGATTCTTTGACGCCGATCTTTTGTCCCGGCTTGCAAATGTATGACGGGATGTCGACTTTCTTTCCGTCAACAAGAATGTGGCCGTGATTGACCAACTGACGGGCTTGCGCTCTGGTAGCGGCCAAACCCAAACGATAAACAAGGTTATCCAGTCTTGATTCCAAAAGAATCAGGAAGTTGTCGCCATGTTTTCCTTTCATTTTTCCGGCGAGTTCAAAAACTTTCCGGAATTGTCTTTCGTTCATTCCATACGTGTAACGAACTTTTTGTTTTTCCTGTAACTGAGTGCCGTATTCGGATAATTTCCCGCGGCGTTGTCCGTGTTGCCCAGGGGCATACGGGCGTTTTTGTAATTCCTGTCCGGTTTCCGAAACCGAGTATTTCAGTCTACGGGAAATCTTCCAGGAAGGACCAGTGTAACGTGACATGTTTTTTTCCTCCTTACATGATTAGTATAGGACTTGAATCGAATGAAAGATCAGAACAAAATCGGTTTTCATCAAAGCAGCTGATTACTGGCCCCTCTTCAGGCATCGTCTGATTAATTCCATCATGTCAAGTGCTGCTATAACTGCACGGTGCGATGTCGCACTTTTGATATTATATCATTTTCCCATCAAAAGTCAAGAAATATCCGCATAACAAACGGAAGAAATCAAAAAGCCAGCCCAAGGCTTTGGCTGGCTCATGTTTCATTCAGCGGCTTTCGCAGCAGCGGCCACTTCCAAGAAAGTAAGGAAATCCTCGGCTTTCAGGCTGGCTCCGCCGATCAAAGCGCCGTCAATGTGCGGCATGCTCATCAATTCCTTGATGTTTCCGAGTTTGACGCTTCCGCCGTATTGAATGCGGAGGGCGTTGGCAACTTCCGGATTGAACAAAGAGGCAACTTGCTTGCGAATGTGCTTGCAAGCATCGTTGGCGATCTCGGAAGTAGCGGTTTTCCCGGTTCCGATCGCCCAAATCGGTTCATAAGCAATGATCAGTTTGCTGACCTGTTCGGGGCTTAAGCCCGCCAAATCCAGTTTCAGCTGACGGTTAAGAACGCGGTTGGTCAGTTTCTTTTCGCGTTGGGCCAAAGTTTCGCCGACGCAAAGAATCGGATGCAACTCTTTTTCAAAAGCTTTTTTTAGTTTCAGGTTGACGGTTTCATCGGTTTCGTTGAACATCGCCCGGCGCTCGCTGTGGCCGATGATGACGTATTCGACGCCGATGGCTTTGAGCATCGGGGCGGATACTTCGCCGGTGAAGGCTCCTTCATCCAAGAAATGCATGTTTTGAGCTCCCACTCTGACATTGTCTCCTTGTCTTTTGACCAGACATCTCAGAACGGTGAATTGGGCGCAGACGACGCTTTCGACTTTTTCGAGGCTCGGCGCCTTATCAGCAGCGGTATACATGAATTGCAAGGCTTCGTCGCGAACCTTGAACATTTTCCAGTTTCCAGCAATTACAGGTTTTCTCATTGATCTCCTCGCTATTATTTGCCGCAACCGCATGAGCAATGGCATTCGTCATCGTCAATCGCGGCTACTCCCGGCAGTTCTTTGCCTTCCAAGTATTCAAGGCTGGCCCCGCCGCCCGTCGATATGTGCGTGAACTTGTTTTCAAATCCGAATTTAATGGCGGCCGCGGCGCTGTCTCCGCCGCCGATGATGGTGGTCGCGTTAGGCAACTCGGCCAGCATTTGGCAGATGGCTTTGGTTCCGTAGGCGAACTGAGGGAATTCGAACACTCCCGCCGGTCCGTTCCAAACCACGGTTTTGGCATCTTTGAGTTCTTTTTTGAACAAGGCGACGGTCTTTGGTCCGATGTCCAAACCCATTTTGTCAATCGGAGTCTTGTTGAAATCAACAACTTCGAATTTGGCGGTTTCGGAATATTCCAGACTTACGGCGTGATCGACCGGAAGGATGATCTTCCCTTTGGCTTTTTCGAGCAGCGATTTTGCGAAATCAACATAATCGTTTTCACATTTGGACAATCCGACTTCATAGCCCATGGCTTTGAAGAAGGTATAGGCCATGGCCCCGGCGATCAATATCTTGTCGGCTTTCTTCAAAAGGTTCTCGATGACCGAAATTTTATCGCTGACTTTGGCTCCCCCGAGAATGGCAACAAATGGCCGAACCGGGTTGTCAACGGCTTCGCCGATGAATTTGATTTCTTTTTCCATCAGGAATCCTGCCACTACATCATTCATGTTGCTGGCGATCCCGACGTTCGAGGCATGGGCGCGGTGGGCGGTCCCGAAGGCGTCGTTGACAAAAATGTCGCCCAAAGAGGCCCAGTATTTTCCCAATTCCGGATTGTTCTTCGATTCGGCTTTCCCGTTCAGATCTTCAAAACGGGTATTTTCAAACATGACGATGTCGCGCGGTTTCATGTTTTTGATGACTTTTTCCAATTTCTCGCCACGGGTCTGATCAATGAACAATACTTTTTGTTTCAAAAGCTCGCTCAGACGTTGGGCGACCGGAGCCAAAGAATTGGTCAGTTTGTCTTCTTCTTTTTCAACTCTTCCCAAATGGGAGAATAACACGATTTTGGCGTTTTGATCCAAAACATATTGGATCGTCGGCAAGGCCTGCACGATTCGGTTTTGGTCGGTGATCTGGCCGTTTTTCATCGGCACGTTGAAGTCAACGCGAATCAACACGGTCTTCCCGGTCAATTCAACATCGCGGATGGTTTTTTTGCTCATATTTTCACTCCTATATTTCCTGATTCGGTTTGCTTTTCTTACTACATTATATCACGAAAAAATATTTTGTATATATGTTATTAAAGATGTAAACGATTTATGAAATTACCGATTTCTAGGGCTTTTTCGTAAGCCGCTCGGACCGTTTTCGGCGGCTTTTCGACCCGAAGCGTTTTCCCGCCCCGAAATGATATGACCGTTGTTTCCCCGGTTCCCCGCACAAAAATCGTCTTTTCCCCGTTTATCCAATAAACCGCGTCCTCGGTCCGAATCCTGAAAAAAATCATTCCGGGTCCCAGATAGACCGGCGCGTTATACCGGTATCCGAATTGTTTTTGAACGGCCATGGTCCGGCCTTGAAGCGTGGTTAGCCGCGAAAGACACAAACTTTCAAATATCTTCTTGATGCTTTTCGCATGGATGATCGTTTCATTTTCTTTGGTTTCAGCGGTCTTCCCGTTTTTTTCTTCAAAAAACAAAGTCTCTTGGTCCATTTGTCTTTTCCCCTTTCGGCCCATACTGGTTTCAAAAACCATTGTATCATCAAAGGTTCCTCTTTTTCAACCTGTTTGGTTTGAAAAAACCGCCGGATAATGCATCCGACGGTCATTTTATAAAAGCTTGGTTTAGTATTTCTTGATTCTTTGTTCGGTTTCCGGATCAAAGAAGTGGCATTTTTCCATGTATAAAGCCATTTCAATGTCATCGCCCATGTGAATGTCAACGCGGGCCGCTACTTTGGCGACCAAGGTCTGGCCGTTGACAACGGCATTGATCAGCGTTTCCGCTCCGAGCAATTCCGCGACATCGACTTTCAGTTTCAGTTTGGAATCTTTCAGCTTTTCGATGGCTTCCATAGAATCGTGGATGTCTTCCGGACGAACTCCGAGAATGATCGGTTTCTCCAGGAATTTCTGATCTTTGAGCATTTGGAATTTGTCTTGAGGAATTTTGATTCGGGATACGCCCAATTTATGATCGCCCATTTCGAAGAATCCGTCTTCGAAAACTTTTCCTTCCAGGAAGTTCATCGGAGGGGTTCCGATGAATCCGCCGACGAAGATGTTGTTCGGGTTGTCATAAATCTCTTTCGGGGTTCCGACTTGTTGAATGAATCCGTCTTTCATGACGACGATTCTGGTAGCCATGGTCATCGCTTCAATTTGGTCATGGGTTACATAAATGGTGGTGATTCCCAATCTTTCGGTCAGCTTGATGATCTCGGCTCTCATTTGAACCCGCAGTTTGGCGTCCAGATTGGACAACGGTTCATCCATCAAAAACACTTTGGCGTCACGAACGATGGCCCGGCCCAAAGCGACACGCTGACGTTGTCCGCCGGACAAAGCCTTTGGACGGCGATCCAAATACGGTTTCAATCCGAGGATGTCGGCGGCGTTCTGAACGCGGCGGTCGATCTCATCCCGGGAGAATTTACGAAGTTTCAGTCCGAAGGCCATGTTATCGTAAACGGTCATGTGCGGATACAACGCATAGCTTTGGAAAACCATGGCGATGTTGCGGTCTTTCGGAGCGACGTCATTGACGACTTCTTCGTCGATGCGCAATTCTCCGGAAGTGATGTCCTCAAGTCCGGCGACCATTCTCAGAGTGGTGGATTTCCCGCAACCCGAAGGTCCGACCAAGACGATGAATTCTTTGTCTTTGATCTGCAGGTTGAAGTCGGCGACGGCGTGAACGCTGCCGTCATAGACTTTGTTAAGGTTCTTCATTGTTACTGTTGCCATAAAAAATCTCCTTTTTTAAAGTTACTCCAATTATACGATTCGCACCGGGAATTGACAATGTGCAATTTGCACAAAAAAACCGGCCGGAGCCGGTTTGGTTGCTAATTGTCAGCGTGGTTCATTTGGTTTTTATCAGCCAGTACATGCAGGCCGCATCCTTGAAATGTTGAATGTTCAGTCCGGTTTGGGCTTTGATGAACTCCAGTTTGTTGATGACGGTGTTGCGGTGCATATATGTCATGTGCGCAGTCTTGGTCACGTTGAGGTCGCATTCCAAGAGATTCAGGATCAAGCCTTCCAATTGGGAATCGTTCTCCACGCGGTTTAAGATCGCGCTTTTTAGCGGAATCAGATCGCGAAGATCGGTCTTGATGATCTCCAAGAGCAGATCGACGACCCCATAATACAAAAGCGGTTTATTCGAGAGATATTTTTGATAGGCCTTCATGACGGCTTCAAAGTATTCCGGGTGGGACGAACTCATCGGACCGCTTCCGAAACATTGGACCAAGAGTGAAAAGTCTTCGCCAATCGAGGCTTGCATGCTTCGGAAGTCTAAGTCGGTTTCATTGAAGTAAAAAACGAGGATGTCACCCCCCACTCGAACGAAGGCAACGTCAAAAAGTAGCTCTTTCAAAAAGTCCATGATCGGATTTTCGTCGGCCTCGTTTTCGATGTGCAGAACGAGAAACCAGTAGAATCGGCCTTTAAACGGGTATTCGCCTTTTTCAAACAGAAAGTTTCCCATTTTCTTTGAATTGGTATCATAAAAATAGTTATTCATGCCATTCACCGTCTTCATTATATCATCATTTGGGTTTCCAAGGAAATGATTTTTGTTCGCAAAATGACATTTTCGGTTATTCGGTTGATAATGGAATCAATAATTGCTATAATGCTTATGTGTGTTTCATTAATACAAGAAAGAGGCTTCATATGCGATTAGTATCCTGGAACGTCAACGGATTGAGAGCGGCCATGAGCAAAGGTTTTAGGAATTATTTTGAAAGCATCGACGCCGACATCTTCGCCATCCAGGAAACAAAGATGCAGGAAGACCAAAAAGATTTTTGTTTCCCGGGATATCATGAATATTGGAACAGCGCCGTGAAGAAGGGATATTCCGGAACTTTGGTATATACCAAATCCGAACCGTTGTCGGTTGCTTTCGGAATCGAGGACAAACATGGCGACGAAGGCCGGGTCATGACTTTGGAATATCCGGATCTCTACTTCGTCACCGCTTACGTTCCGAACTCCCAGCCGGAATTGGCAAGACTTCCCTACCGGATGGAATTCGATGATGATTTTCGTTATTACCTAATAGCCCTGGATAAAAAGAAACCGGTGATCATGTGCGGTGATCTAAATGTTGCCCATGAACCGATCGACATCAAAAACGCCAAAGCAAATGAAAGAAATGCTGGTTTCACCATTGAAGAACGCACAAAGTTTTCTCAGTTGCTCGCCTCAGGTTTTACCGATTCATTCCGCTATCTGTATCCGAACACCGTAAAATATACGTGGTGGAGTTATATGTTCAATTCCCGGGCCAACAATGTCGGTTGGCGAATCGATTATTTTGTCATCTCCGACCGTTTGCGTCCGCGCCTTGGGGACAGCCTGATCCAACCAGAGGTCATGGGAAGCGACCATTGCCCGGTTGTCATCGACCTAAAATAGCATAAGAGAAAAGCAACGAATAAATTTGAAAAACGCGAATAAAGCCATTAAGCCATACTTGGATGCAAATCTAGTGTGGCTTTTTATCAATGCTTAGGGAATTTCCTGATCGGAAGTGAAAACAAAAAGAACAAATTTCAAGAAGGCTTTTCTTCCACATGCAATAGGGAAAAATAAAAAAATTTTTTTGTGTTTGCGGTTCATCCCCACATGCGTGGGGCAGATGCTTGCTTCCAATAACCTCGAAGTGAAATATTTACGGTTCATCCCCACATGCGTGGGGCAGATAGTTCATATTGTCACTTCCTTTTGGTATTTAACGGTTCATCCCCACATGCGTGGGGCAGATATAATCAGACCAAGAAACAGTTTTAAAAATTGCGGTTCATCCCCACATGCGTGGGGCAGATGCATTAGAAGCCCCGCTTCACCAGTAGTTAAATCGGTTCATCCCCACATGCGTGGGGCAGATGGTTATGCGACCGTATATGATGACACCAACTACGGTTCATCCCCACATGCGTGGGGCAGATTCAAGGGTCAACATTATGACCGTTGGGCTAATCGGTTCATCCCCACATGCGTGGGGCAGATGAGTACATTCCGATTTCAATTTGAACGGGAAGCGGTTCATCCCCACATGCGTGGGGCAGATAACCCCATTTATATCTCCCATTTGAATTTGACGCGGTTCATCCCCACATGCGTGGGGCAGATATGCGTTGTAAACTATTGTATATCCCTCAGAATCGGTTCATCCCCACATGCGTGGGGCAGATGAGGATACATAACAGTCTCCTCAGCGTGTTTATCGGTTCATCCCCACATGCGTGGGGCAGATATTGTTTTTTCCATTCTTCCATCGCTCGCAAGTCGGTTCATCCCCACATGCGTGGGGCAGATTTTAGCCTTGCCGACTTCGCCGTTGTAAATGACGGTTCATCCCCACATGCGTGGGGCAGATTACCACGTCTTCCCATTTTATGGTTATCGGTTCGGTTCATCCCCACATGCGTGGGGCAGATGATTCTTAATGTGGTAAGGTATGCGGTCAAAGCGGTTCATCCCCACATGCGTGGGGCAGATTTTCTCGATGTTTCCGTCAATGGCTTCGACCGCGGTTCATCCCCACATGCGTGGGGCAGATGCCGAATGCTGTTCAGCGCCAGATTCCACGTGTCGGTTCATCCCCACATGCGTGGGGCAGATGGTCATATGGCCCCTCATCGTCCCAAGATATAAACGGTTCATCCCCACATGCGTGGGGCAGATATATTGGGATTCGTTTGTATCGGCGATCTATTCGGTTCATCCCCACATGCGTGGGGCAGATTGAAACCTGTTTGTAAGTCGTTCCGTCGCCCACGGTTCATCCCCACATGCGTGGGGCAGATATGAGGGAAACAACATAGAAATCGTATTTACGCGGTTCATCCCCACATGCGTGGGGCAGATTGGGAATGGGGCGGTTCTGCTAGTGATGTAACACGGTTCATCCCCACATGCGTGGGGCAGATTACATTACCGCTGACGTGGAATATCGTCAATACGGTTCATCCCCACATGCGTGGGGCAGATCCCAGTTGTAATAACTGAAATATGACATCTGTCGGTTCATCCCCACATGCGTGGGGCAGATATGATTTCGCCACCAAAGGCGTTTTGGGTAATCGGTTCATCCCCACATGCGTGGGGCAGATAAAGGATCAACTTCTGGAAACAGATGGAATACCGGTTCATCCCCACATGCGTGGGGCAGATAATATGGAATATCGTTGTGTACATTAAGGACATCGGTTCATCCCCACATGCGTGGGGCAGATGGCTGAAAGGGCTTTGGTTGTATTTGTTCCAGCGGTTCATCCCCACATGCGTGGGGCAGATGTCAATGGTGGCAAGAATCTCGCTCATTGAGTCGGTTCATCCCCACATGCGTGGGGCAGATGTCCGAAATGTGCCAGCCATAAAGGGTTTTGCCGGTTCATCCCCACATGCGTGGGGCAGATTCAGAGTCAATGGCATTCCTGTGGTTGTGTTTTCGGTTCATCCCCACATGCGTGGGGCAGATGACCGAGTAGCCAACTTGCATATAATCGGTTTCGGTTCATCCCCACATGCGTGGGGCAGATAACAACATACCAAGTTCCATTTGAGACATAGCCTGGTTCATCCCCACATGCGTGGGGCAGATTCCATTATCTTCGTAAAATTCAAGATCATTAAACTGGTTCATCCCCACATGCGTGGGGCAGATTTTCTAAGGTCATTTGGTTTCCTCCGCTTTTGCGGTTCATCCCCACATGCGTGGGGCAGATGCTCCCCTCAACTGGTTTTAGGGTCTGCCACTCGGTTCATCCCCACATGCGTGGGGCAGATGATTACACGGTTTTAGAAAATGCCCTTTCTGAACGGTTCATCCCCACATGCGTGGGGCAGATTTTCCTCACTTTCTTGTAACAGCTGATTATAAACGGTTCATCCCCACATGCGTGGGGCAGATGCACTCAACAGTTTAGATACCATTTCTATTCTCCGGTTCATCCCCACATGCGTGGGGCAGATTTGTCGATTTGAGCGACTATCATCCCGACCGCCGGTTCATCCCCACATGCGTGGGGCAGATGACAGCCAAGTAAGTAAGGCCTCGACAAGTAACGGTTCATCCCCACATGCGTGGGGCAGATATTAGAGGCAGTTGTTTCATATTTACCATCTAACGGTTCATCCCCACATGCGTGGGGCAGATTTACTAAGCTCTTATTACTTGTTATAAGGTTCGGTTCATCCCCACATGCGTGGGGCAGATTCTACTTTGTGTCCCAATTATCATTATTCTTTCCGGTTCATCCCCACATGCGTGGGGCAGATTAAACGATTTTTTCAATTTGTTTCAGTGTGAACGGTTCATCCCCACATGCGTGGGGCAGATGAAGTTCGACATCCAGCTTAAGTTCTTTCATCTTCGGTTCATCCCCACATGCGTGGGGCAGATGTCATTTTCCCTCCTTCTTTCGTTCGTTCGGCCGGTTCATCCCCACATGCGTGGGGCAGATGAATTGCTCGTTGGAACGATCGAGGGCGGGCAAACGGTTCATCCCCACATGCGTGGGGCAGATCCACAATGCGGCTCAAGTGGAGGCTTTCGCGGACGGTTCATCCCCACATGCGTGGGGCAGATACTGAAAATGTCTTATGATTTTGTAGTGATTAATTGTATGCCTTCGATGTCTACTACCTGTCGTTTGGGGTAACCATTCATTAGCATTGCAAATCCCTGCTCTGTTTGAGCTGAAAAGAACATTAATGCTCCGAGTCTTGGAATTTCATTTACAATCTTTTCCCAAAGTTTCTCTCTTACGCTCGCGCTTACATCGCCAACAAAAACTCCTGGCTTTGCTTCTAATAACCACCGTGTTAGTTCACCGCGGATTTTTGGTAAGGCGTTTTCGGTGATAATTACTATCATTTCAGCACATCCACAGAATAGTTTTTCCCGCCTTGAACATTCTCTTCTTCATCCCAAAGATCACCTGTTTCTTTTGCTTCAATATCTTCAATTCCTTCAATATCAAAGATCCATTTAATGTCATCCGCAATCCTTTCCAGAAGGCGTGCTTGTTGAAATCGGCTGCGACAACATCTCCGCAGCCATGACGAATCAAGAATATCAGAGTTTCTCAGCGATTCAAACGCGGCAGGAATCGTTGTTTCGGCTTTATATAAATCAGCAATGTCATATACAAATGAAAGCATCTTCCCGGTATGAATGAAACCAAGCGCCGGTGAATATCCAAGTGAAACAATTGCCGCATGACAAAGGCCATAAAGTATCGCGTTGCTTTCAGACAGAGCTCTGTTGATGGGATCGGAAGCTTCCCAAGCGGTATTTTTATACTGCCGGCTCTGCCAAAGGACTCCTGACAATTTAGATGCCAATTTGTATGCTTCCCTTACTCTGATTCCTTCCATGCCACGCAGCTGTTGAAGCGAATAGTCCTGCTTGGGAAGTTGAGGAAATCTCACTTCATACATTCGTTTTGCAACTTCAAGGTGAGTTTTTCCATCCATGCAAAGTTTGGCTTGCCTTAACTGATTGGCCGCGCTTCTCGTCTCGCCTATGCCACTAGCATAAAAACGCTGGATTCCTTCTCCGCACCAGATGATCATACATCCGTTCTCGCCACAAGCACGAATTGCCGCATGGGTGATACTGGTTCCGGGACCAAGCATCAGACAAGTGCATGATGCCACTGGAACGGGTGTTTTTCCTTCATCATTGATGATTACTATTGAAGAATCATCTTGTTCAATTATCGCATGTTCAAAATATAGATAAGATATACTGTCTCGGATCTTTGGTAATTCATGAAGATCTTTTCGCATTTATCCCTCTATGCCAACTAACAATAACAAACCCATTCCATATGCTTTTTCAGGCCCGATTCCATTTTCCCAAGAATGGCGAAAGATATTGGGATCCGTTATTTTCAAAATTCCTTCAAATTCAACGGTTCGAATGAACATTCCGGATTCTTTTTGGCCACCGTGAAGTTCTTGTTCATTTTTTTCACATATTGAACAAATTTGGAATCCAGATTGTTTTGCATGCCTTTGCAACCACTCCGCTCTTTCTTCAGGCATCCGTAAGAATCTACGGCGGCTATTTTTGCTATTTCCAATGGGAACTTTTTTACACGGCGAAGTCAATAATGAAAAATGAAAACTTTTTCCGGCGGTCATTTGTCCTTCAAAATCACTGACCTCGCGCGACCCGACTAATTTCATGCAATCATTGGTGATTTTTGACTGATCTGGCTGTTCTTCTGACAAAACATATACAGCTGCATCTTTTTCATTACAATTCAGTCTATAGAGAATACCCGCGTCTTTCCTTGGTTTGTAAAACCAGTTTTGAATATTTCGATGCATGTCATGGCAATCACGCAGTGCTTGCCTTATCGATGGATGACGACGGTCAAGGATGATTTTACTTAAGTACATTTGAAACCTCCTTTGCATCAAAACGGCGAACGGTAACAAATCTTGAGGAAAAAATCCGTTCTGACGATACTACTCTGACATCATTTCGACGATATCCTTCATTTCCATCCGATTCAATCTCGTAAAGTATGGAATCGGCGTGCCTATGGCAGAGCGGGAATTTTTCCATTGCATCGTTTAGATCAGAATAATCGTTAGTAGTGTCAATAATAATCGGACAGACGGGAATACAACTCTTTCTTCCTAAGTATAGTTGCCATTTTGGATTACTTAATGCAGTTTTGCATTCTTCCAGTAACTCCTTTGGCCCAGACAAAGCCACTATGAAACAAGCATCTTGGAGATAACTGCGCCAACTGAGAATTGTATCACCGTTGCTGCGTCTCTTTCCTTCGGCGTTCAGGAGTCTTGATGATGTTACCGTCTGGTAGTCAACCATTATTTCACCAGGGCGATCGGCACGCATGGCAATCTTCAATTTTGAACTTAGTTCTCCAATCCGGTCATCATCGCGTTGCCAACCCAAAGCACAGGCCAACAGTCCAATGACCCCAGATTTTGACGGAAATGAGGCTGTGTCTCGATATATTAAATGTGAACGCTCTCCCCAGCTCTGCAAAGGGCCTTCAAGATGCAATAATAAGATCGGCTGGTTACTCATCATGATTTCCTCAATCGATCGGTAATTGTTCGATTAATTCTGGGAACGAAGCACAATTTACCGCAAATTTTTCCTCAAAAGTTTCAACGTTTTCCATTGTGAACCACAACCTTTTCACAATTGGCAGTTCAAACCCTTTTTGTATTTTCTGAACTTCGGCCATTAGTTTCTCGACGCTTCCTCGGACGATTCCGCTTGACGCCGTCGGTCGCACTGGAATTTCAAAAGCATTGGCATAGCTGATCGGTACTTTCTTTTCTTTGCACTCCACAAGGATCGCGGATGGCAAAGAGTGTCCAGCAAAACTATTTTGTTTTCCTGAAGGGCTGGTGTATGCCATTGTTTTAATCAAGGCCGGAATCGCATTCTTAATCAGCATTCCAACGTTTTCGTTATTTTTTAGGTTCTCGGATAGTTTATCGGTATCAAGCGAAGCGTAGATGTAATAGCATGAAGAATTGTAATCGACATCGCCTATCATTGCGCTCCCCTGGTCTTTTTTTTCAGAAATTACGTCATCGACGGCGGTGAAGTAATCCGATTCCATCATAAGACGGTTTGTGCCGATGGCATGAGCAACCTGCATGGCGGCATCAACATCTTCGAAGGCGTCAGAAGTAACCATTCTCCCAAATAAAGCCATGTCAAGGGAAATTCCGTTTTTGCGGTCTTTGTTTAATTTGGACAATTCTGCTTGTAGGTTCTTTACATCAATTTTTTTGACATCACTTGCGTTATGGCATTCGTTGAGTTGATTGATAATCAGCTTTTCAATGACTTCAAGATCGGAATGGCTGTATAAAATGACCTGAGCAGTGATGTCATTTTCGTCACTTGATTTTCCTTCTTTATTTCCGAATCCGGTCAGTTTTTTTACAACTATTTCGATGAATTCCTCAGAAATTCCCGCTTTACGAAGCTGTTCGCCGATAAGAGTGGGCATTGTTCGCGTGCGAATTCCCAGATATTCATTGCCGATTGATTCTTTTAATAAGTTGGATATCCGCCAGCTGTGTTTCAAGCATTGACTTGAGATGCGTCCCCGCTGCACACCGCCGAATAAACATGTTTTGGGAGATCCAGTATCATCCCGATTAAGGTTGGTTGGCGCATAATTTTTTAACATATGAATTTCGTATAACATTTTTATTCTCCTTTACTTTCAATATTAATGTTTTCTGAATGGCAGATTGCACTTGCCCATTTTTTCTGAATCCAATGGCTTTCATCATTCCAATGCAAAAAGCTTTGCAATAATGATTCCGAGTTGACGGCGTATCCTTTTTGTTTAACCAATTTGATGATTCGAAGCATTTTTACGGCGAAATAACCATCCTCATCCCATTTCGAATCCATTAACGAAATGATCCGTTTTTGCAATGACGCGGTTGATTCACTGTCATTGATTAACTCCGATAAGATGCTCTCGAGCGGCTTCTTGTTCGCTTGATCAGGTTCCCACAGACAGTCAATGCAAAAAGCAAAAAACCATCGGTCATGGAGGTAGTCCGGGATTCCTTGCGGCAAAACGCGGTAGAAATACATCATTGTTTCAGCATCTGACATACTTACCATTTTGCCTGCAGAATGTCGCAACACTATACGTCCCCGAGGCTCTAAAGCATGCAGGGCTTTGAAATCATTTTGAAGATTCTTCATCGTCGTTCGTCTCCTTTTTTGGCTTTGCAAATCTCAGTCCCATTTGCCTTTTTACATTTTCTGATTCAATCAGTAATTTTCCGCTGGGACCAAGGCGTTCCATTATTTGATCATATTGTTCGAAACAAAATCTCAGTGTTTTCCTCTGCCATTCAAGTTGTATTGTCCTCAGTGTGTCAATATCAGCCTGGCTGAGTTGTGGACATAGGTAATCGAAAAACGCTTTTTTACATTTCTCGTAATACAATCGATATCCCATATTGGCCTGGGCGGCAAGAGCACTCTTTGCGCGGTCTAGTTTCATCCTTTTTTCAAGATTTTCGATTGATCTTTTTAATTCTTGTTCTTTTTCTTCAACTTCATCAAGGGCCTGAGCAAATGCCCTTGATTTGAAAGTATCCTTTGCAACGGACATCGGCACCCGAAACTCTCCGCGCTGAAAATCGAGATAAGCCGCTTTGTTAGTCACCGCCGAGAATGTTAGTATCGGGATTTCTTCTTCCTCAGTTATCCTTACATATTGACCAATGACTTCGGGGGCACCTTGATTTTGATTTACGAATGTGGCAATGTTCCGCCAGGCTTCTTTTTCTATTGATGGTTTGAGGTTGCGGTGTTTGTTATCCTTGTTTTTCGGATAAGCTACATATGGATCATTCCAGCTGTCATAACCGACAAAGTGCAGTCCTTGCTTAAACGCAATCTTTCTTACCATTCCGTCCTCATCAGCTTTGATCCGAATGTGGCGACATGGGAATGACAATCCATACAGCAAACTGGTGACTGCCACTTCTTTTTTAGGTTCAACCAATGATTTGGAACGCCAGAACGGAACCAATTCCGAGCCGATTTCATTTTTTCTTAACGGCACCATTCCGAAGGCCAACCTCTGGAATAAATTTTTACCTGCAATGATGCAGTATATTGGCGGTGTGCCATTTACCGTTGAGGGATAACCCTGAACACCCGCAACCGAGAAGGCCGTCTGAACACAAAGCAGTCTTAAGGTTTCCGGTAAACTGAGAGCGGCATCCGCTTCCAAAGTGTGATCAAAATGGACCGGATTATTGCCGCTGGGCCGCGTCGGATCCAGTTTGTAAACCGAAGATTCATATTCCTCGGTTTCACCCGGCCGAAGTGCTGCTTGCATAAACGGATGATCCTTGTCGAGCAAATCAAAAGTCGTTCCTTCAGACAAACAATCGCTGTGGTATCGATCAAGAATTTTGCCATCAAAGGCTTTTTGTTCAAGCAAGTCACTTAGATCATCTTCTGAATGGGGACGATAGGCATCCATTAATAAATTGAAGAGAAAGCGATAAATTCCATATTCGATTATTGGCGAATTGCTGGAAATCTCCTCGATATCCGCGGCTTGTTTCAAAACTTGGCCAATTCCCATTTCTTCCAATCGCCCATCCGGGCGCCGAATTGGGATCCACGCTTCATTCCATGCATCAAATTTCATTTTAATCCTCCTTCCTTATTACCAACCCGAGTTGGTTGTCAAAGCATATCACATAACCACTTATTTTGGCTTTTAAAGTTTCGGTTGGGTCAGACTCAAATTCCTGAGCAGGCATAATGATGATACCTGCCAAAAGGCCCTTTCCTTCAATTAAGTTATTGTTGCTTTCGCTTTTTAGAGTCGGGGGAATCTTGGTTGAAGGTGCCGTCAGACTATATTGCATGACAAGGCGAGCCAATTGAACGCTGGGTCTTTTAGATCTATCAATTTTTTTATAGACGTTCATCGGAACTATGGCAATTTTGCGATTAATTTCCCCTAATCTCGTTTTGGCGCTTATTTCGGGATCATCATCACTCTTAAATATATCCTCTCGTTGGAGTCCAAAGTCGTTTGGGTCAGGAGCCGCTATTTCGCTGTTTTGAGATTCACCTTGCAACAATTGCTCGTGGAATTGCTTGAATAAGAAGTTATCCAACACATCTTCGCTGATTTTTTCCTGCTGGTACACAACTTCAACCAAATTAGGAATATCCTCGGGAATTCTAATTAAATCAGTATCATCCAGGACCTTCTTTGTTCGGTCTAAAAATAACGGATAATAGATTTTTGCGGTAATTCCAAAATCATCATTCACACCCGGGACTAATACTGTCAGCACTGCCTCTTTATGCACCTCTGCCCTTTTTGTGTTGCGATGCCGATGTAAACGTCCGCAACGCTGCAACAAAAGGTCAATGGGGGCTATTGCCGTTATCATGGCATCGAAATCCAAATCAAGGCTTTGTTCAACAACTTGCGTAGCTACCAGTATCGAACGCTTTGGACGATGGGAATGATCCGGGCCAAATTTCGAAAAGCATTGCTCTTCAATCTTTTGCCGTTGGCCAAGCGGAAATTGGGAATGAAACAGAATCAGTTCGGCTTCATGAGGCTGCGAATTGATGGCACTATAAACGTTTTGTGCCTCAGCTACCGTATTCATGATAATGCAGATGCAGCCGCCATATTTGCATTGATCAATAGCTAACATCGCAATGCTCTCGGGATTGTGCATGATGGGAAGTTTTTGGACTTTTATCACACCATTTTGGTAACTGCCTTCAACTGCCGTTTGTTCTACATGGCCATTGTCATAAGCTGCCGTTATCAAAGGATAAGCGTTGGCGGATTGTCCAATTTCCCCATAGACTGACATAAAATCCTGTTTTTTGAAGGTCGGCAAAGTCGCCGAAAGCATCACCACAGGGATTCGCAATGCTCGACACCACTCAAGCAAACGTCTTATTATGCTAGACATATATGCATCATATGCATGAATCTCGTCGATTATCAAAACTTTATTAGATAACCCAAACAACCGCAAAACACCGTATTTTACTTTCAGTACTGCCATCATTGCCTGATCAACCGTTCCAACCGCATAAGGCGCCAAAAGCCCTCTTTTAGTGGGCCGGAACCATGATTCCGCATCCTTGCGGTCAATTTCATCCTCATCGTTAGAAATCAGAAATTGGTTATCAGCATTCAACCAAGACATGGAATGTACCAACAGAGCCTCAGATTTCCCGTGTTCTTTCAAAAGGGCATTTATCCTACCGACCATTTGATTGGCGGTCGCGGAAGTGGGGAGCGCAACGTACATTCCTTCTTTATTCCAATATTTTGCCATTTTCATGGCTGCATATACCCCCGCTTCGGTTTTCCCCTCGCCCATGGGCGCTTCCAAAATCAAGGCTAAAGGCATGCGAGTGTCCTCTGAAAATAATTTCTCTACGGCCACTTGCAATGGGCGCAAAGAAAATTTATTGAGTTTTGTCCACAAATCCGTAAAGCTGCCACAAGGAAGTGCAGGAGTTTTTTCAAGTCCTGTTTTCGCGATAAAAAGTTTTATTTCGTTTCTTACGGTTTCGTTTTCCGCGTAATCATTAAGTGTGGAAAAGTCATCACCGGAAGCGATCCAATCGGATAAGATCACCAAACCGGACAACAGTACACAAGCACTATCAAGATCAGTAATTTTGTTATTGGCTTGGATTGGAGGCTTAAGCCAATTTCGAATCTCTAATTCGATTTCATCTTGCAGTTTAAGCCAATCCTCGGCTCCCGGCCATCTTTCGATATCTTCTTTTTTTATCGGAAAACTGTCTCCTTGTTTTCCCTGATGATGAAGTTTGATTACCGTTTTAAAGGCGCGCCGAACCTTCTTGTTTTCAAAAACACTGTCACTTTCCCAAATTCGCAAAAATACATTGCTGTTTTCATGTCGATACTTTCCCGAAATCGGATACTTGAGATGAACATGTTGCTTTAAATAATCCGTCATTTGGCTGCCATCCGTTTCTTGAAAACTTGGGTGACATTTGCCTAAATCATGAATTCCCGCCAAATAGGAAGCTAGAGAAACTGCCCCTTCATTCGAAAGCCCAAGATACCCGGCCAATAAGGGCGTTATCACGGAAAAAGCACTGTCGCAAAGTAATGTCCGCGCCACAATTGCCGTCTCACGCAAATGGGCTTGCAGTTTTTTTCGGGGAGCGCTTTTTGCCCATAACAATTCTTCAATGGTACCTGCTTTAAGATAATTACGATTCATTAGGTTTTCTCCCTGACATTCTCTCAAACCGAAACTGGGGTGTCGGATCGTCCGTTGAACCTTTTTTTTGAAAAGTATGGTGATGCTTGTTTATAAATTTCATTTTTATCCCCCTTGTCATCTTGCACTTTTTTTGATTTTTGGATTTTTTGATAAGGTCATTTTCGCCTCATTCGTTTGCTTTCTTCTCCGAGTGGGGGAAAGAAGTCTTCCACCCAAAAAACCTTCGATTCTGTCAAAGATTTTTTTCAAGCTTCCTTTGTTTAGGTAAAACCGCTGTTGGATGTTTTTTTGTCTTCACAAATTGAAAAACGCAATTGAAGTTCCAATATGTTCTCTTTGTTACAAATAAGCACTTTGATAAACCCTCCCCTTTCCACAAAATTGTTCAATCATCTCGATCTTGAACTTACCAATGTTCAATGGTAAAAACCACTTTCCTCGTTTTGATGTCCTTGTCCCAAAAAACAGAAAAAAGGTCTTTTGTGGACTTTGCTGCTTAATTCATTTGCCAATTTCAAAACAATAAACATTTAAAGAACATTTATTTTTTCTGAAATATACTGCCGGGCGTGATTTTCTTGTTTTGCATTTTTAACTGATTGGTTTTTTTCACAACTCACGTACCCCATTTTTGTTGTGAAAACTTCTTCTTTGATTATTGTAACATTTTTTGGAGAAATACGAAAGCGATTTCTCAAAATTAAACGGCCTTATTTTTGGAAAAATCGGTTATTTGCTTAGTTGTTCTCTTTTTTCACTCCAAGCCTTCTTTAAGAAATTTGAAACACAAAAAAGTCCCGTTATATAATATTGGGGCTTTTTCGGTATGCAAATGGTTAATAATTTGATGAAAGGATGAACGCCGTTACAAGATGAAGCTTTTTTTGTTCATATTCCTTTACACCATGACCGTGTTCAGGGTGGCATTATACAAGGCGGCGTAATAACCCCCGCTTTTGATCAGTTCCTGATGCGTACCCCGTTCCATGATCCCGTTCTTTCCCAGGACGATGATCTCATCGGCGTTTTGGATGGTGGACAAACGGTGAGCGATCATGATCGTGGTTTTTCCGCTTGACAGTTCATCAAAACTTTGTTGAATGAGATTTTCGGTCAAATTGTCCAAAGAAGAAGTGGCTTCATCCAAAATCAGGATCTTCGGATTGCGGAGAAACAGTCGGGCAATGGAGATCCTTTGCTGCTGACCGCCAGAAAGCTTGACGCCCCGTTCGCCGGTCAGGCTGTCATAGCCTTGTTCCAAAGACATGATGAAATCATGGATCTGGGCTCGTTTCGCCGCTTCCACGACTTCCTCAAAAGTTTCGTCCGGACGTCCGTACAGAATGTTCTCCTTGATCGTTCCCCAAAAGATGAAGACATCTTGTTGAATGATCCCGATGGCATTGCGCAAATTGTATAGATCGTAATCGGTCACTTTCGTCCCGTCAATCAGGATCTCGCCCGAGTTGACGTCGTAAAAGCGCGGAACCAATTTCGATATCGTGGTCTTCCCGACGCCGGTTTCCCCAACGATGGCGATTTTCTTTCCGGCCGGGATGTCCAAACTGAAGTTTTTCAGTACATATTCACGGTCATCTTGGCTGTAACTGAACTCAACGTTTTTGAATTCGATGTCCCCAACAAAATCCGTCTTGAAGATCGGATTCGCGGACGAAACGATTTTTGGTTCAATGTCCATGATGTTGTAAAACTTTTCAATGCCGGTGAACCCTTGTTGGATCTGCTCCATGGAATTGGTAAGCCGTTGAATGGGTCGGATCAAGAAGTTTACATATAGGAAAAAAGAAATTAAATCGAGGTAATCGATGCGGCCGATGTAAACAAAGTAGCCGCCGAACAGAAGCAGCGCCAAGTTGGCCAGATTGGTAAAGAAGTCATTTCCCGACCCATACAAACCGATCTCTTTGAAAATGTTCGAACGGGCTTTTTTGTAAAGAGCGTTGACCTGCTCAAACTTTTTTTGTTCGTATTGTTCGTTATTGAAAGCTTTGGTCAGCCGGATGCCGCTGATGCTGCTTTCGATCTCCGAATTCAATTCCCCCTGAGCCGTCCGCGAATCGCGGAAAGAGGCGATCATTTTGCGCCGGCGGGAAATTGAATAAATGATGAGCAAGATCAGAAACAAAAAGACGATCAGCGTCAAAAGCGGCTCCACCAGCATCAGAATGACAAAACTGCCGATGAGCATGATGGTAGAGATGAACAGATCTTCCGGAGCATGATGGCTCATCTCCGATACATCGTGAAGATGGGAGGTCAGGTTAGTCATCAGTTCGCCGGTTTTTTTGTTGTCGAAGAACTGATAATCAAGGATCTGCAATTTCCGGAATAGATCCGAACGCATGTCCGTTTCGATCCGGATGCCCATGACATGTCCGTAATAACCGATTATAAAAGAAAGCAAAAACCGGATCCCGTAAAGAACCAACAAACCCAAGCCAACATACAGCATGAGCCGGATCTCCTGATTGGGAATGTAATTTTTCAGGACGAGGTTGGTTGCGATCGGGAACAACAAATCAATGCCCGAGATCGCCAAAGCGCAGGTCAGGTCCAAAAACAAAAGTATCAAGTGGGGACGATAATATTTAATAAATCTTCTAAGCATTTTTTACCTCTCGCTTTTTAAGGCCACAATCGGTTTCTTCCGAGCCGCGATGACCGAAGGAACGAACCCGGCAACCAAAGTCAAAAGCACGCTCCCCAATAATAGAAAAAATATGTATCGGGCTTCGAATTTAGCCACGATGACTTGCGCGATTCCCGTAAAGGAGACCGTGTAATCGACCACCAGGTTCTTGACCATGGTGTTGACCGGCCGCATCAAAACCAGCGTTCCGAGGATCCCGAAGATCCCGGAAAACAATCCGATCGTCATGGTCTCAAAGTTGAACAAAGTGGCGATGTCCGCTTTCCTCGCTCCGACGCTGCGCATGATTCCGATGTCTTTGATCCGTTCAAAAATGGAAACATAGGTGATGATGCCAATCATGATCGCGGAAACGACCAACGAAACCGATGAGAAAATGATCAGAACCGTGCTGAACACCCGCACCAGATTCGCAAATTCGGTCGTAACCGTATTCATGTAATCGTAATAAGTGATTTTTATCGGCGATGTTTCGTTTTCATAAGCGCTGACATAATCGCTGATGGCCAACCGATCGGAAAAAGTAGAAGTGTAAACATATATCCGGGTCGTGTTGACTTCGGCGCCGATGGAAAGAAGCGTTTGGGTCAGCTGATAATCCGGAGAAGTGGTTGAGGAGAAGGAGACGATCTCTTCATAAGGCAACCCGGTGAAGACGTTTTTGGTCAATCCAAAAGCCGCCTGATCAACATAAATGTCCGATTGACGGGCATTTTCATAAACCGTATCCGTCAGCGCAGAAGTATACAGCAGCCCGCTGTCATACAAAACGGTGTTCGCATTTTTTTTGATCCGCATGATGCCGGTGATCTTCAAAGTGAACTGCGAGTTTTCATACAGACTTTGATATTGGCTGCTGCCCTTTGAAGCATAGAAATCCCCGACCTTTTGGTAATACTCGTTATTGAAAAGCAATTTGAACTGTTTGGCCAGCAGGGCGTCAAAAGTATACGATTCCACGTTTTCGTAATCAATCCCCAGATAATAAAGGGTGATGGCGTCCAAACAGTTGTACTTGTCGATGACGAGCGCGACTTCGTCGGCTTCGTTCGGAAGCGATCCTTTCAGAACGTCGTATTGAGCCAAAACGAAATTTTCGTCTTTGCTCATTTCACTGAATTGGCTTTGGCTGACTTTCCGATACCCGCTCGAAGTTTCCGAGAGGATGTTCATCGCGATGCTGGTATTGTAATCGACAACGCTGTACAGTTCTGAAGGCATGGCTTCCAAATAAGTGAGAAATTCCCGCTCCATGACATTATAATAATCGTAACGGGTTTCGCCGCTGCGGATCTCAACGGTTTCTCCGGCTGGAAATTCTTCCCGTTCCGGGATCTCTTCGCCTTCTTCATCCAAAAGTTTCGCAGAACTCATGATGGTGATCGGGTAATTCCCAAGCGCCGATTTCTGAACTTCTTCAATGTAAGAATTGACGCCTTTGGATATCGACAGGACCAAACCGATGCCGATGATCCCGATGCACCCCGCGAAAGTGGTCATCAGAGTTCGGACTTTGGTCCGAAGCATGTTTTTGAAACTCATTTTTATGGCATCGAAAAACTTCATCGAGGTTTTTTGTTTCTGATAGGTCTTCTCCGGGTCTTCGTTAAGAAGCGGATGGCTGTCTTTGATGATCTTTCCATCCAAAAGTTCAATGATCCGGGTCGAATGCTTTTCCGCGAGGGCCAGGTTGTGACTGACCAAAACCACCAGACGATCTTTGGAGATCTCTTTCAGAATGTCCAAGATGACTTCCGCGGTATGGGAGTCAAGCGCTCCGGTCGGTTCATCCGCCAAAACGATGTCCGGATCATTCACGATCGCCCGGGCAATGGCCACTCTTTGCATTTGGCCGCCGGAAAGCTGATTGGGCATGTTCTTCGCTTCTTTGGTCAGCGATACCGACTCCAGGGCTTTCATGACCCGGGTCCGTCTTTCCGATTTGGAGATTCGTGTCAGCGTCAGCGCCAGTTCAACATTTTCAAAAACATTGAGGTGGGGAAGCAGATAGTAATTCTGGAACACGAATCCCACCGATTGATTACGGTAGCAATCCCAATCCCGGTCTTTGAAAGCCGCGGTATCCTGGCCATTGACCAAAAGATTTCCGAAGTCATAGCCGTCCAACCCGCCGATGACGTTCAAAAGCGTCGTCTTTCCGCAGCCGCTTGGGCCGTGAACGCAGACGAATTCGCTTTTTCGGAACCGGACCGAAACATCGTCCAGAGCCCGGACTTGGAATTTCCCGACCTGATAGTCTTTGGTTATGTGCCTTAATTCGATCATGGCGCCCTCCTATTTCTAAAAAATCCCTAAACAGGGATTTCTTCGTGAGAAATAACTTTCTTTATCTTTTTCTGAAGTTCGATCCGAGGAACAATGATGATCCGTTTGCAGGTCGTGCATTCCAATTTGCAATCGACGCCGGCCCGGACCATTTTCCAGTTTTTGCCCCCGCAGGGATGGACTTTCCGAAATTCGTAGATATCACCGTTTTTGTAATTACTGGGATTGGTCGTCATGACGAATCACCAAGGAACCGGTTGCAAGCCGGATCCCGTTTTCTTCAAACAATTCTTTGATAAACCGATACATTTCCCTTTCGACGGAGTATTGGGTCTCGGAAACGGTCTTCACGGTGATGCGGATGGTATATCCGGTGGCATCGAGTTTGGTGATCCCGAGAACGTTCGGTCCCTCCAAGATCTGAGGAAAAGTATCTTTCAGAGTAACCATTTTTTCTTCAAGCAAAGCGATGACCTGATCAATGTTTTCGCGATAATCCACCACGATCTCCGCGATCCCGGTCGAAGGGTTTTTCGAGTAGTTGGTGATTTCTTTGAGCTCGCCGTTGAAGAAGATCCGGATTTCGCCTTTCCAGTTTTCGATTTTGGTCGATTTCAGGCCGATCTCCACGACTTTCCCTTTGAAGCCATTGATTTCGATGATGTCGTCGAGGTCAAAATAATTTTCGAAAACGATGGCCATTCCCGCGAGTAAATCCTTGATGAAGTTCTGAGCCCCGAATCCGAGGGCGATCCCGGCGATTCCGGCTCCCGCCAAGATCGGCATGACGTTCAGTCCCCAAACATCGAGGATGACAACCAGGATGATGATGACGAAAACATAACGAAAAATGCTCTGGATCAGTTTGGCCAGGGTGAGGGCGCGTTTGCGTTTGTCTTTGTTTTTCTTGACGAATCTTCCGACGAGCAGGCCGACGACCAAAAAAATCAGAAAAGTACCGGCGATCAGAATGACGGTGGTCAAAACTCGGGTGGCATTGATGATGATGAAATCCTTGATTGCTTGCATGATAACCTCGCTAACTGTTGTTTTCCGGGTGCGGTTCCATTATCTCCCGAGCCAACTCCCGATATTCCTTGCTGGCTCGGGAATGATAAGCGCTTTTTAAGACGCTTTTTCCGAGCATCGGGGCTTCCTGAAGATGGCTGGAGTGATTGATGATGGTTTTGAAAGTTTTGGTCGGGAAGAGATCCCGCACTTTGTCCGCGATCTTGTAACCGAAAATGTTTCGGTTGTCGAGTTTGGTAAGCAAAACTCCTTCAATGGTCAAAAGCTGGTTGAATTTATTCTTTTGGGTTTGAATCTGATTGATCTTGCTGACCATTTGCGTCAAAGCATCATAAGCGAAAAACTCGCATTCCACCGGAATGATGACCGAATCGCTCGCAAACAACGCATTGTCCACGATGATCCCGACCGATGGGGGACAATCCAAAAGGATATAGTCGTACTTGTTTCGAATGCCTTCAATTTTGTTTCGAAGAACGGTGTTCCGGTCTTCCCGCTTATGCAAATTGCCTTCAAGATTGGCCAATTTGATCGAGGCTGGGATCAGATCGATGTTCGCTTCGGCGGTCTCATAGATGGCTTCTTCGATTTTTTGGCTGCCAACCATGATGTCATAAAGGGTCATTTCGCATAATTCCCGCGAGATCCCCAATCCGATGGTGGCATTGGCCTGTTCGTCCAAATCGATCACCAGCACTTTTTGGCCCTCATGGGCGAGTGCGGCTCCTAAATTTATGGCCGTGGTGGTTTTCCCCACTCCGCCTTTTTGGTTGGCGATGGCAATGATTTTTCCCATATGATCCCTCTTTTACAAATGATTTTTTTTGATCAGCGCATATTTCCGCGGATAGATCGAAGCGGTCAGTCTTTGTTTTTTGATCAGCAGAATGACCCGGCTTCCCAGTTCGGAAGGAAGCGCGTAATCATGCACGCCGGCCACGACCGCATTTAGTTTGGCCAAAGCGTTTTTCGCCTCGTCGAGATCGGCTTGATAAGCCGCGCTCTTCATGGCCAAGAAATAACCCAGGATCTTCACATAAGGAATGCACAATTCCAGAAGTTCGGCCATCGGCGCCACGGCGCGGGCCACAACCAGGTCGTATTTTTCCCGGCGGCGGACAATGGCGTCTTCGGCCCGGGCGTTGATCAGTTCGACCCCGGTTAACCCCAGCATCTCCAAAAGCTGTTTCATAAAATTGATTTTCTTGGCCGTTGGTTCAATGACCGTGATTTTCAGCTCAGGACGAAGAATCTTCAGCGGGATGGCCGGGAATCCGGCCCCGCTTCCGATGTCGAGAAGACTTCCGGCCTTGGAGAGATCCACGGCTTCGGAAAGTTCCAGACAATCAAAAAAATGTTTGGCGTATACTTCGTTTTTTTCGGTGATGGCAGTCAGATTGTACTTCGCATTCTCCGAAATCAAAAATTCATAAAATTTCTCGAATTGTTCGGATTGTTTCGGCGTCAGATGAAATTTTTCAAGCATGTTTTTTGGTTTCCAGCCAAACCAGCAGAATGGCAACGTCGCTCGGGTTGACCCCGCTGATGCGCGAGGCCTGCGAAATGGTGGCCGGTCTAACTCTCTTGAGTTTTTCTTTGGCTTCCTTGGCGATGTTCGGTACTTTTTCAAAATCGAAATCGTCGGGGATCCGGCGATTTTCCATGCTCTGCATCTTTTTCGCCTCTTTGTAAGCTTTGTCTATGTAACCGGAATATTTGATCTCGATTTGAGCCTGCTCGCAGATCTCCGGACTGACTCCCGGATCAAACCCGCTGACGGCTTTCAGGTCAGAAAAATCATTGTCCGGACGTTTCAGAAATTCCTGTCCGGTGATCTTTTCGTTGATGACGTCGCGCCCGCGTCCGAGCAGATATTCGTTTACTTCTTTTTTGGGGTTGATCTTGACCAGCGAAACCGCGGTTTTCAGGTCTTCAACCTTTTTTCTTCGTTCCGAAAAGGCCGCGAACCGTTGGTCGGAAACCAAACCGATTTCGTGTCCGTATCCGAGCAGACGGTCTTCGGCGTTGTCATGGCGCAGAAGCAGCCGGAATTCTGCCCGGGAGGTCAGCATCCGATAGGGGTCTTTCACCCCTTTGGTGATCAGATCGTCGATCAAAACGCCGATGTAGGCTTCGTCCCGGCGCAAAACCAAAGGTTCTTTGTTCTTTAAGTTTTGGTTGGCATTGATGCCGGCCATCAGCCCTTGGCAAGCCGCCTCTTCATAACCGCTGGTCCCGTTGACCTGACCCGCGAAAAATAGGTTTTTCACCAATTTTGATTCCAGGCTTCTTTTCAGCTGAGTCGGATCGATGCCGTCATACTCGATGGCATAAGCATATTTCGCGATGACCGCATGTTCCAGCCCGGTCAGGCTGTGAACAAGTTGTTCCTGGATCTCGTGCGGCATGCTCGTGGAAAATCCCGAAACGTAAATCTCGTCGATGAACCGGCTTTCCGGTTCCAAAAAGATCTGATGGCGGGCTTTATCCGCGAATTTAACCACTTTGTCTTCAATGGACGGACAATATCGAGGGCCGACGCCTTCGACCAATCCGGAATAAAGACTGGAAAACTGCAGGTTATCCCTGACCAGCTGATGCGTCAGCGGAGTCGTATAAGTCAGATAACATTCATCTTGCTTTTCCAGCGGCAGAACTTCGGCGGTTTCTTCGCTGAAGCGCCAAGGTTCTTTGTCTCCGTACTGCGGTACCGTTTTGGAAAAATCGATCGTATCCTTCTTGATTCGCGGCGGCGTTCCGGTTTTTAAACGGATCAGCGCAAAGCCGAGCGACCTAAGCGATTCGGAAAGCTTATTGGTCGTCGGTTCGCCGTCCGGTCCGGACGGATGAAAGGAATGTCCGACCAGAACCCGAGAGGAAAGATAGGTCCCGCTGCAGATAATGGCCGCCGAAGCGGCGATGGTCCGGCCTTTGTCAGTGCGGACTGCCTGGATCTTCCCGTCTTCAACGATCAGTTCCTCAACAAAGGCTTCCAGCGTTTCGAGGTTCGGAGTTGCCTTCACGATCTCTTTCATCATGTTGGGATAGGTGACCTTGTCAGCCTGAGCCCGAAGCGCCCGGACCGCCGGTCCTTTGGAACTGTTCAGCATCTTGATTTGCAGAAGCGTCTGGTCCGCCGTTTTGGCCATTTGGCCGCCGAGCGCATCAATTTCGCGAACGATTATGCCTTTGGCGGGACCGCCGATCGAAGGGTTGCAGGGCATGTTGGCGATCCTGGCGAACGATCCCATGATCATTAAAGTTTTATTATTCAAACGGGCACTGGCAAGCGCGGCTTCGACTCCGGCATGGCCGCCGCCAATGACGATTACATCATACATATTAATCACCGTTCATATTTTAACACAATTTCCTTCGTTTGCACGATAAATTTTATGTTTTGGGTAGCCTTTTTTCCCCCAAGGGTGGTATAATGTTTAAAGAATTGAAGGTTATAATTATGGAAGACATGATTTTCTCGAAAACTTTTTCCCTGACAGCCGGGGATTTCGACTGTTACGACCGGATCAAGCCCTATGCGATCTTGAATTATTTTCAGGAGATTGCCGGCGTTCATTCGGTGATCCTGAAGGCCGGTTACGAAGATCTGTTCGCCCAAAACAAAATTTGGGTTTTGCTTAAAACTAGGTACCGGATCAAATCCCAGCCCCATCTCTCGCAATCCGTTAAGATCACGACTTGGCCGCTGCCGGTTGACAAAATCTATTACGGCCGGGAATACCTGATTCAAGACGAAGACGACAACGTTCTGATAGAAGGATCCAGCATTTGGGCAATGATCAACCTGAAAACCGAAACCGTAACGCTTGAAAAGTGGAAATTCCCGGGCACTTTCGTCAAACAGCGTCTTTTTGAAGACAAAATGATCAAAGACACTTCCCCGGCTTATGCCATGAAGGCCGGATCCCATCCGGTCATGCCGTCGGAAATCGATCACAACCGGCACATGAACAACGCCATGTATGCCAACATCATCTATGACACTCTCGACCCGGGGGACCAAGAAGAGATCCGCCAAATGGAAATTCATTTCGAGTCCCAAGCCAAAAAAGGAATGATCATCGAGGTCTTCCAAAAAGATACTGAAATCGGAAAATTCGTTTTCGGCAAGAATTTCGGCGACAGCCTGGTTTTTTCCTCAAAAACCGTCGTTAAAAATGTTTGATTTTCCGCTTTTTCACTGTCATTTGGGCTTGTCCCATGTTATAATGGATGCAATTTGGAGGTAAACGAATGAGAAAATTCTTCAAAGGATGCCTGATCTTGCTGATTTTCGGAGCCATGATCAACATCCGTGTTGGCGCCGTACCGATTGACGCGGCCATGATCATCGCCAATCCGGGAGAAAACATGAACTCCGAGATGAACATATCGTGGCATTCGTCCGTTACCGGAACCTTTGTTCAGTATACGAAAGCCGACGATCCCAATTTCGTTTCGGCCGGCAGCAAAATCGGAACTTGTTCCGCCGTTCCTTTCGAAGGCCTGATCACCGTTTCGCAGTGCAAAGCCAGCCTGACCGGCTTGGACGAAAACACCGACTACATTTACCGCGTCGGTGCGACTCTGATGTCTCCGACTTATCACTTTAAAACCGGCGGGGCCGAAACCTTCAGTTTCATGCACGTCACCGACATTCATTCATACATACCGATCCCGGCTCGGGTCACTACCGCCAATGCGGTTTTGAACCAAGGGGCCGCAACCGCCGAGAACATGGCTTTTGCGCTCTTTTCGGGAGATTCCACCGCTTACGGAACCGTTTATGACCAATGGGCAGCTTTATACGGAATGGATACCGCCAAAACGATGCCTTGTGTCATGGCAATCGGAAATCATGACTATTACAATACTTCCGCCGCCGTCACCAATGCTTCCTATTTCAATGCCGTCACCAACAATCCGGCCAACGGCGCCGTCGGGGTCGAGGGCACCACTTATTTCTTCAAGTACGGAAAGGCTTTGTTCATTTCGCTGAATTCCGAAGCCGCGGCCAACAATACCTCTCTTCTGGCTAGCCAGCAAACTTGGTTCCGGGAAGTGGTCAATGCCAACCCGGCCGAATTCATAATCGTTTTTTCGCATCGGCCATTTTATACCGGCGACAGCCTGAATGCCAGCCAAGCCGCCTTCATGCGCACCGGTTTTCAGAGTTTATTTGACGAATGCGGCGTCGATTTGGTCCTGTCCGGACACAATCACGTCTATGCCCGTTCTTATAAGATTCAAAACGGCGTGGCCACCGTCACTCCGAGCCAAGGCACCACTTACATTACCGGAAACCAGATCGGCGACCGTTATGCCGCGGATGGGACTCCGATGGCCGAAGTGGACTTCGCCAAGGGCGGAAAGATCGACGGCGGGACCGTCGTCACCATTTCCGGAAATGTCCTGAGTGTGAAACTGGTCACCACAACCGGCGATTACGTCTCCGAAGACCCGATCACGCATTTAAACGATGCCCAGGCGACCATTTATTCCAAAGCCAACATCGTTCCGAGTGCTTATGAAAGCTCGCTTCAAGTGACTGGCGATCCGGAAGATTTTTCGAAAGCGACTGTTTCTTTCGCCAATACCGGCGTCGGTCGAATCAACAAGATCGAAATCATCGGAAATGAAACGGATGTCCTGCACTCGGTCTCTTACCCGGTCAGCCAAAGTTCCGTCCAACTAACCAATCTTCCGGCGGATGCTTATGAATATGATGTTATCGTCAAGGCGACCCTGCGCAGCGGCGAAATCGTTCAAAAATCTTTCCATCTCATCAATGAACAAAAACGTTTCGGAACCATATCGAATCTGCGGATCGCAGACAACCTTGACGGAGAAACCTGTTTCTATTGGGATTCCGATCTGGTTGAAGGCAAAATCACCAAATTCGAGCTTTATTTGGATGGGGCTTTATACAAAGAAGCGCTTCCGGCCGAAAATTTCATTTTGATGAACGATGTTTCGCCTTACGAAGAACACGAAGTGGTTTTCAATGCCATCCACGCTTTGGGCGATATTGCTTATACGGAAACTCTGACTTACGGAGTCGATGCTCCGGAGGTCCTGTTGGCTTATGATTACCCGACCAAGATCCTGACCGTCGGAGACAAATTTACCCCAACCTATGTGATTGTTCCGACCCAGGAGCTGGATCTGGAATTTGCTTCCAGCAATCCGCTGATCGCCACCGTTGACGAAAACGGAGAAATCACCGCCGTTTCCGCGGGAACCGTGACCATCACCATGAATGTGATCAAACGTTGGGACGTCACCTCTTCAATCGAAGTCACCGTCAATCCAGAGCCGGAGCCCGAACCAGAGCCCGAACCGGAACCAGAGCCGGAACCAGAACCCGAAAAGAAGGGCTGCTTCTCCGGTACCAATCTGATTTGGTCGCTTTCCGTTCTGGGAGTTATCGTAGTCCTGAGAAGAAAGAGAAAATAAAAAAAATAAGTCGGAATTATTCCGGCTCAGAGCGTTGACAAAGTCAACGCTCAGACTGTTGACAAAGTGCCAACAGTCTTTTTTATGACTTGACAAAAGAGCCGGTTTATGGTAAAATATACATATAGAGCAA
>DDXT01000041.1 GCA_002347755.1 Caryophanales bacterium UBA2253
GAAAAAACCATAATTTTTTTAGAAAAAATGTAAAAAAACCATAAACGCGATCTTTTTCGCTGTTTATGGCTTTTTTGTTTATTTGTTGACCATTTTAAAAGGGTTTTGTCAACGGTCTGAACGCATGAAAGCATGCGTTTTTTATTTTTTTAACCGAAGAACTCAAGAAAACCATGCCTGAGATTGAAATCATTTTATATTGATAACATTGACTAATTGTGTTATAGTGTGTATACGGTGGAGTTGTTATGAAAATCATTTCTTGCGTGCATTTGCATAAGAATTATGTCAGTCCGAAAGTAACGACTTTTGTATTGAAAGACATCAATCTTGACATTCATTCCGGAGATTTTTGCGGAATAACCGGGCCCTCGGGAAGCGGAAAGACCACCCTGCTTTATACCATGAGCGGATTGGAAAAACCCACTTCGGGAGAAGTCTTTCTTTTCGAAAAGGAAGTCGCCCAATATGAGCCCAAGCAGATGGCGGCCATTCGAAAAACGAAGATCGGATTTGTCTTTCAGTTTTATAACCTGATCCCCAACCTAAATGCTTATGAAAATGTAAAACTTGCTCAAATCATCGCCGAAAAAAACGATGATCCGGAAATTGACCGGATCCTCGGGTTGGTGGGGATGAAGGAATTCAAGGAATACTTTCCGAATGAACTTTCCGGAGGTATGCAACAAAGAATTGCAATCGCCCGGAGTCTGATAAATGATCCAGAAATTATCTTCGCTGATGAACCGACCGGAAATCTGGATCAAAAAAACGGCCAAGAGATCATGGGGATTTTGAAGATGTTAAACCGTGACCAGCACAAAACGATTGTTTTGGTCACTCACAGCGAGGACAACCTTAAATATTGCACCCGCCACGTGAAACTTACGGACGGGAAGATAATCCGCGATGAAGAACTTCCTGTTTAAACTTCGGATTGCTTATCGGAACATCATCAAAAGTCGAGGAAGGTCGGTCGTCGTTTTAATGACCTTGATGGTTTTGATGATCCTGTCCGTCGTTTTATTTAACATCCATGACAATTTGGTTCGCATCTTTTCCATGGAGTATCAGGAAGCATATCAAACCGTCGATTTGACCGTTTCTTATGACAATTACTCCACATCCCGAATTGTGAACGTCAGCACCATAAATGATGATTATTCGGAATATTTCAACTATTCCGCGACTTACTTCAATTTGTATTCGCTTTTGGAAAGCGAAGACGATAGTTTCTATGCCCAGGTTTATTCTTCGAGTTTGGGAGAATTCGAACGGGTGATGGATTTTGATCTTGATTCCATCAATGATGGCGAAATGTTCATCACCAAGTCTTTAGCCGATCGTTACAAGCTTGAAAAATACGACGCATTGTCTATGCTGATCGGAAGCCAGGTAATCAGTTACGTGATTCGGGAGATTCTTCCGGACCAAGGTTTGTTTTCGGAAAACTCCGTTTTTGTTCCAAAAGAAGAACTTTTGAACAAAACCTTCTGGTTTTCCGCTCCCGATCTCGGAAACATGATTTATCTGGATGTCAAGAATGAATATTCAATCGAGGCCGTCCGTGACCTCTTGCTTGGAGATGCCGCATACGCGGATTTCCTGGTCGAGGAAACCATCGATCATGAGCAGGCAAAGACTCGCGCCGATTACAATGCTTCGGTTTTGTTGGGGATCGGGATCCTGGCTTTTCTAGCGGTTATCATGGTTGTTAGGTCAATCTATCCGTTGCTTTTCCGGGATTTCTCGCAACAGATCGGGGTTATCCGTATTCTGGGCGGGAATGACGGCTTTGCTTTTCAAATATGGATGATTCAGTTCTTGCTGTATTTGCTGGTTTCCGTGCCTTTGGGATTGATTCTCAGCCAGGTGATCCTTAACGCCGGCGCCCGAGCTTACGGAGTTTATACCCCGGTGGGGTTCAACCCTTGGTTTTTGCTTTTGGCCGTCGCTTTCTTTCTGGCGGTCAACATCCTGGGGACGATCGGGCGCTACGCCCATTACAAAAAGCAAAGCGAAATGTCTCTGAGCAGTGATGCCCGGTTTGAAAAACAAAGATCCGTTCTTTACGCAACCATCGCGGCGGGGGCAGTGCTTTTTGTTAACTGGTTCATTAATCCTTTTCCCAAGTTCCAAGGAGCCATCACCGTTACCACGATCATTGTTTTCACTTTCAGCTTTTTAACGGTGATCCTCAAGATTCTCCCTATTATTTTCAAAAAAAAGAATTCTTTCTTTTCCCTTTACAGCGCCAAACATTTGCGAGACAACAAGATCCTTCACAATTCGGTGAAAGTCATCTTTGTTTCAATGGTCATAATTGCCATTTCGATGACCGTTTCCGGGGTCATGAAAGCCGAGATCCTGAAAGCTTTCGATGAAATTTCCATCGATTATGCGGTCACCAACATTTATAATTTCAACGATGATCTGGTTACGGAAATCGAGACCAACAATCAGATTGATTCTGCCGTCGAAGGAGCCATGTTCCGTGACGGAACGCTCCAAGTCGACGAAGACACAACCCGGCGGGTGCAGTTCTTTCTGTCCGTGTCGCCGGAAAACATCTCCGAACTGTTTACTTTTTCCCTTTCGGCGGACTTACTCGCTAAATTAGCCGACCCAACCATTTTGTACGTGGCGCTTCCTTACCAGTATGAAAAAACCAGTCAGCTGAGGGTCGGGGACGAAGTGACTATTCGGCTCAGTCAAAACATTCCATCAGAAAAATTCATCATCGCGGGATTTTTCGAAAACTCCTATGAAGGGATTTATCTTTCCAACATTTCGTACAGCGATAAGTATAAGGATTCGGATCTGACGAACACCGTGTTCATCAGAAGTACCAACAGCGATCTGCAAAAAGATCTGATTCAACGTTACAGCGGAAAAATGTATTATGTATTTTCCGCCGATGATTTACTTCTGAATGAAACAAAAATGGTATACCGGACCGTGGATTTTGTAGTGATCCTCATATGGGCGCTTGTGGCTTGTTTCATGATCGTCATCATCAATAATTCTTTGTTGCAATTCTACGCCCTGAAAGCGGATTACGCCAAATTCAAAATATTGGGTTCCGGGGACGGGGATTTGTACAAGCATATCCTCGTCGAGATATTATTGGTGATGCTAATTGCCCTGGTGGCGGGTTTCGTAAATTCATTGATTGTCTTGTCTTGCTTTCCTTCGCTGATGATTCTGGTCGGATTTTACTTTAAGTTCGAGTATCCGATCGGCGAAGTGTTTGTTTACCTTTTGATGGGAACCGCAGTCTTCTTGCTGAGTTATCTCTATTATTTCGTCAAGATTAAAAATTTGAACATCATTCAGGAAACTAAAAATTTGTAGGAGGAAATATGTACAAAAAATTATTAGTTTTATTCATGCTCTTTTTCTCTGTTTTTTGCTTGTTCGGATGCGGTGGGGGAGATGATACTCCGGATGTGGACATGACCGAAACGATCGATGTCCCGACCAACCTCGCCATTACCGGCAAAGTTTTGACCTGGGATGCCGTTGCCGGAGCGACTGGTTATATAGTCTATGCTGACGGGGTGGAAAAGGCCACCGTTACCGCTACCACTTATGACTTCTCGTCTCTGTCGGGAACGACGATCATTTTCCAAGTAGTTGCAAAAGCCCCGAAGGGGACTAACAATTCCTCCAAAAGCGTTACTGCCGCTTACATGAGCAATCCGGCCGGTGAGATCACCGAAATCAATGCGCTTTTGGTTGATGTCATGCCAGACGTTCCGGAAGGATTCGTTGAGGAATTGGTCCGCAAGGGGATAACCTCCGACGATGCGGCAGCTTTGAAGACCGCTTTCCAAACCTTGCAGACCGAAATGGAGGCCGCGGATGGCGATCCGCTTTTGTCCAATGCGGCCATCAAAAAATTCTTGCTGACCGATATCAATTTTGAAGCAATCATCAGCGCCGCCATGTTAGCCGCCGTTCCTTCATTGGAAAGCCAGATTGCTTCAGCCTATGAAGACATCAGCTATTACCAAGATGAACTGGACACTTATGGGCCGAACGAGTATTATTCACAAAGAATCGATGAACTTAACAACGAGATCGACATGCTCAACAACATGATTGATTTGCTGACTGAGTCCCGCGATGAAGCAGTGATCGTCGCGGTCAATGCCATTAATTACCTGCGCGAGATCCATGGCGCGGTGACTGATGATTTGATCTCCAAGATCGTTGCCATCACCGATGTTGAATCCCCGAGCGAACTGACCGCCGAAGAACTGCTGGTCGTCAAAGATGAAGTTTTGGATATCTTCCTGGAGAATTTGCCGGCGATGGCTGACCTGACCATGGTTTATGAACTCTTGTCAGTTGGATACACTCAGATGTTTGGATCCAGCGCTTTCTCAGTCATGCTTTCCGATTCTTCGACTCAGTTTGCGGCGGAAACCTATTTGTCGGTTTCTTTCGCGGTAAATTATTTGGATTCTTTCGATTTGGCGTTTTTCCAGGATTTCCTGGCCGTTGTCGGGGACAATGATCAAGGCGCGGTGATTGGAAGCGAACTGGCCATTTTGTTCGTGACTTATTACAAGCATTTCGAAGACAACAACCAACCCTTGCTTGATCAGATTGACGCGGTTTTCACCGAAGCCCAAAAAGAACAATTGTATAACAACTCGATTGCGGCCGTGAACGAATTGGCGACTTTAATGGGCGCTGATGTTGACATGAGCATGATGGGAGAAATTACTTACGCCGTCATGAACGGTGCATCCGATGTCTTTGATGACATGACCGACAAACTGCTTGAAAAATTTGTAGCAACCGATGGGGAACTGCTCAGGAAGATCGTCATTTCCAATTCATTCGAATGCGATTACAACTATATGAATTATATGTGCGAGAACTTCCGAAATACCGCGACCGGCGAAACCTATGCTAACGAGAATGATTACTACGAAGCCCAAGACCTCGCCGAAATGAATGTGATCAAAGAAGCGCTGACTTATTACGCTCCGACCATCGGAACGATGACCGACAGTCAGATTACTTCGCTGATCGATCTGTTGGCTGAAGCTGCTCCGGTTGAACAATTGGTTTCCGAACAAGGCATGACTCTCGCTGAAGCCCAAGCTTTTGTGGATCTTGTTGAAGCGACTCTTCGTTCCGTTGCTCCGGACGCTCATGATTTGATCACCAACTTCATGGCTTACGTTGTAGACGAAGATCTGGTACACGAAATCGACACGTTGCAAGATTCGATCGAAACTTACTACGTGACTGCTTATGGCGAGAATTATTATGAGAATCCGGATTACTTTGAGGATGATTACGAAGAAAATGCCACCACCATCTTCATTTGCAAGCATTTCAACGCTTTCTTCAATTCCGCCAACCAAGCTTTGGCCCGCGGTTTGATCACCGATTTGGCAACTCTAGCCAAGAACGAAAGCGTCTACACCATGATGGAAATGACGCTGGATCAGGTCAACTCTTTGGAGACCCAGATCAACGATGCGTTTGACGGCGCGATCACTAAAGCCGCCATCATCAAGGATTACAACCCGGCCTCGCTGACCACGGCACAATTGGATGAGATCGCGGCTTTGCAGGCCTTGTTCCAAGGAATCGGCCCGCAAGCTTAATTCCAAAAACCAACCAAAAGACTGAAAATCAAGGGATTTTCAGTCTTTTCTTATGACAAAATAATCATCTTTACTGTGGAAAAACACATTGATTTGGTGTATAATACCTTAACGGTGATATTATGAAAAACCTGACTTTAACTGCCGCCGAACTTCCTCGTCACGTCGCCATCATCATGGACGGAAACGGGACCTGGGCCAAAAAAAGAGGTTTGCCACGAAACGCAGGGCATCGCAAGGGCACCCAAGCTCTGCTGGACATCGTAACATATTCACAAAAAATCGGTCTGAAGTACCTGACCGTTTTTGCGTTCAGCACCGAAAACTGGTCGCGGCCGAAAGAAGAAGTCGGTTATTTGATGAAACTGCCGATTGAGTTCATTGACCGGTATCAAGACCGCTTCCTCAAAGCCGACATAAAATTTACCGCCATCGGAAACATTGACGGATTGCCAGTCGAGTTGCAGGCCAAGATTTCGGAATTTGAGAACAAGAGCCGAAACAACCAGGGCTTGAATTTCATCATTGCCATTAATTACGGGGGGCATGAAGAGATCACTTCCGCTGTCAAAGCCATCGTAGCTTCAGGAGAATCAATGATCACCGAACAAACGATACGGGATCATCTATATACCAAAGACATCCCCGATGTCGATTTGTTGATCAGAACCAGCGGCCAGATGCGCATCAGCAATTTTCTGCTTTGGCAATGCGCCTACAGCGAATTTTACTTTACCAAGGTGCTTTGGCCGGACTTCAACGAAGAAGAATTCAATGAAGCCTTGGAAGAATTCAAAAACCGCGATCGCCGTTTTGGAGGAATCAAATGAAAAAAAGAATTATTACCGGAGCAATATTGCTGGCTGTTTTGATACCCTTGATCATCATCGACTATCAAGTCTATCCAATCGTCGGTCATTTGTTTCTCGCCGTCGGAATATTCTTGAGTGTGGTCGCGTCTTATGAAATGATGAGGATGTTTTACTCGCAATATCCGTCGCTGAAATACCTTCGCTTTTTAATTCCGGTTTTTTCGGGAATATTGGTCTATATGGTTTATTTGGCCACGACCGCGGGATTGGACATCACCGACCCTTCCGAGGCCAACTTTGTGTACCATTTTTTGGTCGTCGTCGTTTTAATGATTTTCATCATCATCTCGTTTGCCATCATCATTTTTACGAAATCATCCACGGCTCAGGACATGATGGCCGTCGTCCTCACCCTCATTTATTGCGGCTTGATCATGGGCTATGTCATCAGCATTCGCTTTTTGGAAACTTTCCCGCTTCGCGAAGGAGCCATCGAGTTCGTTTTCCGCGGCGGAAGAAGTTTCGGTTATGTTTATACCATTGTTTTGTTCACGGATACCGCGGCCTTTTTGTTCGGAAGAAAATTCGGAAAGCACAAACTCTGCCCGGAGATCAGCCCCAATAAAACCGTTGAAGGCGCCATCGCCGGCGAAGTGTTCGGAGCAGCATCCGGAGTCGCGGCGGTTTTCCTTTTCAACATTGCCAATCCGATCGGAACCCGAGAAACGCTGATTGTCATCGGCGGAACGCTGTTAGTTTCTGCGATCATCTCTTTATCCGTTCAGCTGGGCGATCTCATCGCCTCGAAAATGAAACGGACTTACGGGATCAAGGATTTTGGGAATATTTTTCCGGGACATGGCGGGGTCCTCGACCGTTTTGACAGCTTGCTTTATTCCGGAGCCGTCTTTTATATCATTGTGCAGCTCATGCAGCTGTTCATTCTTGGAGCGGTCGAATGAAAAATTTAGCTTTATTGGGAGCAACCGGTTCCATTGGGACCCAGGTTCTGAAAGTGATCTCCGGAAATCCCGAATATCGGATTCAAAGCCTGTCCATCGGGCACAATTTGGAAGCGGGAATTAGGATCATCCGGGAGTTTCACCCAAGCTTTGTGAGCGTTCAGGAAAAAAGCGATGCGGCAACCTTAGCCAAACTGTTTCCAAACCTTTCCATCGGTTGGGGAGAATTGGGGTTATCCCAAGCTGCTACCTTCGTTGAACCCGGAGACTATCTGATCAACGCCGTCGTCGGCGTGGTCGGGCTGCTTCCGACAATCAAGGCCATCGAAAAAGGCATCAACATTCTGCTCGCCAACAAAGAAACCATGGTGGTTGGGGGAGAGATCATTTCGGATTTGTTGAGAAAACACCGGGTTACCCTGCTTCCCATCGACAGCGAGCATAGCGCCATTTTCCAATGTCTCCGTTCGGGCCAAAGAAGCGACGTCTCCAAGATCATCATCACCGCTTCCGGCGGATCGCTCCGGGAATATGGCCGGGACCGTTTGGAAAAAGTAACCGTTTCTGAAGCATTGAATCACCCAAATTGGAAAATGGGTGCTAAAATAACCATTGACAGCGCCACCATGGTCAACAAAGGTTTGGAAGTGATGGAAGCCCATCATCTTTTTCACCTGCCCTATGATCAGATCGAAACCGTCCTCCACCCGGAAAGCCTCGTTCATTCCATGGTCGAATTCGCGGACGGCAGCATCATCGCTCAGCTGGGAGTTCCAAACATGGAAGTTCCGATTCAATATGCGCTGACTTATCCAAAAAAACAAAAGAACGATCTTTTTCAAAAAATGGATTTCTCGAAAGCCGTTAATTTGCGTTTTCAGCCGATGGATTTTGAGCGTTATCCGATCCTAGAATTGGCTTATGAGGTCGGCAAACAGGGCGGAGTCCTGCCCGCCGTTTACAATGCGGCCAACGAAGCCGCCGTCCGATTGTTTTTGGACAACCAGATCCGATTTACGGACATCGAGAAAATAATCGTTTCGGCTGTCGCCAATTTTAAAAACATCAAAAAACCGACCTTGGAACAAATTTTGAAGACCGACGCTTCGGTCAAAGAACAAATACTACGAAATCATGAGGTGAACAATGAATAATTTTTGGGGTTTTCTGGCCTTTCTGTTTGTACTGGGAATGATCATCGCCGTTCACGAAGGCGGCCATTTCTTGTTCGCCAAAAGAGCCGGGATCTTGGTCCGCGAATTCGCTTTTGGAATGGGACCCCAGATCCTGAAAAAGAAGAAAGGCGAAACCGTATACAGTCTTCGGGCTTTTCCGATTGGCGGATTTTGCGCCATCGCGGGGGAAGAAGTGGAAGACGATCCGTTCAAGGGTTCGACTCACGCGAAACTGAACATCGAAAACGGGATCATTAAAGCTTTTTATCTGGATGTTGATGACATGACCGTGGACTTTCCGGTCTATAAAATAATCAGTTATGATCTGTTCGACGCGGAAAAAACCGGCAATCTTTACATGATCGCTTCCAAAGACGGAGTTTCCCAAAATTACCAAGTGGATCCCCAGGCTTTGGTTTTCATCAAAAAAATGGGAGTCCAAATCGCCCCTTATGACCGAACCATCGGCTCGAAAACCAAGCGAGCCCGGGCCATGGTCATGTTCGGCGGACCGCTGATGAATTTCTTGTTGGCTTTGGTCGTATTCTTCATTGCCGGGCTGATTCAAGGCTTTGCGAATCTGCAGAGCTCCGAAATTTCCGAGGTTGAAGCTCCGGTCGGAGAAACGCTCGTCAGCCCTGCTTACGCCGCCGGGCTGCGTGATGGCGATGTCATCGTCAAAATGCAGCGCGGGACCTACGAAGCGGCGGTTGACGAATGGGCCGACATTTCCGCTTTCATGGACCAATATACTGTTTTGGGGCTGACTGCTCCGATCACCATCGATTATCTTCGGGACGGAGTCTTGCACACGACTTCGCTCGTTCCGGAAGTATATTTTTATAACATTGGCGTTCATGGCGTTCTGACGGCTGACGGGGTCGAAATCGTCGATATCGCCACCGTCGAAGACAAAATGTCCGACAATTCCGAACTGCTGATCGGCGATGTCATCAAAAGCGCCGAAGGTGTGGAATATGCCAATCTAACCGAAATGTATCAGATCTTCATCGATTATGTTGGCAACAACGACAACGACGAACTGAACCGCCTGACGATCCAAGTCGATCGCGACGGGACTTTGACCGATGTTGAAGTGAAACCGTACAGCCGAAAGATCATGGATACTCAAAAAAGCAATGACGGCGAAATCATTCCGACTGTCAAGGTCGCCATGGGGATCTCGCCAACTTATAAATTCAACCTTGGCAAGAGCTTCGTTTACAGCGGTCAAAGGACGCTCTCGTCGTTTACGGCCATCATCGATACTTTCGACTTGCTGTTCAACGAGGAATCAGTCACGATTGCCGCATTGTCCGGTCCGGTCGGGATCTTAGGCGTGACCGTTCGGATCGTCAGCAATGGGTTCGCGGAGCTGCTCAATTGGATGGGACTGCTGAGCGTGAACGTCGGATTGCTTAACCTTTTGCCGATCCCGGCTCTCGACGGCGGCCGTTTGCTCTTCTTGGGTTACGAAGCCGTAACCAGAAAAAAGACCAATCCGAAAGTAGAAACCATCCTGATCACGGTCACGATGTTTCTGCTGTTCGGGTTAATGATTTATGTCACATACAACGACATCACAGATTTGATAAAGTAGGATAGATTATGAAACAAACCCTTTTATTCGTACCAACCTTGCGTGAAACCCCAAAAGAAGCGGAGGCCATCAGCCATCAGATATTGCTCAAAGGCGGATACATCAAACAAGCCGCGGCCGGGATCTACAGTTACTTGCCGCTGTCTTATCGGGTGATCAAAAAAATCGAGAAGATCGTCCGCGAAGAGATGGATGCCATCGGCGCGAGCGAATTGCTCATGCCGACCATGCAGCCCAAAGACCTGTGGGTCGAATCCGGACGATGGGAAGCTTACGGGAAAGAATTGATGCGGTTGACCGACCGCCATGACCGCGATTTCTGCTTGGGACCAACCCACGAAGAAGTCATTACGTCCGTGGTCCGCGATTACATCAACAGTTACAAAAAGATGCCCCTGGCTTTATATCAGATCCAAACCAAATTCCGAGATGAATTTCGGCCGCGGTTCGGTTTGATGCGGGGCCGGGAATTCATCATGAAAGACTTGTATACTTTCCATACAAGCGAAGAAGACCTTGACGTTTGGTATAAAAAGGTCCGTCAAGCTTACCAAAACATCCTTGATCGGCTGGAATTGAAATACCGGATCGTCAACGCTTCAAGCGGAAACATCGGCGGTGCATCCAGCGAAGAATTCATGATCCTTTGCGACATTGGCGAAGACACCATCGTTTACAGCGACGAAAGTGAATTTGCCAGCAACACCGAATTGGTCGATCTGCCGGTCGGAGCCCTGTCTCCGGATGGGAAAGGTCATATTCTGCACGCCAAAGGGATCGAAGCCGGGCATGTTTTCAAACTCGGAACCAAATATTCTCTGTCGATGAAAGCCATGTTCCTCGACCAAAATCAAAAACAGCAGCCGATCATCATGGGCTGCTACGGAATGGGAATCTCGCGTTTGTTGATGGCGGTTTTGGAACAGCATTATCAAAACGAAATTGCTCTGTGGCCGGACGAAATTGCGCCTTTTAAAATTCACATCATCCCAATGGACCGAGAAGGATCAACAGCCCATGCCATGGGTTTGAAACTCCATGACGAACTGGCCAAAAAATTTGAAGTCTTGTTTGATGACCGCGAAGAGCGGGCGGGAGTGAAATTCAAAGATGCGGATCTGATCGGCGTCAACTACCGAATCATTTCGGGACGAAAAGCCGCGGAGGGGATCTTCGAATTGCATAATTTGCGCGCGAAGACCCAAACCGAAATCAGCTTTGAGGATTTGCTCAAATTCAAATTTTGAAATTTAGTCTTGGAGGAAAACATGAACGAAGAAATTAAAAATGTTACGGGATTTAAGGATTGCCTAATATATTTGGAAGGAGAGGGGATTAAAAAAGCCTCGCTTTCGATCATCAACGGAAAAATCACCAGCGTCAAACAAGCGCCGGCGGATGCTCTTCATTTTGAAGAGGACCTGATGATCGTTCCCGGATTCGTCAATCGGCATGTTCACGGCGCCAACGAATCCGACTCCATGTACCCCAATGCCAAGGATCTGAAAAATATCGCTCTGACCATGGCTAGCGAAGGGACGACTTCTTTTTTGGCCACCACGATGACGCAAACCATCGAAAACATTGATTTGGCTTTGGAAAACATCAATGATTACATCAAAGCCCGTCATCCGGAAGGAGCCGAAGTGTTGGGAGTCCATCTGGAAGGGCCTTTCATCAGCAAAAAACATAAAGGCGCCCAACCAGAAACTTGCATCATTCCGGGAGATGTTGAACAATTCAAAAAGTTTCAAAAGATCAGCGGAAACCACATTCGTCAGGTGACTCTGGCCTATGAGGAAAACGGCAAGAAACTCGTGGAATACTTGGTCAGCAAAGGCATCGTTGCCAGCATCGGCCATTCCGACGCCACCGCGGCGGATTTCCGAGAAGCTGCCAATTACGGAGTCACTTCTTTGACCCACAGCTACAATGCCATGCGGCCGATCCACCACCGGGAAGTTGGAGCTTTGGGCGCGGCCATGCTCGATGACCGAATTTACGCGGAGATCATCGCCGATTTGATTCATGTTTCCAAAGAAGCCATTCAAATCCTTTATCGAATGAAAGGCAAAGAAAAAATAACCCTGATCACCGACAGTTTGGAAGCCAGCCACATGAGTGACGGCGTCTACCAACTGGGGGGCCAGAAAGTTTACGTTCAAGGGAAGGAAGCCCGTTTGGAATCGAGAGCCTTGGCGGGAAGCACTCTTTGGATGAATAACGCGGTCAAGAACATCATCGAGGTTTTGGAAATCACGCTGGAAGAAGCCGTTGACATGGCCACCATCAATCCGGCCCGTTGTCTGAAGATCGACGATCGCAAAGGGTCGATCGCCGTCGGAAAAGACGCGGATTTTGCCATCGTAGACAAAGACCTCAAAGTTCACTACACCATCCGCGGCGGCAAAATCGTCTATCAAAAAGTCAAATGAAAATGATCCGAGGGATTATCCTCTCGGATTTTCTTATTTTGGTTTCATGGCTCTGCCTAGGGTAATCAAATTAAAAGGACGCTTTTTTAAGCGCCCAAAATTAAATCAATGATGTTGATTTTTTTGATGCATGATGTCCGCGATCTTGGTGGCGATGATGTCAATGGCAACTTCATTCTGCCCGCCTTCGGGGATGATCAGATCCGCGTAAACGCGGGATGGTTCAACATATTCCAAGTGCATCGGCCGGACGGTGGTCAGATATTGGTTGATGACGGAATCAACGCTTCGGCCGCGTTCGTTGATGTCCCGGGTGAGACGGCGGATGAAACGAACATCGTCCGGAGTATGGACATAAAGTTTGATGTCAAACAGTTTCCGGAGCTCGGGGATAGCAAAGATCATGATGCCTTCCACGATGATCACATCGGCGGGATCGATTCTTTCGGTGGCTTTGGCCCGGTTATGTTCAACAAAGTCATAAGTGGGTTTATCGATGCTTTGGCCGCTTCTCAGCCTCTTCAGATGTTTGATAAGCAATTGGCTGTCATATGAGGACGGATGATCATAATTGATGATCCTTCTTTGTTCGATGGTCAAATGGGAGTTTTCATTGTAATAGTCATCGAGCTTGATGACCACAACCGATCCAAGCGATTGGGACATTTGGTAAATTTTTCGGGCAACCGTTGTTTTTCCGCTGGCGGTTCCTCCAGCGATGCCGATGATGGTACTGATCATATAACCTCCGCTTTGTTTAATTATACTTCCAAACCGGCTTGAAGTCAAACCATAGCCGGTTTTTATTTGGTTTTTTTCTGGCCTTTAGAGGGTGATTATGCTATAATACTCCAAGAGGTGATTAACTATTATTAATCAAGAAGTATTTTTGCATACATGATAATGGTATGACAAAAAACCCTCAAGATCTGGATTTTTTTAAGGGAGATTCGATGC
>DDXT01000023.1 GCA_002347755.1 Caryophanales bacterium UBA2253
ACCCCCAACTAAGTTACATAATCAAAAAAAGAGCAATGTCTTGGGGGTCTCCCTGGACATTGCTTTTTGTTTGGTTTTTAAACGTTTTTTGTTGAAACTTCGGTTTGGCCAGAGCCTTTATAAATGGCCAACATGGCAATCAAAGGCGTCAGAAACTGAAATAGGACCACCGTGAAGGAATTAAATTCAATGATGCCGAGCATCCCGATCAAAAAACCAATCAGGGCTGGGATGGTCATTGAAGCCACGATGATGTTGATGTTTTCTCCAAAATTAGTCACCGGTTTGTAATTGACTCTGATCATGAGGAAAATCCCAGCCAGGATCAAGAGCAAAATGATGTTCATTCCGAATTGAATCAAAGTGTTAACCAAGATTGAATATAAAACCGCATAAGGACTGAAAGCCCCATCGATCATGGTCATGAAAACGTCTACCGCTTGGCTTTTGTCCAAGGTTTTCAGTTCCGAAAAGTCGATAATCTCGGAAACACCGTCATAATCGCCTTTCAGAAAATTCCCTTTTCCGTCAAAAAATAAAACCTGTTCTTTTTCCAAAACAATGGTATTCGTTGCTTCGGTAATCGGAGCGGCGGGGTTGATGATGATCATGAAGTCTTCGCCATCAATTGGGGTTGTAAACGAATATTCTTGATCGTTGAGGAAATTCAAGCCGCTCCGAGAAATTGACATGTCACTGGGAAGGCTTTCTGGCAGCCACGCCGGATTAGCCGTGCGCAAATCGTAAGTAAAAGTGTCCAATCCCCGAAATCCATCGTTTCGAATGATCTGATAATTTAGCGGAAAGGAAATCAGAAAAACCAGGAAAACGAAATACAGAATGATTTTGGTTTTCTTAACTTTTCGCAAGGAGAAAATTCGGGGAAACGAAAAACTATTGGCTAGAATTTTAATCATTGGCGATCTCCGTTACGTCAAAAATAATTGTGGATTTTGGGGAAATGGTCGTAATATTCGCATAATCCTCGGTTCCGGAAGCATAAATGATGGTGCCCAATGATCCGATCGGCAGTTCTTCGCGAGATAAATTGTGGATGACCAGAACTTTTTGGTGATAATCCCGATATTCATATTCGCGATAAAATCCTTGGATCTTATAATCATTGTTTTCGTAAGGGGTAAATAAATTGCCATAACGAAGGGCAATGTTGGCCTCCCGAGCGGCGATGATGTGCTGGTAAGTACTGAACAAAGAATCCGGATCCGTCATTTGTTCGTTGGCGGTGGCAATGGTTTGATTATTGACGACGCTTTGGAAATTGGTGTCCGAAAACCAACTGGTCGTATAGGAATCCCCAAACGGAATTGGAAGTCTCCTTGTTTCATCCCAAATTTGCACTCCTCCCGAATACTGACCGCTGGATTTAATGCCATACATGCCGATTTCCTCGCCATAATACAGAATCGGCGTTCCGGGCAGAGTCAGAAGCATTTCGGCCGCCAGTTTCATTTTCGTGAGATCGCCGTCGCAGTAATCCGCAATTCGGTCCATATCATGGTTGAACAAGAACGGAGCGCTGATGAAATTAAAGTTTTGATTGGCATAGAGATCATATATTTTATCGAGATAAGTGGCATAAGTACTGCTTCCGCTTCCCAGAGCCACGGAGGATACTTTGGAAGCGACCGGGAAATCCAGCGGTGAATCCAGCCCTCGAAAATAAGGAGCAACAATGGATTCGGCGTTGATGGCAATTTCCCCAACCAGATAGAAATCGGGATTCAGAGCCCGAAGATTGTTTCGCATTATTTGCAAGAAAATGATGTTTTCGTAGTCATCATAATTCTGATCCTGATATTCGTTGATCCCGTAGAAATGAGCCGCGGCATCCAGACGGAACCCGTCCACGCCCATTTCCACCCAAAAGTCGCTGATGGCTTCGATTTCTTCATGAACCGCGTCATTAAAAAAGTTCAGGTCCGGCATGGTTGAGGAAAAATAGCCGACGTAATACTGATCCTGTTGCTGATGCCAAATGTTCTGGCCCCAGCTCCCAAGCAATGAGCGGTCGGTCGCAACCGTCGCGAAGGTATAATAATCCCGGTATTCAACATCGCCGGCCAAAGCAGCTTGAAACCATGGATGCTGGTCGGAAGTGTGGTTGAACACCATGTCCAACATTACTTTTATGCCGCGTTCATCGGTTTCGTGAAGCAGTTTTCGGAAGTCATCCAGCGTTCCATAATCGGAATTGACATCGTAATAATCAGTGACATCATAGCCATGGTAAGACGGACTCGGGTTGATCGGCATCAGCCAAAGCCCGGTAACGCCTAAATTTTCCAGATAATCCAGTTTACCGATGATTCCTTGGAAATCACCCACGCCGTCGTCGTCGCTGTCCGCGAAACTGCGAACGAAAATCTGGTAATACACGTCATTACGCGGATTGGCTTCGCCAAGAATATCTTTTTTGCCTTCACAGCCATAAATAGCCAAGGTAAGGAAAATTCCGAGGGCAATTCCAAAAATCTTTCTAATCATGATAAGTGGTTCCTTTCAAACTGTTGGCCGCCGATGACGTGGTGGTCAAGCCGATCCCGTCGGAAGTATATCTGGTCAAAGCAATGACCCGGGTTTTAAAAATGAAATCATGGATGGTTCTTCCGTCTTCCCGCCCGCTGGAGATGATCCCGGCGACGAAAATGTAAACCCCAAAAGTCATGAAAGTAAACAAGGCTTTGACCAGTTCCCGAAGCAACAAGAGATAGACTCGGGGAACAACGTATTTTTCCGGAACCAGTTCCGCGGTTCGATAAACGACTTTCAGTTTTTGAATTCTTTTCCCGAAAGTCTGGCCCGGAGAGATTAAATTAGGAATCAACATGACGCTAAAATAGCATCCCATCGCAATCGTCAATTTCCAAGTCGAACTGATGGATGAAATGTTATAAATGGCAATCATGCAAACAACCATTAGCGTGAAAGCTAAGGATGAATCAATTGAATAAGCCCGCAATCTTCGGTCAAACGTCATATTATTCCTCTTTTCGTGCCTATTTATAAGTTTACTAGTTTACAAGATTTTTGTCAATCGCTTTTCGCCGTCAGCGGCCTTTCCAAAAAAGATGGAAACCGTTACTTGATGACATTATTTTCTAATTAAGCGTCTTATGATATAATTTAAGCGAGGTAGGATTATGGGAACAATCGAAGTTTTTGAAGTGATGATCGGTACATTGGGCCGAAAAAGGGCCGTTCGCGTCTATTTGCCAAACGATTATTCGAACAATGATCGGCGATACCCGGTTCTTTACATGCATGACGGGCATAACCTTTTCACCGTCGAAACCAGCGCTTATGGCGGCATTTGGAATGTCCACCAGACCCTGGACGATATTGAAAGCCGTACTCAACAAAACGTCATCGTGGTCGGAATCGATTGTGACCCCATCAAACGTTTGTCTGAGTACAGCCCATGGAAATCCGGTTTTCCGGGTTTCTTGCTTCCCAAAGGGCAGGATCGTCATCAAGGCGGAGAAGGAGATCAGTACCTAAATTGGCTGGTCCAAGACCTTATTCCGATGATTGACGAAAAATACCGAACCGCTTCCGTCAATTACATGGCGGGTTCGTCAATGGGCGGACTGATTTCTCTTTACGCGGGGGTTCGCCATCCGGGTATCTTCAAAACTGTCGGTTGTTTTTCCAGTGCCTTCTGGTTTTCGCACCGAAAACTAATGGCCTTTTTGAAAGCCCATCCGAATCCCAAATTATCGGTATATCTGGACCTCGGCACCAAAGAATCTAAAAATCCGGTTCTCAATCGACTCTACATAAAAGACAGTACCGAAGTTTTCAAACTTCTGAAAAAACAAGGTTATGCCAATACCAAATTCATCATTGAAAAAGGAGCAAATCATTCCGAAAAATCCTTGGCTGGCCGATTCCCCGGTTTCGTGAAATGGCTGTTAAAATTATGAATAAAGCCGCAATCAATCACATCCCCAAAAGTCCGATGGCTTATGCTTTTGATTCCGAACACCTTCACATCCTTCTTCAAGTCGGAATCGGTGATGCCCTCAAGGTTGAACTTATCGCCGGCGATCCTTTTGATTATAAGGTCATAAACGGTGTTTATGTCTGGAACGGGCGGGCCAACCCGCTTCTGCCAATGGAAAAAGCTTATGATGACGGACTGCATGATTTTTGGTTCATCGATTTGCACGCGGAAAGCAAGCGGCGGAAATACGCTTTCTTGATCCACGGAAAAGATGAAACCTATTTTTACGGCTGCCGCCAGCTGTTTAAAGTGACCAACGAGACCAATCCCGATTCGCTCTACGTGCTCTTTGATTACTTCAACTTTCCGTACATCAATGACGAAGATTTGATTTCTTCACCAAAATGGACCGAAAATACCATTTGGTATCAGGTTTTCCCGGAGCGTTTTCACCGTTCCGAAAAGGTTCCCGGCCAGTTTCTTCCGTGGGGAAGCATCGAATCCGGGATCACCAATCATGATTTTTTTGGCGGGAACCTGCCCGGAATCATCGAGAAGCTTCCTTATTTGCAGGATTTGGGAATCACCGGGATTTATTTCACGCCGATTTTCGAAGCCACTTCTACGCACAAATATGATACCATTGATTATTTCTCCATCGATCATCAGTTCGGAACCAATGAAGATTTCCGAGTGTTGGTCGACGGCTGCCATAAGCTGGGAATGAAGGTCATGTTGGATGCCGTTTTTAATCATTGCGGCTGGTTCCATCCGTTTTTTCAGGATGTCATCAAAAAGAAAAAGAAATCCAAATATTGGGATTGTTTTTACATTGAAGACGAAAATTTCATCGATTTCGAGATTGACAAGGATAACCGGCCCGTCATTGATTTCTCGCATCATTACAAATTCCGGACTTTTGCGACCACGCCGATGATGCCGAAATGGAATGTATCCAATCCGCTCGTGGAGGAATATCTTCTCCGGGTCGCCACTTATTGGGTTTCCGAGTATCACATTGACGGTTGGCGTTTGGATGTATCCGACGAAGTCAGTCACGGTTTCTGGCGGAAATTCCAAAAAGCCGTGCGTCAGGCCAATCCGGAAATTTATATTGTTGGGGAAAACTGGGATGATGCAAATGCCTGGCTCCGGGGAGATCAATTTGATGCGGTAATGAACTACCGTCTGGCTTACTCGCTTTGGAACTTTTTGGAGGACAAACCGGGAAAAAGCACGGCTTTGGAATTTACCCAAGCCATCAACAGTCTTTTGGTTCGGTATCAGAAAAACGTTACTTCGCATATGTTTAATTTGGTTGGTTCTCATGATACCCCGCGGATCATGACCCGTTTGGACCGAAACAAAAGATTAGTCAAACTGGCCTATCTTTTCATTTTCAGTTTCGGGGGAAGTCCCGCCATTTTCTATGGTGATGAAATTGGTTTGGAAGGAAAACACGATCCGGATTGCCGCCGTTGCATGATTTGGGACGAAAAACGTCAGGACCGCGAACTTTTGGCCTTCTTTAAACAACTAATTTCTCTTCGGAAGATTTTTGAAGATTTTCGAAAAGTGGACTTGCGTTGGCTGATCGCTGAAGATAATGTGGTGGCTTACCAAAAAGGCAAGTTGGTTTTCATTCTCAATGACAATCCAAACTCCAAAAGAATCAATCTCTCGGGTAATTTTATGGATCTGATCACCAAAGCCAAAGTCCCAGTTGGCGAAATATCGGTTGAAGAATATGGCTATCGCATCCTTGTCAAACAAGAATAAGGGGTTTTTCCCGTTATTCTTTTGTTATAAACGACCTAATTGCTTTTCTTAAAGGTTTTTGGTATAATGAAACAACATAAGGGGGGCGGAAATAATGAAAGTAACCATCCGGGAAATAGCAAAAAAAGCCAATGTGAGCGTGGCAACAGTCAGCCGAGCCATCAACAACAAGGGTTATGTCCACGAGGAAACCAAGAAAACAATCGATAATGCGGTTAAGGAATTGGGTTACACCCCCAACCAATTGGCCCGATTATTGTTGAAACGGCAATCCGGGATCATCGGCGTAATCATTCCCCATACCGTTTCTCCTTTCATCGGCGAATTGATTGAAGGAATCGAAAACGAAGCCATGTCTAACGGCTACAAAGTAATGCTGTGCATCACCAACAGCCGGTTTGAACGGGAACTTGACTACATAAAAGTCTTCGAGCAGTATATGATCGACGGCTTGATTGTTTCCTCGAATTTTGAAAATTGCGAAAAAATCATGAATCTGAACATTCCCATTGTTTCCATCGACCATATCATCGATCCCACCGTTCCTTCCATCACCACGGACAACATCGGAGGAGGAAAATTGGCCGCCGAAAAACTGATTGCTTGCGGAGCCAAATATTTTGTTGTCTTCCGGGGCCCGTCGTTTTTGATTACCACCGCCGAAAGGACTCAGGGGTTCAGCGAAGTATTGAAAAAACACGATTTTACCTTTGAATTCTATGATTTCGATTTGGTCGCCCCGGATTCTGATTTCATTTATAATTATTTGCTCAACAATCCTCAGATTGACGGCATTTTCACCCTTTCCGATACGCTGGGAGTTATAACTGCGGGAATTCTCAACAAGTTGGAAAGAAAACTCGGAAAAGATGTCTTTCTGGTAAGTTTTGACGGTCTGCCGATCTCCCGTTGGACTTTCCCGACTTTGACGACCATCAACCAGCCAATCAATTATATGGGTAAAGAAGCGGTCTCGACCTTGATTAAACTGATTCAAGGAAAAGAAATTTTGGAACAGCATAAAATCATCCAAATAACGATGAAAGAAAGAGATTCCACGAAAGGCCATAAATAAAAATAGTGAGCGGCTTCAAAGCCGCTCACTCAGACTGATGACAAACCCCATTTCCAAAGATGGGGTTCGTTTATTTTTCCACAACTATCTTGAAATAACAAAAAAACACTTTTTTAGACTCGAAAAAGATATCTTTTTGGTGCCATTGTCCCATTTTATTACAAGAAAAAATGAGCGTTGACTTTGTC
>DDXT01000069.1 GCA_002347755.1 Caryophanales bacterium UBA2253
CTGTCTTTAGTATATCTTTAACAAGCGGTAAATACACGATATTTTTTTGTTTGAATTTTTATCATTTTAACTAAACTATTTAAAACACCAATAAAATAATGTTTTTTCCTTTCTTTTTTTATTTTAATAGAGTAAATGTAGTTGATAATCAATTGTGTTGAAAATATTATTTTAATAACAATTACGTTTTTTATTTATGGGGTGTAGCGTTTCAGTAATGTTTGGAAAACCATTGAAGGATTCAAAATATGATGCCGTTGATAGTCCTATAATGCTTGGTGCAATAGAGGACGTTAATCTTTCTAAAAATGATGCTCCATCTACTCCTAATTGATTTAATCCCAAATACATAAAAACACTCATCATTGCATTTAACCCACCATGAGTAGCAGCCGTATCTAATTGAATTTTGTCATCAGACATAAAAGCCTGAGCTGTTACACTGCCAAAGAAACCTCCCGAAAAACCACCTGCAAATGCAGCTAATCGTTTCCCTTCAGGAGCAGTTATAACAGAACTTACTCCAGAAATTAATCCGCCAAGAAGGATTCCACATAAAATAAGCAAGATTGGAAAGTTCCCTGTTGGATCACTATACATTACGGGATTGTTGTTACAGTACGCATATAGATTGTAACTGGTCAGATTCTCTCCCGCTCCCAGATAACCAACATTGTCTGCGCTGATGAATCTTCCGATCGAAGGATCGTAATATCGGGATTGCAGATAGTAATATCCGGTTTCATTGTCATACCGGTAACTTCGGTAACGGTAAGGATTCTTGAATGCCAAGTTCACTCCCGAATAATCCGAACTATTCTTTATGTTTCCCCAGGCGTCATATTGATAAGTAACTAAACGGTTTCCATTGATGTCAACGATCTCGATGATGTCTCCCTGAAGGTTGGATACATAGAAGTATTCGGTTCCGTTCAGGTTAAGGCTGAGAAGCGCTCCTGAAGCATCATAGGTATAATATATGACATCCGTTACGTTGCTTTCATGCAAGACCCGGCTTCCGTCCGAGAAGTAATCGGTGGTGACACCATTAACGGTCTTTTGGGTCCTGATCCCCTGATCGTCATATTTGTACGCAATGGCATTGCCGTCAAACGTGACCTCTGTCAGTTGTTTTCCGTCCCAAACAAACGTTTTGTAATTCTCGGAGATCAGATTCCCCGAAGCATCGTAAGCAAAGGTTTTCGAATAATCAAAGTCGCCTTCCACGAAGTACTGGATCACCGAGATCTGATCAGTCCATCCCGTCGTGTTATAACGAAGTACTGGATCACCGAGATCTGATCAGTCCATCCCGTCGTGTTATAATAGTACTTCATTTCTTCCAAAGGCGTTCCCGAGACTTCGATAAGCGGGTTGGTATAGGCATATTTCCGATTATTGGTTAAGTTTCCATTTTGGTTATAGACATATGTTTGGGTGAAATACTTTCCGTTTCCCAAATCCCAATAGTCTTCTCTCGTAAGCTGGCCATACCCGTCATAACGATAATCGTATTTTTCGATCGTGCTTCCGCCTTGCTTTTCTTCAATGCAAGTTAGGTTGTTGTTGGCGTCATAGGTGTAGGTAAAAACATAAGTTCGGCTGTTGAAAGTATAGGTCACCGAATAGATCCGGTTGGTGGCATTTCCCATCAATGGATCAACTTTCGCATCATCATACCCGATTGATTTGGTAAACACGGTATTGATCACATGGGTGGCCAGGTTTTCGGAAACCAGCCTTATTTCGTTTAGCCTTTGCAAGGAATCCGAACTGTAGTTGTAATCGTTGGTAATTGAATACCCATTTCCGTTGGTGGTTGTGGTATAGGCGGAATAGTCAAATTTTCCGGTGCTTGTGTCGTATGAATAATGAACTCCCCTGGACGCATTGCCAACTTGATAAGCATATTGAGATACGTTTCCGGCGTTATCATAAGTGTAAGTAATCTCGCTGCCGTCTTGGTCCGTGACCTTTTCCAGTCTTCCCGCCAGATCATATGAGTAGAAATAAATGTTGCTGTTATGAAGGTCTTTGTAAATGGCGAGTCTTCCGCTGGCATCATACTCGTATTCGTATCTTGGAACGTTGTTGAAAGTCAGCTGAATAAGGTTGTCATTTTCGTCATAAACATAACTGATGACATCGCCGTTTTGAAAATTCAGATTCTCAACTAGATCGGTTTGATAATAATGACCGTCGATCAGTTTTTCGACGAATTCGGTGCTTCCCAAGGACGAATTGTTGACCTTTACGCTCGTCACCCGGTCCAAAGTATCATAAACGAATTCATAGGTAATGCCGTTCAATATGATTTTCCATAACCGTCCTTGGGTATCGTATTCATTCGTGGAAGTTCTGGATGGAAATGGCGTCGTTCCCGAAGTCGCATCAATTTCCTCGATGGAGGTAATTTGGCCAAATTCATTATAATCAAAGTACTTTTCGTTATTCATTGCATCAATTAAAATGGTAATCGCCGCTATTGACTGATCCGTAATCCCGCCTGAGGATTCCCCAAATTCATTTTTCGTGGATGTTACGTATTGCTTGTCACTGGAATACGTTGTCGTGTTTGAGAACCATTTGCCCGTTAGGTCTCCGTAAGTCGTTGTGAGCAGTTCTCTCGTTACCGCGTTATATGCGAAACTGACTTTGACGTTATTTTTGCTGACTTGATTGATTTGGTTGCAAGCATTCCTGCCAATCGCAGTCGGGATGCCATTTTCCGTTATGCTTGTAACCTGGCCATTGGCATCATAGGCAAAGGCGGTCACTTCCCCATTTAGGTAAGCGATCTTTACAAGGTTCCCGGTTGGATCATAAGAATAATTGGTTTCCAATCGATCATGATAGATCTGAAGATTGTCGAAAAAGGCTCCGCCTTCGCCCTGGTAGATTCCCTTAATCTTTATGTTTGAGGCTCGGTCGGGAATGAAAACGGAAAACGCCTGATATTGCCAGTCTTCCGTTGAAGAATTGAAAGACAATTAATAGTAATACGTACAAATCGGATCAATGCCCGACGGATCAACGACATCCGCGGACAACTCCAAGCCGAAAAACCTTCCGTCGGAATTCGGTTCATAGGCATGTTCTTCGTCAATTGTGGCTTTGTTCGGAACGGCGTTTCCTTTGGCCCATCCTCCGATCACCAAGGACTCGTTCGTCGTGACCAGATCGGTAATGTCCATGGAAAAGTATTTTTGGATGTCCGGGGACCCTATGATGCGAATGGCGGTATCCCCGAGAATGTCTTGCATGATCCCGGTTTCCGTAATGCTCTGATAAGTGGCGCCGGAAAGCGTCCAGTCGCTGCTGGTGTTTTCAAATGAATTGTTGCTCAGTACATTATACCTTGAATCGACGAATCCTTCAACGATTTGCAAGTTATCAAAATAGGCGGTCGAGACGCTTTCGTTGATCAGTTTTAGCGTTACGTTTCTTTCCGTCGAAATAAAGAACACCAGTTCGTATTTTTCCCAGCCATCGGAGTCAAGAATTTTGTTTATCTGGGTATGGGGAATGTCTGCGTCAACGTGGATATAAGCCCCGCCCGTCGTTCCTTCGTTTTTGATCCATCCCTCGATCTTATACGTTCCGGCTTCCAGGGTCACTGTTTGGGATGCATAAACCTCGGAGGTGACTTTTTGGATGGAAAGGCAATAATTTCCCAACATCGGATCATTGTTCGCATATCCGATGTTTCCGTTTGTTCCTTCGTTAAAAGCCCAGCCGCCGCTACCTTCATTGTTGGTTTCAAAGCCATGGTTAAAGAGGGGATTCGGCTTTTGATTCTGAGGGGACGAACTGCCGATCAGTTTGTGATTGTTATAATAATTGGGTTCAACATTCGTCAGGTCAAACCCGACTTCGGGATAATAATATGGGTTCTCCGGGTAAATCATGCTGATGAAAGTGAACAGCCCGGTGTACCGGTAGAAAGTCGCATTGCCTTGGCTGTCCGTGATGTTGATGGTATGGCCGTAATGGTCAAAAGGGTAAGTGGCATAATTGCCCTCATGATCAGTAAAAGTCGTTTTTTTGAAAGCGTAGGTTACATTCAAAAACCCCAATGAATAATTGGAATCCGTATAAGTGACTTTGCTGACCCGGCTCTGGGTGTCATACTGGTAAGCGGCTTTATATTCATCCAAACTGTTATAAGCCGAAGTGAGCAGGTTACCGCTACTGAAACTATATTGCAGGGTGCAGTTGAAGACCATGTTAGTGTTTGGAGCGGTCCCGTAGGCGCAGTAATCGTCAATATAATCCAAATTGCCGTAGTAATCAAAATAATACTGCTTTTCCTGAACGGTCCGAAGGACTCCCCCTCCCTGATGCAATTTCAGTTCCGCTTTCACTATCCGGGAATTGGCGGCATCATAAGCAATATCCATTTTGTTTCCGGCTTCATCAACTATGTAATCGATTTTTTGGGAGTGGAATTGATATATTCGATGAAGAAGGTGGTATTTTTATCAATGACGTATATTTCATCCAATCTTCCGTTCGGCGAGAAAGAATATTCGACGCCTGAGATCGTCCTGATAATAAAAGTTTGGCTGTAATAGTCTCGGAGTAATTTTATCCTTGATCCGTCTTCCGCGATGGATATGTACATGTTTAAATTAAGCCTGTCATCGTGGACGAAGGTTTCGTCCATGAAATAGACTTTGTTTCCATCCGGTTTTTCTAAATAGTAGGACCAGTTGGCGGAATCAAGCAAGAGCCGCAGGTTATAATTCGTTTCCCAGCCTTTTCCATAACCGATGTTGGTACTGCGGTCAGAAACGTTATAAATGAAATCCAGCGAAAACGGCATGATCTCGTTGCTGATTGAAAAATCGGTTCTCGTGAAAGTCAGGTTTCCGGTATAATCGCAGACATATCCGGTCCCCGCCGCTCCCAATTCCTGTGATGTATAGGTCCAGTAATCTTTTAACCCGGCCGGTTCCTCATAACCAATCGTTATCATTGGTCGCAATTCCACAGTGGCTTGCTCCGAAGAAAAAACAGTATTGTTTTCTTCGGCGTTGTCCACCAAAGTAAATCCGGGTACCATCAGATCCTCGGTTGGATCGGCGCCGATCTGCCATTCTTTGACTGACTCGGTGATGTCAAAAACGTATTTGGGATCGGTTCCGACTTTATGATAATCGATCACTTCGTCGCCACATACATCATTATTTTCAAAAATGTTCCAGGTTACTGAGTTTTCCACGAAAGGATTCGTGTTCTGATAAGCCTTGATATAGCCACCGGTTGACGCGCTGCTTCTTAGCGTCATCTGTGAATATGTGATCGTTTGATCCAAAACCGATGACGGAATGGAGAAGTTAATAAGTCCACGGTACTGGCGGCTTTCGACGCCGTCGGACAGAATGATGTTGGTCAGCCCTCCGTAATTGTTGTTCGGAGCGCTCGATTTGACGTAAGTGTCGCCAATGGACATGGTAGTTGTTGAACTATAAAGAGTGGGGTCGATCACCGCGGGATAGGCCGCGCTTTTCAGCCACGTGTCGCTTGGGGTGATGATCAGCCGGTATTCTCCGTCTTTGATTTCCGTTAGTTCATATCCGACGTCATACGAGATCTCCCCGTTTGAATCAAACATGAAAAGCCGGTCCATGTAAAAGACCTCTTCCCCAAGGCTGTTTTCAAAGACCAATTTTTTGTCTTTCTCGATCAGTGACAGCCCTTGGGTCTTGATGTAAAAATCAATGTGAAAACCATCGGTATACCCATTCAGAATGAAGTTCTCTTTCAGGGTGTTACCGATCAGGTTATATTCCAAGTCTACGTTCTCATTTATGCTTTTATAAGTGGTGGTTTGTTTGATATTCGGAAGGCTTCGCCGATCATCGGATTTTTCCGTTTGGGATGTTCCGATATTTGCTATGCTTTCGTCAATTCCTTGCAGGTTCCAGGTGATTTTGTAATCCTCGTATTTTACCGAAATCACTTTATTGTCATCCAAGACTTTGGGAAATTTTATCTTGAAATCGTTTTTCTTGTTTTCGTATTCCTCTCCGAGATCATTAAGCGTGTTGTCAATGTCTTGCCACTTTCCGTTTTCCTTATAGTGAACGGCGCTATCGTACAAGACGACTTCATAAGTCCCATCGATTTTCCGGAAATGTTTCTCGGTTTGACCGCGTTTATCCGTTACCTCAAAATCAATCGGAACCAAGCTCGGATCGATCTCCACGCTGGAATATGCATCCTCGCTCTCCAGGTTCTCTATTATCGTTTCTGCTTCTACCGTCGGTCCTTTGATCAAGCTCCACGGAAAATAATTGGCTAACATCGCAAACAAGACGATGATGGTTAAGGTCTTGCTGGTTTTTTTGATTACGCGTGAAAAAGCCACGATCGCTTTTTCGCTAAGGCATCTTTTAAAAAGTTTTCTCATTGGTCCCCTTCCTTATCTTTTTATGTCTTGGGATAAAAAAATCAGCCCACATGATGGGCTGAAACTTACGGATCGATTTCTTTTCTGCTTATCCTCGCCGCATGATCCGCTTTCATCCCGATTCGATTATACTAATAAACGAAGTTTTTGTAAAGTACAATTTTTTGTTCTTAAAAAGCCATACTGTATTTGCTTTGCTTGGCAAATAAGGGAATGTGAATAAAAAAAGTCCATAAAATCTGAGATATCGTTGGTGAAAAACAATATTAGAGATCCTATGAACCAGTATCCTAGGTTTAACCCTTAATTTTTTTCAATAGTTCCTGATAGGAATCCGTCAAACGGTATTCCTTCAGTTCCTCGTCTTTTTCCATATAAGAAAAAACCGTTTTATCTTTCATGTTCGCGTAAAGCAAACAATTGTTGGCATTTTCGTAATCATTCATCAGCACGTACAAGCATCCAAGGTTGTACCACATGACCGTATTGTCCTTGTCTTTGCTTATGCCCTGAAGATAATAGTAACGGGCTTTCTTGTAGTTCTTTTCGGCGTCTTTGTAAATGATCGCCAAATTGGAATACGCCAGAATGTAACCGTTGCTTTTCGCTATTTCCTCAAGATAGTATTTTTTGGCTTTCTCGAAATCCTTCATTTTGCCATAAACGACCCCGAGATTGTACGCGACCATCTTCTCTTTCGGATCAATCCGATAAGCGCGCATCGTATGGTCCAAGGCCAATTCCAGATAATCCCTTTTTTCATAAAAGGATCCCAAATTGAGGTTGGCCCAAAAATGATCCGGGGAATAAAGCAGGGTCTTCTTGTAATAGTCGTAAGCTTTCTGTTCATCGCCATCGTCTTCGGCCATGAGGGCGATGTTGAAATAAGCATCATAGAAGGTTCGGTCCAGTTCGATGGCCTGCTCGTAGGCTTTCAAGGCTTCTTCTTTTTTTCCCAAGTCTTCGCAAGCCACGCCCAAACCGTAGAAACCATAAGCAAAGCCGGGAAAGTTTTCGACGGCCTCCTGAAATACGGAAACGGCTTTGAACGGATTTTTGTCATCCAGATAAACCACGCCCAAATCGACTAGATCTTCCGCGATGACTTGCTTTTCAAAAGCCTGTTCGTAGTATTTCGCCGCCGAAGCAAAGTCCTTGTCCTGATAAGCTTCCTGGGCTTTTTTAATCAAATCTTCGTAATTTTGCATTAAGCCACCGAATAAAGGACATAAAACAGCACCGAAAGCAGATTATTCAAAAAATGGATCCCCATCGGCACATAAATGTTGTTTTTGGAAAAAGAATAACTGGCACATAACACCAAAGCCATCCCCAAGTATTGGAAAATGAAGATGTCTACACCATGAATGGACGCGAAGATGACCCCGGAGATGAGGATCGCGAAGATCGGTTTCCAGCGGAATTTATCCTCGATGACCCCAAACAAAAGTTTTCGGAATAAAATTTCTTCAACGAAGGGCGCCAAAAGCAGGGTGGTAAAATACATGAAGAACCGGTAATCCCCATCCAAAAGCGATTCGATTAGTTCCTGGTTTTCCGAAGTCCCCTCGATCCCGAACAAGGTATAAATCAAACTTAAGGCAAAGCTGAGGCCCAGCAGAATGATGAACCCCACCACAATCGTTCCCAAAAGGCTTTTCCATTCGGTCTTGAACCTTAGCGCATCTTTCTTTAATTCATTTTTTAGGATGAATACAAACAGGCCGGCCAGGATCAATTCGCCGACCATCTGGGAAACATTCAAAATTCCGTAATATAGATCGGCGTTCAGGCCCATGTTTCCGGTCAGATAAGTGTCCCAGAAGGATTGAAAAAAGCCCGGCGACCGATACTCCATCCCCATGATCCCGGCGAACATCGCCAAAACCGAAAGCAAATAAAAAAGAACTATCCCCGTCAAGAAAGCAATGACATAAAAATTCCCATTGCTAAGCTTTTTGTATATTTGATTTTCCATTTAATCCCCCTTGCATAATATATTCCTCGATCGTTTTGGATATGACCAAAATGTTCTCCAAAACGATTTCTTTGTCTTTGTGTGAATGGACATTTTTGATGATTAATTTTCCTTTGGCATTTTTCGAAAAGGCAAAGACCCCAACATGGCTGTATCTAGCAAAGACCGCATGATCGGAAAGTTCGAAGGCGCTTCCCTTGCGGACGACGCAATCATAATCCTTGAATTGAAGCTTATTGAAGAGGGCTTCTAATTCGTTGGATAACCCGGGTTTTCGGAAATGGTCGAACCCGAATGTATTCCCGACCCCGACGCAATCAAAGATGATGAATTTCCGACGCCGAAAATCCAATTTGTGTTTTTGGAGATATTTGATGAGGGAGATCGATCCGACCAATCCCTTTTCCTCATTATCAAAGAAAACATAAGCTACTTTTGAGCTTTTCAGTTTTCCCATCAGATACAAAAGCGTCAAAACGCCGCTGGTGTTATCGTTAAAATTAAATTTGTTCGCGATTGCCAAAAAACCTTCCGAATACAAAAAGAAGTAAATGACGATGGCAATCGGGATCAATAGGTGGATCGACAGCAAAATGCTCCCAACGAACAGCGCGCAGAACAGAATCGGCATGAGGATGTTGAAAAAGAGAACACTTTTCATCAGAAAGCTCGGCATTCTGGGGGGCGTGTCATAGTGCGCCCCCAGAATGTATTCGGCTGTTTCCAAATTTCCAATCACCACGTTTTTCGAAAATCGGTGTTGGGGAATGATTTGATACCCAAGTTGATGTTGGATGGCTTTGGTCTGCAGATAATTCCGAAATTTCTCTTTGCTTTTCTGATGCATCCGTTCCTGATATAACGACAGTTCGACGTACAGGTCTTTGATCATAAAATCATTTGCCTAATTTTTTGATCTCATCCTTGATTAAGCGAATAAATTCCTCCACGCTGACAGTCTTGGTCTCAATCTGACCATACTTTCGGTAAGTCAGCTGATGATTAGCCTGCTCCTGATCGCCAAAAACCAATTGGTATGGGATCTTCTTGGTCTGGGCTTCGCGGATCTTGTATCCCAGTTTTTCGTCACGTTCGTCAACTTCAAAGCGAATGTCCTCATCAAGCAACAGAGCCTTGATTTCATTGACATAAGCCATATGATGATCCGGATTGACCGGGATCAGTTTAACCTGAACCGGAGCCAACCAAGTCGGGAAAGCCCCCCCGTAATGCTCGGTGATGATCCCGATGAAGCGTTCCAAAGACCCGAAAATGGCTCGGTGCAACATGACCGGACGTTTCTTTTCCCCGTCTTCACCCACGTAAGTGAGATCAAAGCGCTCCGGAAGGTTCATGTCCAACTGGATGGTTCCGCACTGCCAAATGCGGTTCATGGAATCGCGCAGCTTGAAGTCCAGCTTAGGGCCGTAGAAAGCTCCGTCACCCGGGTTGATCTTATAGGATTTCCCCACGGACTCGCAGGCTTTCGCCAAGGCTTCCTCGGAACGGTTCCAGATCTCGATCGATCCGATGTATTTTTCCAGCGGTCTGGTTGAAAGTTCAATGTGATAGGAGAGCCCAAAAACCGAATAAATCTCTTCAAACAGTTTGATCAGTTTTCCTACTTCTTCAATGATCTGATCTTCTCTCATGAAGATGTGTGCATCATCCTGAGTAAAGACGCGAACCCGGAACAAGCCGTTCAGAGCTCCGCTCGCTTCATGACGATGAACCAATCCCAGTTCTCCAACCTTCAGCGGGAAGTCTTTGTATGAATGAATGCTGTTTTTATAAACCAGCATTCCCCCCGGACAATTCATCGGTTTGATGGCAAACTGATGTCCGTCGATTTCGGAAGTGTACATGTTGTCCCGGTAATTGAACCAGTGTCCGGATACTTCCCAAAGTTCCTTGTTCAACATGATCGGAGTCTGAATGAACTGATAGCCTTCGCGGGTATGGATCTTATACCAGAAGTTTTCCAGAGTCTTCTTCAGAATCAAACCTTTCGGAAGCCAGAACGGGAATCCCGGCCCATATTCGGAGAGCATGAACAGATCCAATTCTTTTCCGAGTTTGCGATGATCGCGTTCGGCGCGTTCTTTGAGGATCTCCAAATGATGATTCAGGTCCTCTTCGGTAAAGAAGCAGGTTCCGTAGATTCTTTGCAATTGTTCGTTCTTCGAATCCCCGCGCCAGTAAGCGCCGCTCACGGCCAAAAGTTTCAAATTCTTCAGAAGTTTGGTGCTCAAAACATGGGGTCCCCGGCACAGATCGGTGAAGTCGCCATGGCGGTATACGGTAATGACCGCACCTTGTTCCAGCTCGCCGATGATCTCTTTTTTGTATTTATCACTCTTGAACAGTTCCAAAGCGGCTTCTTTCGAGATCTCCAGGCGTTGGAAAGGCAAATCCTGATTGGCAATGTTCTTCATCTCGGCTTCGATCTTTCCCAAATCTTCTTCGGTGATCTTGATGCCTTCGCCCGGGTTGATGTCATAGTAAAAACCTTCCTCAATGGCCGGTCCGACTCCGAACATGGCTTGGGGATATAGTTTCCTGATGGCGCTGGCCAACAAATGGCTGCAAGAATGATTCAAAGCCCCAAAGGCTTCCAAAGATTCTTTGGTGACAAGTTCCAAAGTTGCATCATTCAAGATCGGCCTGGTCAAATCAAAACTCTCGCCGTTGACTTTCGCGAACACCGATTTCTTGGCCAATGACGCGGACAGCGAATTGGCAATTTCCAAAGCTGATTTTCCGTCAGCGTACTCTTTGACGTTTCCGTCCAAAAATTTAATTTTCATTTTTTTCTCCTTTGCTTGAATAAAAAAAGCGTCCCCTGAAAGGACGCATATATACGTGGTACCACCTTGTTTCGGCCGGCATGAAAACCGATCGCACTCAAACTCCTTAACGCGGACGTTTACGGAACATCTTTCGAGTTCGGCTCCATGGTAGTAATCTTCAATTCCGGTTTGGCAACTCTCACTGTCATGCCATCGCTTTGAATCGGTTGTTTTGAAGACCGTGTCCATTTCATCGCTTGATTGGTTGTTTAAAATTATACAACAAGGATGCCCAAAAGTCAATGTCAATGTTGTGAAAAGGGAATTTGGTAAAATGAAATGGGAATGGCCTCTTTTTTGCTCTGCTAATTTGACAAATCTCTACTATTATGTTATAGTCAATTCGGAGGTGATGAATTTGAAAAAAGCATTATTGCTTGTTTTTGTTTTGCTGTTTATGGGGATTATTTGTATCCGCGGGGTTCCCATACAAGCTTCAAGCCCACTCTTCCCAATTGATACGGATAGTAAGATGGAAGCCTTATCTTCAATAAAATATATTTTTGAAAATTGGGAATCCATCATTCAAGAGGATGATTTGGATAGCGTATATGCATGGAAACTTTATTTTTTTGCAACCGAATTGCAATCCATGCCTTCAGCAACGGAAAACCAAATTAAAACAATGTTGGATCAAAGAGGGATCCTCTATGCCAACAATTTCAGTGTTCCCTTGTTGTACCTATCATTTTCAATTGAGAAAACTCCTTATTTTTTCTCGACTTCTTCTTATTTGGGTGAGAGCAGTTTCACGGATGATTTTGAATCAGTAAATTTCAGAATCGATGTAACTTATTATGGAGATCCAAATATCACTCCAGATTCATTTGACAAAAATTTTGCTCAGGATTTTCTGGGCTTTGAGTTAATCAATGAAGTAGAATCATACGGACCTTTTTTGCGATATTTCAATCTTCCGCTTGCTTATTATGGTGATGTTGGCAATTACGAAGATGCAAAAATTGAAATTGATTATTCCAGTTCCGTCGTGTTAAATTTAGCATCAATCACTTTGATTGATAATGACAAATTGATCATTGAGGCCGCAAATCAAAAATTGTACGTCCATCGAAATCAACATTATGGAAGAAATGCCAGCCAACAAATTTTCCCAAACAATGAGAATTCATTTCTAAATCTATATGGCAATGACGAAAGTCTAGAAACCCCTAGAGCTTATTTTCACCAATTGGGATTATTTGATGGGGATACATCCAACTTTAACAATATTAAATATACCCTGAACCCCGAAACAACCATTTTACAAAAATGGCCAAATTCAACTTCGGAAGTAATCTATGATTTGAATGGGAATATCGATGTAAATGCATTGGTTATGGGAACTTTTAATTTCTACAGTTCTTCGATTTCTTTAAATCTTCATTATTTATATGATGTTTACCCCTATCTGTTTTGGGGAAACAGTTCATCAGATCCAAGCACCGTTCGTGAGAGATTCATTTGGGATAATGGGAGTTGGTTATTAATGGATTCTTGGCGATCATTACGTGGGGCATCTTTGTACGAAAAGCCTTTTAATGCTTTCCTTTCCGCCCCCGAGATTGAATTGTTGGAGGAAAGATTATGAAGAAACCGGCTTTGTTTCTTTTCTATTGTTTGCTTTTTTCACTTTTGGGAATTTTCATTTCTGAAATCATTTTGATGTTTGTGCTCCCTGAAAGCGGAACAAAGCTTCAGATCACGATGCTGTTTCTAATCGTCTCGATCATCCAAATCGTGCTTTGGAGCGCTCTATCGTTTTGGAGAAACGAAAAAAAGACCCGATTTGGTCTGATGGGCGCTTCATTCGCCTGCTCTTTGGCTTTCTTGGTCTCGGCTGGATTGTCTTTTTTGGTGTTTGAGGAAATGGCTGGATTTTTGATTTCTTTGACGGGGATTTATTGGATTGTATCCTTTTTGGCTTTCAAACTTCATGAGAAAGAGACAAAACCTTTGAAGATTTCCTATATCGTGCTTTCATCGATTCTGTTAATGATCCCTTTGGTTTCTTTCCTTTTGTATTTGATTCCCCGAGCGGACTTCAGCCTGTTTTTTCTTTGGACATCTGTTTTTCTGGGAGTATTTCTGCTTCTCAATCTCGGTTTCCTAATGTTTAATAAAAATAAAAACAAATATCTTTGGTCTTTTTTATGCACAAGCGTTATTCTGTTTTTTATCTTTTTGATTTGTTGCGGTTGGGACATTGTGGTCTCTTCTCATTGATTCCTATCACCAAAACCATTTTTCCCTTTATGAAAGTCAATTTTCAGATTTTACAGTAAAAAAAGAGCCCTTAAGGAATGTAACAAAATCCTTTTGGGCTTTTTGTTTGTATTTTTTATTTAAAACAAATTTCAAATGATCTTTCAAACCCGATAATTTTTGTCTTCCAGTTTGATTTGGTTCATCATGTACCGCATTCTTTCGATCAGCCGGTCGCTTTTCATTTTATTGATCTCGTCTTTTGTCTCCATGAAATGCTCTTTGAGCAGATCGAAGTCATAGTTGGAGGTCATGCACAGCGGAAGATTCGATGCCAAACGGAATTGAAGAATCGGCCCGAAGACCTCATCGCGGATGAAGGCCGAATTGCTTTCCCCCCCGATGTCGTCGAGAATCAATACTTCGGCGTATTTCAACCGGTTGACGGTCTTCTCCAGTTCTCCGGTTGCAATCGAACTCTTGATGAAACGGACGAGATCCGGATAATATACCATCAGAACGTTCACGTTTTTCTTGATCAATTTATTGGCCAACTGCATCATCAGGAAGGTTTTTCCGGTTCCAAATGCCCCATGAAGAAATATGCCTTTGGTAAAACTCCCTTTTTGATAATGATCATAAAAATTCATGATGCTTTTTAGTGCCAAGCCCCGAGACTCATTGACGACCAACTTTTGGTTTTCAAGAAGCTCCTGATTTGGGAAAAACAGCATCTCCAAATGCGATTTGTCCAGGATTTCGATTTTCGGACAAGGAAAATAAACCAGTTCAATTTTGTTTCCGAAGGCGAGTTTGGTCTGCATGCCGAGGGGATCCAATTTGCAGGTTTTTCCTTTGCATGAAGAACAGACGGAATCATTTTCTTTTTGGGCCAGAAAAGTGCCGAGGTTGTTGACAACGTCTGTTTCGTTCAGCTGGTGTTTTTGGCAGAAATCCCGGATCAGAGCATCCTGAAGGATCGGTTCCGTTAGTTGTTTTAGGTCGTATTTCATGAATGCCCCTTTCTAATCGTTGAAACGTTTGTTGGCTTCTTCAAGCACTTTTTTCTTTTCTTCTTCGGAAAGCGGCTCCGGCGTAACCGCCTTTTCCAGGTCTTTTTCGTATTTTTCGTACCAGTCCGGAAGTTTTGCCACTTTCTTGGTTGGATTATAAGTTTTTCCCGATCTCTCGGTCTTTGGCCGGTTGAGATAATCAATTGCGGCTTTGGTATTCGTAATTTTAGCTCTCGCCCAGCTGTTGGCTATTTTTTCAAAATAATTGTAGCCCGGCATTTCACCTTGTTTTTGGTTGCTAACATAGAGGATCATGACATTGATGACCCCGATCGGAAACTTGGTATTGTTGATCAGATCTTCGAACATCTTGATTTCCGACACCGACGGCGCGATCCCAGACTGCTCTTTCAATACATCCGCGGGCGCCATGCTGTCCAACCTTTGGACCAATTGGTAAGTTTCGTCATCGGTTTGGCTGTTCAAGAAGGCATCGTCGTCTTTGGTGACCACGCGCATGGTCTTGTTTTTGTTCTTTTCCTGAAACAGAGCTCGGGCATGTTTGGAAATGTCCTCATACTTCAGATCACGGTTGACGGTAATGGTCTTTTCGATGGCCGTTTTCATTTCTTCTTCATTCAGTTTGTAATTGAAACTGATGGCCAGGATCTGTTGTTTGAATTCCTCGTCATCCAAAATCTTTGGATCGATGAAGGTGGAATCAAAACTCATTTTGAAGAAAATGTAATCAAAGTCCGGATTGAGGACCTTGACGCCTTGGCTGTTCTTGATCTTGAAGATCCGGTTGAACACATTCCCAACATTTTCATGGGTAACGTCATAGACTTCATCAAAGGCCTTGCTTATGTCTTTGTATGAGCGGAGGCTTCCCTGATCTACCCCCGTTCGCATCTTCATGACTTCGACTTCCCCGATTTGGGTCGTCAAAAAGGAAGACAAAAGCGGGTTCTGGAGGAATGAAGTCCGAGACAATGGGGTCTTCAAAAGATATAAGAAACCTTTTTGTTCATGAAAGTAGGATTCGATCAGGGCCACGGCTTCCAGCTTGTGAAAAGCCTGAGTCAGAAAATTCAAGGAATTGAAGTTCAGCGCTTCCAGGATCTTCTTGAAAGAATGCGGCTCATTAACGTCTAAGGTAAACAAAAGGTTATATAAGCCAAAGCCATCAATTCCGATAATCGGCAGATACATCTGTGCCAAAACGAAATTGTCTTCGCCGCTTAACATGTGTTTTTGAATTACTTTGAAATTATCATTGATGGTGATCGGCATAATCTTTTACCCCCGATACAAACTCACGCCCTTGAAAGTCAGCTGTGAATCCAGTTGTTTATATAGTTTTTCGATTATTTTCTTTCCCGCCAGCCATGGAATCACTTTATAAGTGGTGACTTTGATGTCAATGGCAACTTCTCCGATATGGGTGGGAACGATGGTGACGGTCGCCGAATAAGCCGGGCAAACAAAAGCGATCTCGTGAAACTGCTCAAGCACGGCTTTTACGGTCCCGCGTTCGGCTCGCACCAATTCCAGGACGGTTTCTTTCGCATCTTCGTAACGCCCCCGGTAATAACGCGTCTTCAGCGAGGGGATGCTATTTTCTTCTCCGGTTTCGAAATCATTGGAAAAATAATCTCTGATTTTCATTTGGTGATCCTCCTTAAGATGTCATCGATCTGACGATGAGTTTCCTTTACGGACCCATTGTTATTGATGACGTGATCCGCCCGGCTGATTTTCATTTCAACGTCCATTTGAGCGCTGATCTTTTGTCGCGCATAGGTTTCGGATATATGGTCGCGGGCCATCAGTCTTTTCAGCTGATTGGCCGGATTGGCATAAACGACGATCACTTGATCGAACAAGTCTTCCATTTTGGCTTCGTAAAGCAAAGGAACGTCCACGAAGACGGTTTCTTCATTTCCTTTGGTCAGTTCCCGGATCCTGGCAATTACTTTCGGATGGATCACCGAATTCAAAAACAGGCGCTCCTCGGTATTGCCGAAGATGATCGCTCCCAGGGCTTTTCGGTTGATCTTTTGGTTTTCCAAGATCTTTTCCCCAAAATGTTGGGTCAGCGCCGCCATGGTTTCCGGACGGTCCAGCTCGGCTTGGGCGAGCCGGTCGGAATCAACGATCGGAAATCCCTTCTTGGCCAAATACTTGGTGACAACGGATTTTCCGGTGGCAATCGAACCGGTAATGCCTATGATCATAGTATGTCCTCCGACGAGTGATTTCAGTTTATTCTTTTTGGGTTTTTATGTCAAGTTCTTTTGACAGTTTTCGCAGACGTATGTTCCTCGTCCCCCAACCCGTATTTTCGTTATTTTTCCGTTGCATTGCGGACAGATTTCTTTGGTATGCACCAATAGCACATTCTGAAAACGGCCGCTGACCTCATGGGATGACACAAAACTGCGGATGGTCGTTCCCCCAAGTTCGATGGCTTTTTGAAGGACAGTTTGCGAATTTTTGATGATGTCTTCAATCTGTCGGTCAGAAAGCGCGTTGGTTTTGGAATTCGGATGGATCTTGCTTAGGAACAATACTTCATCAACGTAAATGTTTCCGAGCCCGGCCATGACGGTTTGGTCAAGCAGAGTCGTTTTGATCGGCTTTTGGCTGCGACCGAATTGGTTTTTCAGGTAAGCCACGCTCATTTCCGGGTCCATCGGTTCCAACCCGACTTTGCATAACGGCTCGCAAGCCATGACTTTGGAAAGATCCGTGGTCAAAAACAGATCCATGACTCCGAATTTGCGGGTGTCCGCGTAACGAAGATTGCTTCCGTCCGTAAACCAAAAAATGACATGTTCGTGTTTTCCGACCGCTTCTTCATGTCTCAGAACATATTTGCCTTCCATCCGAAGATGAGACAGCAAAATGGCCCGGTTCAAAACCAAGATCAGGATCTTTCCTTTGCGTTTGACGTCAAGAAAAGTCTGGCCGAGCAGCGCAGAGCGAAAATCCGGAAATTCCATGTTCCGGATGATTTTCGAATAAGGCGCGGTTACGTCCCTGATCGTTTTCCCGATGATCAGGTCTAACAGACTCTTTCGAACGGTTTCTACTTCTGGCAGTTCCGGCATGTTAAATCTTCTCGAAAGATACTTTGGCGGGATCGAAACGATCGGTGAAATGCAAGGCGTCCGGATCTTTCGGATACCCGAGCGGGATCATGGAAAAAGGTTTGTAACGGCTGGGGATGTTCAAAACTTTCATCACGGTATCCATGCGGTCGGGATTCGGATAAACTCCGCACCAGACGCTGCCGATTCCCATTTCGGTGGCGGCCAGAAGAATGTTCATGGTCGCAGCCGATCCATCCTGCGGTCCCATCAGCGGGACGGTCATGTGTTCGTTGTCCAAAAGGACGAAGATCACCGCGGCCGCTTCGCTCACCATTTTCGAACGGGGAGAGGCTTCCACGATCTTTCGCATCGTTTCTTTATCCTGAATGACCAAAAAGTGCCAAGGCTGCTGATTGCAAGCACTCGGAGCTTGCATGGCGGCTCGCAACAAGGTTTCCATCTTTTCTTTTTCGATCGGCTGATCCGTATAAGAACGGACGCTTCGGCGACGGTTGATGATTTCCATAATCGGTCCTTTCATTATTTGGCTTGCGCCCAATTTTTTCCGACGGCGACGTCGGCGTTGAGATGAACCCGCAGTTCGGCGGCGTGCTCCATCTCATATTCAACGATCTTTTTCATGGTTTCGACTTCTTCCGGAAGACAGTCAAACACCAGTTCGTCGTGAACCTGAGCGATCATCAGGGATCTTAGCCCTTCCGCTTTCATCCTCTGACTGATGCGGTTCATGGCGACTTTGATGATGTCGGCGGCGCTTCCCTGAATGGGAGCATTCATCGCCGTCCGGTCTCCGAAATTACGGAGCGTGGCGTTATCGCTGGTCGCTTCCGGAATGTAACGGCGGCGGTTGAAGATGGTTTTGGTGTATCCGTCTTTTTTGGCATTGGCCACGATCTCATCCAGGAAAGCTTTGGTTCGCTGATAAGTATAAAAATATTTGTTTATGTAAACATTGGCATCGTACTGCGAAATGTTGATGGCTTCGCTCAAACCCCAAGCGCTCATTCCGTATATGATTCCGAAATTGATCGCTTTCGCCACCCGGCGCATTTCTTTGGTGACCTGATTCGCCTGGATGTCATTGAGTATGGCCGCGGTCTGGGTATGGAAATCAACGGACTGGGCGAAAGCCTCGATCATGACCGGATCGTTGGCCATGTGCGCCAGGACCCGCAGTTCGATCTGCGAATAGTCGGCGCTCATGATCACGCCTTCTTGCCACCTGGAAATGAAGAATTCCCGGATGACTTCCCCTTCTTCGCTTCGAATCGGCATGTTTTGGATGTTCGGTTCGACCGATGACAGCCGTCCGGTCATAGTTAGGGCTTGTTTGTACAGCGGATGGATGAAGTGATCTTTATCCGCCAGATCGCGGATGCCGTTGATGTAAGTGCTGATCAGTTTGGTATAAGTCCGGTATTCCAGGATCTCCCGGGCAATGACATAGTCTTTGGCCAGTTTATCCAAAATGTCTACATTCGTGGAATAACCGGTCTTGTTCTTTTTGCCATGGGGAAGATGAAGTTTCTCGAACAAGATCTCGCCCAGCTGTTTCGGGGAGTTGATGTTGAACTCTTCGCCGGCGATGAAGTAGATGTCTTCTTGGATGTTCTCGGCTTTGGCGGTCATTTCTTTCCCGTTGATCTCTAATTCTTCAAGGTCGATCAAAAGACCGTTTTGCTCCATTTCCGCCAGCACTCCCGCGAGCTGCAGTTCGGTTTGATATAAATCCATTACATCGATTTGTTCCAATTTCTCATGGATTTCGTGATCAAGATTCCGAAGCAGCAAGCCTTTGTCCACGCTGTATTTCGCGTAGATCTCGGTTGGCGGGATCTTCATCTTGGTATTGGCCCCGTAAATGTTGTCATAGAAAGCCAAACTGTTGGCGCAAAAATTATCCATGGCTTTTTTGATGTCGTCGGAACCAAAAGCCGGATTGATCAGATAAGCCGCCAACATGAAGTCATCGGTCACGCCTTGGAGGTTGATGCCAACTCGGGCCAAGACAACCTTCATGGCTTTAAAATCAAAGGTTTTCTTTTTGAATTTCGGATTTTCCAGATATTTCTTTAGGGCCGGATTTCCCAAAACCGTTTCGGCGGTAAAAAACAATTGTTTTTGAGAAGCGACGAAACTGATCCCCAGGAACTGGCCTTGATAATAACTGGGCCCGAAACTCTCCAAATTCACGTAAGCGTCTTCTTTTAACCACTCTTCCAGTTTCGCTTTCGGATCATCAATTATCGTTACGGTGCTGCTCAGCGGCACGATTTTTTGTTGGTTGAGTTTCTTTAAGAAAGCATTGAATTCCATTTTTTGGAAAAAAGCGATCAAAGCGTCAACGTCATATTTTTTGATGCGCAGATCCAGCGCCTCAAAGTCCAGCTTGATGTCAAGTTTGAGAGTGGCCAAATAACGGCAGCGGTAAGCCATTTCCCGGCTTTTTTCAAAGGCCGACCGGACCCGCGGCGTCAGCTTATCTAAATTTTGGTAGATGGCGTCCAAATTCCCGTATTCGTCAAGCAGTTTGAGAGCGGTGACCTCCCCGACGCCCTTGACGCCTGGAAGATTATCGGAAGCATCGCCGACGATGGCTTTGTATTCCACGACCTGCTCCGGAGTCATTCCGGTTTTTTCTTTGAAATTGACCGCATTGTATTCGTCGAGTTCGCCGATGCCTTTTTTGGTCAGGCAGACGGTGATTTTCTCATTGACGAGCTGAAGCAGGTCCCGGTCTCCGGTGATGACCCGGATCTCTTCAAAATCTTCCATTGACAATCGCGCCACGCTGGCGATGAGATCGTCGCCTTCAAACTCCAGACTCTCCGCCCTTTTGACCTTCAGAATGTCCAAGTATTCCTTGATCAGCGGGATCTGCATCCGCAGTTCCTCGGGAAGCGGTTTTCTTGTTCCTTTGTAATCAGCGTACTGCTGGTGGCGGAAGGTCTTCTTTCCGGCGTCGAAGGCCACAAAAGCATAATCGACTTCTTCGGTCAGCAGCCGGTTGACCATGTTGCAAAAACCGAACAGGGCATTGGTATAGACCCCATCGCGGTTTTTCATCAGATTCCCGGTATACGAAGTAGCGTAATAGGAACGGAACATCAGACTGTTTCCGTCAATCAGCGTGATTGATTTGTGATTTGTTTCCATTGGACTCACCTTTTTCTTAAGGTCATTTTACCATAAAATTCTTAAAAAGGACATAGGAATTTGGAAGATAAGAAAGATTCCCGCCCAAGCGGGAACCTCAGACTGATGACAAACCCCATTTCCAAAGATGGGGTTCGTTTATTTTCCCACTACCACCTGAAAATGGGGAAATTACTCATTTAATACCACAAAAAAGATAATTATTTGGTGGCTTTGCCCCATTCTCTCACAAGAAAAAAATGAGCGTTGACTTTGTCAACGCTCTGAGATTCCCGCCAAAGCGGGAACCTTCTTCTCTTAATTAATCATAAATGATGTTGATGACCGCGGTCGTGGCCGTCATGCTGACGACTTCGACTTTAAAGCCGATCAAGTCGCCATTATAATACCGATAGGTCGGAAAACTGGTTTGGCCAAAAATGTCGCCGGGGCGGAACAGATCTTCATTTTCCGCGAGCCCGGTGTTTTCAATCGTATAATCGCCGTCCGCTTCGATGATCTTGATCAACTTTCGGGCGGTATCGCTGTTATTGAAAGAAAAGACCGAATAATAACCATCCAGGTTTTGGGGAGAACCCTGATTCGGATCGACGACCGCGTTGATGTGATAAATCCGGATCCCGGATTGAGTAAACAATCCGTCATAGCCGGCCTGGGCCGCGTTCAGTCCGGTCGGAACATAGAAATCGATCAGAAAATACTCGTCAAAATAGGTGTCTTTCCAACCCGGCGAGATCAAGACCGTCTCACCGCTAGAAACAAACGGATGAAGAGTCAGGGTCGTGGTTTTCCCGCTCACGACCAAAGGCGTTGTCCAGCCGAGCAGGATCTTCGAAAACGGATTGTGATCCCCGACCGTGTAATCCATCATATCCGCTCCCCCCAGACCGCCGTCCGGGCCGACGGAATCGTCATAATCGTAGTAATCTTCCAAACCGAGCATGTGTCCGGTTTCATGGATGTAAGTGGCGCAGTTGATTTGCACGTAAGTGCTGTGCGGGTAACCAGCAATCAGCGGTTCATCCATAAAATCCAACCCCGCCCAGAAATAATAATTGGCTTCGACGCCGTCATAATATTCGTAATCGTCGGTAAAGTACTGAGAAACATACGCCCACCACAAATCCACGTTGTTCGCGGAGAACAGCACGTCTTCGTAATAGACCGGAGCCGCATAAACGAAATACAGGGCGTCGATGTAAGTATCGTTGTTTTGATCATACAGCGAATAATCGATCTGTCCGTCGTAGAAAGTCAAAGCGTCATGAATGATCTCGTATTCGGCGTCATAACCGTTTTTATATAAATTGGAATAATAAGAAGCATTTTCATGGGTGTGGAAGACATCCAGAACCGTCCCGGAGAAAGCAAACTTCCCGTAGGAACTCTCTTCGTAATAGCTCTTCACGCTTTCCCAACCGGTATCCGCTTCGGTCCCAAAAAAGGCTTTTTCCAACCGGTTTAGGTCTCCGGCCGAGAAAGCATAGTCTTTGAAGTCCACCGGGATGATCAGCGCGTTGGCGCTGATGGTTGAAGGCAGCCCCACATACACTTCTTCATCCAAAAGCAGATCATCCAAAAGCTCCATGGACGCGATGTCCGGATAAAAGGAATCAATGGCTTGAAAGGTGGTTGAAGTCAATCCGGCCGCGGTCACGAGCAGCAGCCGATATCCGCCTCCATAGTAATTGCTCACCGCTTGGTCCAGGCGCACTTCATGGCCGATTTCCAAGGCTTGCAGCGTCGGAAGCAATCCCTGAAAGATCGCCGAGTCAAGTTCGCCTTTGATCAATAAAGACATTTCATGTCCGGCGCTGTCCCTAAGCCCGATCGATAAGTCCGTTTCCTCCGGAAAAGCCCCCGGAAGACTGATGACGGTCAGATCGGCGATGGAATAGAGTCGGCTTTGTTGGTTGATCTCCAAGAAACCAGAAACGGCGGATCCCCCCGGCAGATTCACGTCCTTGGCCACAACATTCAGGCTGGCAATGTCACGGATCACGTGCAATCCGCTTTCGCTATCCTTGGTCCCCACGGCTTGGATCTGATCCCCGATGGCCAGCCCCAAACCCGAGCCTTTCAGATAAATTCCCGCTTCGCCGTCATGAATGATCGAATCGGAACCAATGACGCCGATGACGACGCCTTCGACGGTGATCACCGACCCGGAAGCGGTCGAAACCGCGCGGCTCACGGAATACACCGATTTTTTCAGAACCGTGATGGTGTATTGTTCAAAAGCGTATACGCCTTGATATTCCAAAGTGAGGTCAACGACGACGGTCATGTCAACGTTCCCGCGGGTGATTTTGCCTTCGCTGGTTATGACGTCCCAATTGGCTGAAGACCAGGTAAGATCGACGCCGTCGACTTGATCCGGAAAATACAGATTGGTAGTGACCGCATTCAAATCCGCTCCCGAAAACATGTTCTCGTAAACATCATCCATTTTTCGGTAAGGATCGGAAAAAAAGCATCCGGAGAGACCGAACAACATCAAAATTATTAACATTACCAAAGTTTTTTTAATTGGTCTCATCATGGCATCTTCCGCTTTCTTTTTTCTATTATACAATAAATGGGACCTTTTCTCAACTCTTTGCTTGGTTTTCTTTTTCCGGTTAAAAGTTTTCATGATGAATTTGCAACAAAAGGTTTTTCAATTCCTGTTTTCATGTTATAATATTACAAGAATAATCTGGACTTTAGGAGGAAGAACATGAGCAAAAAAGTAATGATCGGCGTCACGATATTGGTTGGTTTGATTTCTTTGGGACTGATCGGGGGATCTTTGATCAATTATTTGGGGGTCTACGGAAAATATGAATGTCTTTCTTATTTGGAACAAACCGATTCCCAACCGATCGATGTTTTGGACGGATATGAATATTATTATCTGGAAATAAAAAGAGGCGGGACTTTTACCGTCACTGCCAAACTTGACGCCCCTTCGGCCGAGGAAACAACCGCCAGCGGAACCTTCATTAAAAACAAAAAAGTCTTGACTCTTACTTATGACGAAGGCCAAAACGACATCGAAGCTTTGATCTTCCCCCATGAAATCTATACATTGGATGGACGGACCCTTTCCCGTCACCAGACCGGAACTTATGAACCGACCAGTTTTACGACTACCGTCACTCAAGAATTCCGAAAGGTCAAATAGCCCCTCATGAGCGATACCAAACAGCTTTACACCAAATACGCCAAGACGCTTCTTGAAGACCGGGTCCTTCCGGAATATCCAAGACCGCAGCTGGTCCGCGATTCCTTCGAAAACCTCAATGGTTTTTGGGACTATCACGTCGACAAGCAACCCTTGATCCCGGAACATTACGACGGAAAGATCCTGGTTCCTTTCCCAATTGAATCTTTGCTTTCCAAGGTCAACAAACGCTTGGAAGCCGATGATTTTCTCATTTACCGGCGCTTCTTCGAACTTCCGAAGAAATTCCAAAAAGATTTGGTCTTTCTGAATTTCCAAGCGGTTGACCAAAACGCCACCGTGTACCTGAACCAAAAAAAACTCGGGACTCACCAGGGCGGGTATTTCCCGTTTTCTTTGGACATCACCGACGGTCTTCGGGAGAAAAACGAGCTGGTGGTGATCGTCAGCGATCCGACCAATTCTTCGTATTCAGCTTTTGGAAAACAGTCTCTGAATCCGGGCGGGATCTTTTACACGCCCGTTACCGGCATCTGGCAAACCGTTTGGCTGGAATCGGTGGCGAAAAACCACATGAAAAATCTGAAGATCCTTCCGGATTTCGATCAATCGGAAGTTAAAATCACCCTTGAGGGAACGCTTGAACCCCAAGGGATCATCAAAATATATTCAAAACAAAAACTCATTTTGGAAAAGAAATTCAAAACGGCGGAAAACATCGTCGCCCTTCCGAACTTCATTCCCTGGACTCCGGAGAACCCCCATCTTTACGAGGTGACGGTTGAACTAAAAAACGATTTTGTAAAAAGCTATTTCGGGATGAGAAAATGGGCTTTGGGTGAAGGCAAATACGGAAAAGCCCTTTTCCTCAACAATCAGGGAATTTTCCTGAGCGGCGTTCTTGATCAGGGGTTTTGGTCCGACGGGTTGTACACTCCGGCGTCCGACGAAGCGCTGGTCGATGACATCCAACTCATGAAATCAATGGGTTTCAACACCCTTCGAAAACACGTTAAAGTCGAACCGCTCCGCTGGTATTATCATTGCGATCGTTTGGGAATGATCGTCTGGCAGGATTTCGTGAATGGGGGGAAAGTTTCGATCCCCAAAATGATGATCCTTCCGAACATCGGTTTTAAGGGAATCGACGATGAAAAAAGTCTTGATTCCTTCGGCCGGGGAACGGAAGAATCCCGAGCAGCGTTTTTTGAGGAAATTAAACAAAATGTCTCGTTGCTTGGCAATTCACCTTCAGTTGGACTTTGGACGATCTTCAACGAGGGCTGGGGTCAATTCCAATCTCAAAAGGCTTATGATTTCCTCAAGGCGCTGGATCCTTCGCGGATCATCGATGCGGCCAGCGGCTGGTTTGATCAGGGCGGTCCCGACCTGGCCAGCATCCACACTTATTTCAAAAAAATCAATGTTGAAAAAGGAGCTCGTCCGGTTGCCTTAAGCGAATTCGGCGGTTACTCATGTAAAATACCGGATCATGCCTATCATCTGACCAAAGAATACGGTTACCGGAAATTCAAAGATCCTAAAACTCTGGAGGCCGCGGTCGTGAACCTTTACCAAGGTGAAGTTATTCCGAATATTAAAAAAGGCCTTTGCGCGGCCATTTATACCCAACTAAGCGACGTTGAATCCGAAACCAACGGTCTGATTACGTATGACCGGGGAATTGTGAAAATAACACCGATGGTCATGAAATCGCTGAATGACGAAATTAAAAAAACCTGACGAGAAAAGAAGGGTCTGTCAAGAATTCTGTTGA
>DDXT01000062.1 GCA_002347755.1 Caryophanales bacterium UBA2253
ACATCATTTACAAATATACATATTTTCATTTTCTGAGAAAACCATGACGAAACAAATAATTATTCCAGGCATTCGATAACCGATTATCGTCTTGCAATTACTTTCAAATAGTGTATAATTAGATTACGAACGGACCCATTTTTTCAAGGAGAGAAGCGATGAAGTCTTTTAACGTTAAAATAACGATTCTGTTTTCCGTCATCATGGCTATTGTCGCTTTTGTAGCTTATGCCACCTATGCGACCATCAGCACGCGGTTTTTGGAATCAAAAGCCAGCGAAAACATACTTTTTGTCAATCAAAAGGTCGCCGCGGCGGTGGATCTTCAATTGGACTATGATTACGGTAAATTAACGGATATCATTGAGGGGCTAGATCCTTTGGACGGCGATTTGGTCGATCAGTTGGAAGCCCAAAAAACCACCATTACCGTCGGAGACATTCATTATGATGCTTTTGGAAAGGCCTTTGCGGACCGTTATGAAATCGGCGGGTTGATTTACACATATAATTTCGATTTCACTAACACCGATTATTATGACCAAAACATTGCAATCTATTCCTACAGCGATGCTTTTGCGAACAATACCGATGCGACTTTGCGCTGCTTCTTCAAAATTGGCGACATCATTGCCATTTTTGACGCCATTGATTATTTTGATCCAATCTTCCTTGATGTGGAGAACATCCCCAACAACCAGTACTTCATCATCAGCATGGATGGCCTCATAAACTTTCAGGGTGATCACGAAACCGCCAAAGACAAACTTTTCGAACACTATGTCCGCGGTTACGGAGATGAGGGAACCATTGATTTGATCTTGGCGGATTTGAGCACCGGGATTTCCAATGTAAAAACGGTTAATTTTGCTGGCGAACGGACCTTCTTGGCTTACTCGCCTTTGTCCACGGAATTTTCCAGCCGCAATTTGTTTGTTGTCCATGCCTTTGCTAAAAAAGATGTCATGACTTCGATGGCGTATTTGATCACTACTTTGGTGATCGTCCTAGCGGTGGTCCTGATTGCTTTTGCCATTTCTTTGTTTGGCATTTATTATGTGTTTCGGACCAAAAACTCGGATGTTGAAGCGGCACGCTTGGTTTACTATTATTCGAAACCGTACATCGTTCGAGTGACGTCTCGGGGTAAAATTAGCTACATTAACCGAACCTGTAAAACCAATATTCAATCTTATCGCGATTTCACGAATGTCAGCGACCTGAAGGCCGACATTGGCGGATCGGAAATTCTTTCGATGATCAAGAAACAAGTTCCGTTTACCGCGGTCTTTACATCCGTGGCCAATCAAGATATTTTTATCCGTTTCATTCCGCTAAAATCCGGATTGGGATTCTTCCTTTTGGGTGAAGACATTACCCAACGGGAAAAAGATTATTTGTACAACCGAAACATGGCTTTGTACAACAAAACCACCCGATTGCCTAATAAAAACTTCCTGCTCATGAAGCTCAAGGATTTGTTTTCCAATGCCGCTTTCTTAAATGAGAAGAACTCCTTGGTAGCCTTTGACATCACCTCATTTAAAAACATCAACAACTTGTTCGGAATGAAGATCGGCGATGAAACTTTGATCAAACTTTCAACGATCGTTAGCGACGCCCTGACGGGGAGAAAAGCCATGCTATTCAATACCGATGTTGATAATTTCGTGGTTTTGTTTGAAAAAGTGGAAAAATTTGATGATGTCAAGCGCTGGGTCGAAAGCGTTCTGACGACCTTGGAAAAACCGGTTGAGATTCAAAACAACTTGCTCAGTCTCGATGTAAAAATGGGCATCTTCAACATCGAAGCCGAGCTTTATAACAACCTGACGCCTTCCATGGCTTATGATCACGCGATGATCGCTTTGAAACGGGCCAAGAACTCCCGAAGATCGAAGTTCATTACCTATGATTTGGGCTTGGGTCAATTCATCACCCGGGAACAGATTATGGAAACCGACTTGGTAAAGGCCATTCAGGATCATGAGTTTGTCATGTTTTTGCAACCGCAATATGACAACAGCAACGGTCGGATTGTGGCTTTTGAAGCGCTGATTCGTTGGAACAACCCGAAATACATTTTGGAATCCCCGGCTTACTTCATTGAACTGGCCGAGCAGAATAACCTCATCATCGAAATCGGAAAATTCGTCATCAAAGAAACTTTCCGGATGGCAAAAGAACTTGAGAAATTCGGGGTCAGGATCTCCATCAACATTTCGCCGGTCCAGCTTCTTCAAGCCGGATTCGTCAATGAGATCGTGGAAGCTTTTGAAGAAGCGCAGCTGCAAGCTCATGCCATTTCCATTGAAATAACCGAAACCTTCCTGATGATCAACTTCGATGCCATCATTGATAAATTGAAACTGCTAAAAAACAGCGGCTTCAACATTCATCTTGACGACTTCGGAACCGGATACAGCTCCATGCTTTATCTGAAAGACTTGCCGATCGATACGATCAAGATCGACAAAGAATTCATCCGCCATCTCAATACCGATAAATTCTCCCGGGCCATCGTTTCCAAAGTCATTTCGATGGCCCGAAGTTTGGACCTTGACGTCATCGCCGAAGGCGTCGAAGACGAAAAGCAGAATCTGTTTTTGTTCAAGAGCGGCTGCAGCGTCATTCAAGGCCACTTGATCAGCCCGGCCGTACCGATGGCAATTGCAGTTCGGCTCATTCAAGAGTATAATATCGATAAGACCAAAGAATTGAAAATCAAAGTCAAAGATAACAAGTTCTTCTAAAAGAACGATAATTGTGAATCAAACGAGGTGATCTCATGTTTTTAGCGAATTTCAGCGAGGGCTCATACATCTTTTTGTCCCTGATCTGCATCGTGATCTCGGTTGTAGCCGCTTATTTTTTGTTGAAAGCGGTTCTTCGCGAACGAATCAAATATAAAGATGAAAAAGCGGTTCTTCTGGAAGGCGTCCTTCCAAAAGCCGAATTGAGCAATTCCATTAGCGGCTTTATCCAAAAAGCCACTTTGGAAACGACTTTTTCTTTAATTTACATTGATTTGGACAAATTTACCGACATCATCAACGCCTTCGGGGAGAAGGAATCCGAACGAGCCTTGGGAAAAATTGCTGAGAACATTAACAAGGTTCTTCCCAAACGGGTGCAAATGGCCCGGATGCGGGGCGATGAATTTTTGATTTTCATGCGAAGCGAATATGACCGCATTCAATGTTTGGAATTAGCCAAGAAACTGTCCGAGGTTGTCCGAATGCCCGTCAAGATCTACAGCGACACGTTCATCAACGTGACTGCCAGCATTGGCGTCTGTTTCTTCCCGAAACACGGAAACACTTTAAAACAACTTTTGAACTCGCTGAAGATCGCGGTTTACATCATCAAGAAAAAAGGCGGAAACGACATCATGCTATACTCCGAGAGCATTGATGAGAAAGAAATCGAAAACCTCGAATACTATTATCAGATCAAGAACGCGATGAAAAGCAAAGAGTTCCTGCTTTATTATCAGCCGATCATCAATTACCGGACGGGTACCATGTATGGAGCGGAAGCGCTTCTGCGCTGGAACCATCCCGATCACGGCGTACTTCCTCCGAATCAATTCATGAACATCATGGAACAAACCGGGGACATTTACTGGGTCGGGCTGTGGGGAATGGAAAATCTCATCAAGCAATTTTATGATATGCGAGACGATTTTCCGGATAACGATTTCCGTTTATCTTTGAATTTAAGCCCGAAACAATTGATCATTGATTCGCTGGTCATGGACCTCCAGAAGATCTTAAGAAAGTATAAGCTTAACGCTGAAAACATTACTTTGGAAATCGTGGAATTTGCGATCTTTGAAAAATATGACGAGATCATGGGGAACATCAAAAAACTTAAGGAATTGGGTTTCAAGATTGCCATTGACGGCTTCGGATTGGACTTCTCAACGATGTCCAAGTTGGAAAAGATGCCAATCGACATCATCAAGTTGGATCGTTCTTTCCTCAAAGACAACGAACAGTCTTACATGACCGAGAAGTTTGCGTCCATGCTCGTTGATTTTTCCAAGACCAATAATAAGAGGATCATCGCGGAAGGCGTCGAGAATGAGGAGATGCTTGAGAAGATCGACAAGTTTGGGATTGACATCGTTCAGGGCTATTATTTCGCTTACCCGATGTCCAAAGAAGACTTAAAGGGGTTCATTCGCAATGAAACTTGGAAGGCAAAACCATTAAAACAATCGAAAAACATTGACAAAAAAAGTTGATTTATTACAATTTAAATATTTATTTCAATTTATTCAAAACTTGTTGACAAGAAAAATGCCCTATGATAATATAATGGCACTTAGAGATAAGTAAATGTAAAAGGCAAAACCGGAGAAATCCGGCGACGCAAAACTAAAGGGCCTGAAATGGTAGCCAGTTGTCGTTTAAAAAATGATGCTGGCTTTTTTGTTATTTAGGGCTTCCTTTTTAACTTGTTTTTGTGTATAACGTTTATTTATAACCAAATATAAATATAATACCCTTTTAACAAAAACTTGAATCAAAAAATATGTAAAGAGCAAACCTGGAGAAATCCAGCGACGCAAAACTATAGGGCCTTAAAAGGTTGCCAGTTGCCATTATCGAGATGCAACTGGCATTTTTGTTTATAAAAATTCCATGAAAGGCGGTGCGTGCATGCGACTTTCCAAAGTTCTCGGGGTTAGGAAACTGACCATGAAAACCACGGTTGTAACAATCGGGCTGGTCATTTCCGGGTTTCTCTCTTTGGCAGTTGGGATTTTCACCTTCTATGGTCAGAATTCAGGAAACTTCGTCATGAGCATCGACCCAGCTTCCTATACTCGCGGAATCATTCTCTGCGATGATACCGAATTCTTGGCACCGACTCCTCGGCTTTTGGCTAATCCGGTATCGGATGTGAAAGACATCACCTACAGTTGGCTGAAGCTCGATGAAGTTAAGTCTACCGATGGAGATTTCATTGATCAGGATTATAAATACGTTGCTTACACCTTTTACTTAAAAAACGTTGGCAGCGAAACCGTTGATATTAATTATTCCATTGTTATCACTGATCTCTATTTGGAAGTTGACAATGCCATCCGAGTATTGATCATCGAAGATGATACCATCGAAAAAATGTATCAGAAAGCCGACACGGTTGAGTATGAATATCCCGAGGATATTCCGCCCGGAATTGATTTTGTTTCCGAAGATGTCATCTGCAATACCCAGGTAACTAACCTTCGGCCTAATACTTACCGAAAATTCAGCGTACTGATCTGGCTTGAGGGAGAAGATCCTGATTGCGTTGATGGAATTCTCGGAGGAATGATTAAATTACAAATGAGATTTGTTATTGCTGGGACGGAAGAGGAATGAAGAAATAAGAAATACGATTTGAGGAAACAAGGTGAGTTGAGATAAATGAGCAAGATAATAAGAAAATTATTACTTTCGGTTTTATCATTGACCCTTTCCGCCATAATGCTTGGAACCGTTACTTACGCCTGGATCACCATGACGAACAAAAACTTCTTGGATGGTTTGGTTGTGAACATTAGTGCGGGAGACAAACTTGAAGTTTCCTTAGACGGCATTACCTATTACAGCACATTACCTAGTGATTTGTTTACTGATGCACTTGCGGAGATTCAAATGGAGGACATAACTTCATTTGATGGGGAAACTTTTAGAGCAAGTCGGTCAGGTGCCGCCGGAGCTGCAATCCCGAATATAGATTATGCGTCTTTAACTCTTTGGTTTAGAACCGACGGAGCTGAAAGAAACGTTTATCTGGTTGAGAATGTTAGTGATTTAGTGCAATATGATATTGGAATGGATGGAACCTATGTGGTTTCCATGGGAATGAACTGGAGGTCCGATGAGACCTTCGTTAATGGTCCGAATGAAATTGATGACATTGTTCACGTTGGCGATCACAATACCTATTATGCGAGCGATGCCGTCAGAATCTCTTTTCTAGAAGAACAAATTCCTGAAAACCTCTTAGATACTCGAAACGCTGATGATTTGGTTCAAATCATCGTCGATCCGAGCGGAGATCCCTTAAGAGGTTATGGTGTCCCATATGGGGCCCTGAGCTACGCTAACAAAAAAGTCGTGCATCCAATTCAGACTCCAATTGAAAAGCCGAACGTCGTAAATGAATTAACCGAATTTTTCCCTCATAACCCCTATGTTGCAATGAATGAAAATTCAAAGATCATGGAATTAATTGAGGATGGCGAACATACCGATTTAACAAAAACTTATTATGTTGGTAAAGTAACCCTAAACATTTGGTTAGAAGGATGGGATGCAGATTGCTTTGATGCAATCTTGCGCGATGAAATAAAAGTTCAATTAAAATTCCGGGCCGGAAAGGCCAACACAAATTAGTTAAAAAATAAAATAAGGAGAAATTTATGAAAAGATTAACTAACAAATTATTTATTTCGATTTTGACCGTTGCTTTTGCGGTCATCGCCCTTGGAACAACATCGTTTGCGTGGTTCACACTTGGAAACACTGCTACCGTATCATCGTTTAATGCTACTGTTACCGCCGGAGAAGGCATAGAAATGTCCTTAGATGCAACTGCTTTTGATGATCCAGATGCGAATTGGTATTCTACCATTCCGACAAGCGTAATCAACAATTGGTTGAAGGTAGGAGATACCGGAGAATTCCGTTTCACGCACGTTACAACCGCTGATAATGAAACTTTCTATACCATGGATGACAGTGGGGCTTTGGTACTAGCATCTGCAGGTGATTCAGCTGTTGGCGATAGGGAGTACATTTCTTTTACATTAAGTTTCCGTTCCACCCAAACAGCTGCTCCTTCCATTTATTGGAAAGACGTTCAATTGACATCAAACAATCTTCCTTGGAGATGCGACGTCCCTACATTTATGAATGGAGAAGGCGTGGCCACTCCAAACTCCGAGGTTTCAAATTATTCCGCAGCTAATGCAGTTCGTATTGGCGTTGTTGGCTCATTGGCCAACATTGTATATGAATTAGCTGATTCCGAAACTGATGTGGAATACGATATCATTGGTAATAGCGTATTAGGACAAGTTTCGGGAACAAGTTTAGAAGGTGCAAATGGCTCGGTTGCTTATTACTATGCAAAAAATGATGGGGTTTATCCGTCGGGAGCAGATGCTGTTACTGTCCCTGCAACTATTACTGATCCTGATCTTCTTGATGTAGTACAGGCGGAAGCGGATCCTCTTGACCTCGTTGGGAAACCTCTTGTAACACTAACACAAATTGCAGATAACCAATGGTTTGGAACTGTCACCGTTAATATTTGGATTGAAGGCTGGGATCCAGATTGCTTTAACTCCATCCTTAAAGGTGTAATTACTACTTCCTTGATCTTCTCAACCGAATACGACTATACAGCGTAATTAGGGAAACATTTCCGAGTAATTCTTGCCAAAGAAATCCCCTGGCCAAGGAAAACCTTTGGCCAAGTAAAGAGGAGATAGTGATTTGAAAAGATTTATTAACAAAATAATGGGTTCCATTCTGCTTTCGGTATTGGTTGCCTTTGTTCTTGGGACCACCACCTATGCCTGGATTACCCTAAGCAATGTTACCAGGATGAGTGATTTTGATGCCACGGTTTCGGCCGGCGAAGGCATAGAAATGTCCTTGGATGGAACGAACTACTATACAAAAATCTCAAATACGGTAATAACCGGTTACTTGTTTAACGGATATTTTAGTGAAAGTAGTTTTGTTGACCCGAAATATCCTAACTTCAAATACAAACCAGTTACTTCACAAGACGGAATAAATATGTTAGCCTATGTTGGCGAAACGCTTGAAGGCTATATTGAATTTGATTTGACCTTTAAAGCCGCTACTGAGGTAACCATTTATTGGGACTCCGTAACGCTTTCTTCTGCAGCGAAGTCATGGAAGCCGGATGTCTCGTTCACTAATGCAAAAAATGTGGAATTAACTTCTGATTCTCCGGCTTCGAATTATTTCGTTTCCGATGCGGCTCGCATCTCAGTTTCTGGTCCGCTTGACACTCTGGTTTATGAATCACCTGAATCCACAACCAATACGGTTTTGGGTGCGAATGGCACATTGCCCGCTACCTACGAAAATTTTACGGGACGGAACGGATCAGTTGATTATTTCTGTGCCAAGAATGACGGAGACAATCCGTTGGGGGTTACGGAAGTAATCACTCCGATTACTGTTACCGGTGCTTTGGGGCAAGTGCCTTTGGTTACATTGAGTGAAACTGGTGAGGAATATTTAGGAACCGTTACTGTTAGAATTTGGATTGAAGGATGGGACCCTGATTGCTTCAATTCCATTCTTGCTTCCTCCATGAACACCGAATTAATTTTTAAGAAAATCGATTAAAAAAATATCGTTTTGTTTTTTAATACGAAAAGATGATCTATTAGAATGTCACAACGCTATTGTTGTGACATTCTTTGTAAAAAACCCATTTTAATCCGATAACAAAATAAAAAATTACTATAGATTTATTTTTGCAATTGTGGTATCATTATACTAAAGTTAGTATGCTCAAAAGAAAGAGGATTAAAAATGGATGCCCAAAAGTCTTTAAAAGTCAAAAAAATTGTAAAAATTGTTTTGAATGTATTATTTTATTCATTCATTGCTGTTCTTTTGCTGTTCTCCATTGCCAATATGAGAATTAAGACCAACGCGGATATTCCCAACATTTTTGGTCGGGGATTCCTTGCTGTCATATCAGATTCAATGGAAGGCGATCAGGATGATTCTTTTAACCAGGGGGATTTAATCATCGTAAATATGTTAAATGATTCTGAGAGAGCCAATTTGCGAGAAGGCGATATCGTCACTTTTTATGATACCGAACTTCGTGCGCTTAATACTCACAGAATTGTTGAAATCGATGGTCAGTTTGTTTATACTCAAGGCGATAAAGTCGCTTTGATTCCCGGCCGCGCTTACGTAAAAGGCGAAGTAAACGACGAAAATGATTACGAGTTGATGACAAAAGCCGAAGTGCTGGCCGTTCATACCAGAACATGGACTGGCGCCGGAAAAACCTTGGTTTTCTTGCAATCTCCAACCGGTTTTGGTTTATTCATCGTTCTTCCAACTCTATTAATTTTGGTTTATGAGGGCTTCCTTTTAGTTAGAAACGTCTTGAATATCAATAAATCTAAAATGGAAGAAAAACACAAAAAAGAGCTTGAAGAGGTTCAGGCCGAACTGCAAAAAGAAAAAGAGAACATGCGTGAACAAATACTCCAAGAGATGAAAAAAGACGAGGAAAAGAAATAATCGTTTTCAACATTTGCAGTCATTATGAAAGGTTGAAGTTATGGTAGAGTTTTCGAGATACTACATTAATTTCATAAGAGAATTCTTTACGAACATCGGTACGTTTTTCAAAACTATTTTTGAGGCGTTTGCCGATTTCTTTTTTAATGACATCAAAGCTTACTTTGAAAATCTCATTAATGCCAGCAATAACTTCACTTTCCTTGATTGGATAGCGACTTTAGTGGTGCTGATCATCAATTCGGCATTATTATTTTTCGTCGTCCTTAGGCTTTTTCAATTCCTTCGCCGCTACATCAAATTTGTAAAAAGAGAAGTTGAAAAAGACGAACTGGTTGAAGAAATAGCCGCTTTAAACCAAAAAGCGGCTGAGCTGATTGACGAGAAAAACAAAATTTTGGCGATGAAGGTTTCCAGTTTGGGAATTAATCCAAACCAAAAAGAAGAAGAAGAGCAAATGCTTGGTGAAGCAAAAACGGGAAAACCGAAAGAAATGGGACCTTCACGTTTTGTTAAGCTTATCGCCGTTGACGATTATTACTCGGAATTGATCACAACTGTCAATATGAAGAGCAAAGACATGATTGGTTTGAAAGAGTTGGTTTCTCGGTTCATCAATTTCTCGGCTTCACAACTAAAATTATTCTATGATAAACGAATCATATCCGCTTTTTTTGCGGGCATGGCCACCAGCAAGATCATTATTCTTGAAGGCATATCCGGAACCGGAAAAACATCGCTTCCATATGCCATGGGTAAGTTCTTCAATCATGACGCATCCATCGTTTCCGTCCAACCGTCTTGGCGAGACCGAGCGGAAATGATTGGGTATCTGAATGAATTTACCAAAAAATTCAATGAATCAGATTTTTTGAAGTTTTTATACGACAGCACTTATCGCGAAGACCTAAGTCTAATCATCCTTGATGAAATAAACTTGGCGCGTATTGAATACTATTTCGCGGAATTCCTATCCATTTTGGAAATGCCGAACTCGAAAGAATGGAAGATCGACGTTGTTCCCGATACCCTTCCCAATGACCCGAAAAATATTGTCAACGGCAAAATCACGGTTCCGCAGAACCTTTGGTTTATCGGAACATCCAATAAAGACGATTCGACTTTTACCATTACCGACAAGGTTTATGACCGAGCCATCGCCATTGAAATGAACGAAAAAGCTCCTTACATCGATGCTCCGCAAACGGAATCGGTGGTCATGAGTTATGAATATTTGGACAGCTTGTTTAAAATCGCCGAATCCGAGCATGCGATTACCCCGAAGACGATGGACAACTTGGCGAAACTTGATGAATTCATCATGGCCAAATTCAAATTGACGTTCGGAAACCGGATCATGAAGCAAATCAAGCAGTTCATCCCGGTTTTCGTTGCCTGCGGCGGAAGCGAATATGAAGCATTGGACTTCATGGTTGCCCGAAAGATTATCCGGAAGTTTGAAGCTTTGAACCTCCCATTCTTAAAGGATGAAATCGAAGAGTTAATCGTTCTTGTTGAAAAAATGTTTGGTAAAAACGTCTTTAATGACACCATTAAATATCTTAACAATTTGAAGAAGAACTTCTAATGGTGGGAGTTAAATATGAGAAAAACTGACAAGCTCGACAAGTACTACGTACAAGTCCTGGATTCGTTGAAAGGCGCGGAAAAGGATCTGGAATTTCCTAAATACTTTTACAAACTCCTTTTATCGGGAGACAACGAAGTATATCAAAAAGTCATCTCCGAAACCAAGCATTTTGATGGAGAATGGGTAAAGACCTTGGAATCGTATTTTCCAAGCATTGACCGCATTCTAAGGAATCCCAAAAATTCCTTAAAATATGATGAAGAACTGGTGACCATTGAAAGAGCGAAGAAAACCAACAGTCGCTCCATTCAACATCTTGCTTCTCATGCTCAATACATCAAAGAAATCCGTGAAGGCGATATGATCCTTCCCAAGAAGATCCTTACCACCAACGCGGATCTTCAATATGCGATTTATGAGAACCGCTTTATCAAGACGCTGATTAATCGTTTGTACGCCTTTGTATCCAACCGGTATGAAGTCATTTGGACCAACTTCGAGTCTTTCCAAAAAAACCATGTTAACATGAATTCCCACTTCGGAATTAATAAAAGCGAAGTTTCGATCAACATTGACATGTTAATAAAACGTGACTTGGATAACGAAGAGATCAACAAGCACAACAAAGAATTGTTGGCCCGAGCCGGACACTTGAAAGACCTGATCAGCAGTTTCAAGGCTTCCCCTTTCATACAAGAACTAAAAGAGGCCAAGCCGGTTGTTCCGCCGATCATGAAGACCAATATCATGCTTCATAATGCGGATTTTCGAAATGCCTACACTTTGTGGCTGTTTTTGGATCGCTATAACATTTTGGGCTATGACGTTGACGTTCAGTCGAAGAACCTGCCAGTCGAAAATCCTTACCTAAAAGCTTTGTATCGCTTGGACTTGCTAACTTACTCGACGATTATATGCAACCAAAAGGAACGCCAGGAAGCCTATAAAAACCTAGAAATCGTCGAATACTCCCGAAAAAGGACCAAACTGGCTCGGACCCATATTGATGACGTTGTCCAAAAACCGGACGCCATCATCATGGAAGATAATGCCATCAACGAGTATTACCTCGACCAAAACAAAAAGGTCTTCAAAAAAAGACTTGAAGAAATATTGTCTGAAAACCACAGTTATGATACTGCCCTTCGAAGAGCACTAAATCAAACCATTGCGATCACGAACTCTTTGTATAAAGCGGTTTTCGAATTTTCCGAAGAAGAAGACATTTTTACCAAATTGGTAAAAGATATCGACTTGGATGATGCTTTGAACAAAGCCAAAAACCAAGCCCGCGTTGCCCGGATCATTCGAGAGACTAAAGAGGTCGATTATAATAAAGCCATCCGTTTGGAGAAGAAGTTGATGCAAGACATCGACAATCTCAACGGACAAGTAATCATCCGTGAAAAAGAACGGGTGAAAGAAGCCGTAAAAGCTGAACAGATTGCTTTGATGAAGAAAGAACGCGAACGAGCAAAACAAAACATCAAAGTTCTTGAAGATGAATTGAAAGGTGTTTTGGCTAATCGTCAAGTTCTGCTTGAGCAACAAAGAGCCATCAACCAAGCCTTCAGAGATCGCGAACTGGCCATTACGAAGGCCAAAAAGGAACTCATCAAGAAAGGGCAACAAAAGGCCATGGAATATCGAACTCGTGAATTGTTGAAGATTCGTGAGCGCAAGAAGAAGGCCAAAGAAAAAGCGGCCCTCAAAGAAAAATTGATGAAGCAAAAAGCTGAAGCGACTTTGAAAGCAAGACAAAAGCAGCTTGAAAAAGAAGCGCAGATGAAGATTGATGCCGAACTTAAGAAAATACGGGCCAAGAGTAACCCCCCCGAAGAGAATGGGAACAATCTTAAAAAATAATGAAGGAAGGTGAAGTCAATGGCAAATTTCCTGTCCGGTTCACCAAAGCGGATGCTCATTATCTCCGTATGTGCTTTTGTTGCTGCTTTTTTTGCCTTGATTTCAATGGGATATGCCTGGTTTTCAATGATGAACTTCACTGGAGGCTCAACCGTTTCTGCCGTTGGTGATGTTGATGCCGAATATTCCTTTTATGTTTATCTCGATCAAGCCCGAACCGGGAATGCGGATCCAGAAATCTCCAATCAATGTGCTTCAGGCACTGATGATACTTGTTTTTGGTTAATTGAAAATACCGAAAACCCGCAAACAGAACCGGTCTACATTTTTGGGGGAACAGACGAAGTAGTTCCCGGAGATAAATTTTCTTTTGCCTTAAAAGTTACAAATGTTGGCGATGTCGATGCCTTTTTAAGTTTGGATTTTCTTAACCTGACTTCGGAAGGTTATCTTTTGAGCGAGAATAAGATTCAAGTTGCCTTTCAATATCAAGTAACAAGGATCACATACTTCGCTGAGGGATATGAAGGCGGAGATGAAAAGGATAGTCCCGGAATAACCCTTCACGAGGGTCATTTCCTGTCTTCAAATGATGCTCAATATGATCTTGTTGAAGGAATTCCAATAAACATCACCGATATTTATTCCTCAACCGCGATTATTTATTTTGACTTATATTTTGACCCCGCCATTTCAGGAGTGGATGGTTTAGGCAATCCGGTCGGAAATAGCAATGCCTTTGAAAACCAAACCTTCACAATTTCGAAAATTGCTCTGACATTGGTTAAAAAGTGATCAATTTCGTAACAATCTTCTCAAAATATGATTTTACATGAATTGCATCTTGAGGTGGTCCTTTGTTTAAAAAAATAGCTTCAATTTTCCTTTCGGTTCTATATTGCCTCTTATTTTTGGTGGCATTGCTAATAATAATTTTTGGGACGATTGCCCAAAAAAACCATTCGATTGTTAAAGTCTTTGGTTATTCTTATTCGGTGGTGGCCACCGATTCCATGGAACCGACAATCATGGTGGGTGAGATTGCCATTGCCAAATCCACCCCTTTTGAGGAAATTTCTCAGGGAGACATAATCGTCTTCTATTCGGAGGATTATGAAATCTACATTATTCACCGAGTCCATGAGATTCTTGAAAATGGAGACCTTGTTACCAAGGGTGATAATCCCTCTGCTACCATTGATGAAGATCCGGTTACGCCGGAAAATTACTTTGCAACCGTGGTAAAACATGGCAATTTTCTGAATTTGGGGAATTTGGTTTTAAAGTACCGCAGTTTTGTTTTTGTGTTTATAATCCTCATCTTTGTCTTCATTATTGTTCGTGAGTTGTTTTCGATTGCAAAACAAAGCAAAAAAACCGATGAAGAAAAATCCAAGATACAATTTGAAGAACAAAAACAAAAAGCCATTTCCGAAAAAAAAGAACAATTGCGAAAAGAAATTATTGAAGAAATAATGAACGAAAGAAAAAAATGATCCCTTGTTATTGTTCAACTTAAAAAAGCAAAAAAATGGCACATTTAATGCAAAAACCGAATGATGATTCACGATGGCCAAACCAAATGACTTGACGTTTGCCTTGAAAACTATTCTATTTGACATGATCACGATTATGTGATAACATAAATCATAGTAAGGGCAAAACTAATGAAAATTAGCGACGCAAAGCTATAGGGCCTCAGAAATGTGGTAGCCAGTTGCATTAAAAATGTGATTGGCTTTTTTTGTATTCATGTACCAAAGGAGAAATCTATGGTGAAAACTAGGTATTATTTGTCAATGATCCTCATAATCTGCTCAATTCTGCTTTTGATTTCAACGGCGGTTTTTGGCTGGATGGTTTTCACAAAGAAAAAATCAATGTCTTCATTTGAAGCCGGCGAAATCCTCACCCTCACTTATGCAAATGGCAGTGCGATTACAACCTCTTTTCAGCTTGAAGACCTGGCGTACGTTGGTTTTTTTGATGATATTTATTTGGATAGATCAAATGTGCTAAACCAGATGGCTTCGGTTGGAACCATTCGAATAATCAATGACATTGATTCAGTAGACATTAAAAACTTGGTTGAGATTGATATCACCGGGCAAACAAATGGGTTGTTTTATTTGATTGTTTATGAAGGAAAGAACGTCCCGGTAGAACAAATCGGACTGGATCTTGATTACCATGCCATCATCCAAACAATAATTGGATCCGAAAGTTCCGAAATTATTCAACGTCAATTGCTGACCGATTACAATGCAAACACCATTCAAACGATTCACAACGAACAACTGTCCGGTGCGGATTGGATTTCTTTTCAAATTGCTGTTTGGGGAGACTATGAAGCATTAGCGGTCCCTTTAAACTATTTGTCGTATACTTATTCGTTGAATTTGAATATTAACTTCATCCAATGGGAAGGGATGGTGGAGTAAAATGAAAGAACCAATTTTTAGGTCCTTGATTCTCCCGTTTCTTTCCTTGGTCCTGACGTTGATACTGGCGTTCTCCTTGGTGTTTTCTTGGTATATAAAAGAAAAAGTAATTTCCTTTGTCTTAATGACTGGAGAATATGATGTTTCGATGACCGCCGCCTTTAATGATTCCGTTGTGGATGGAACCAGCCCTTACTACGATGCTTTAAAGAAAGCAATTCTAGTGGATGGCAGCGATTACCAAAGTCCCAATTATATTGAGAACTTGGAAGTGTCTTTTTCCATCACCCCAGACAACGATTCAAGGTTTCGGATTAAAATTCAGGACGAATGGCAACTGAAGCGAACATATTATGGGGTTGAGTATGTCATTACCGAAGCCTTGGCTTTTGAAGGTGAAGAAACCATTCCGGGGAATGCTCTCTTTCCATTTTTAATCATAAATTCTTCAAACTACACTTATGACAGTTCAACCGGTTATTTATATTTCAATCAGATCCTGGAAAAAGGACAAACTTATAATATTGATTTTATCAGTGGAGGAATCCCTTACCCAATTAGGTCAACTACAGCGTATTATGAAGAGTGCACTGTCTACTTGGATTTTTTAGTAGATGTGGTGCAAGCAAATCGTGCTACCCAGATTTGGGGAATCGGGTATGACTTTTTCGAATAGTTAAATTTTAAGAGGTATTCCCATGAAGAAAACCATAGTAAAAAAACTAAGCATGATTATTATCATCATTATTTTGATGATGTTTTTGGTTACCCTTCCGCTTAAGCAAACCGACAAAGCAAGCGGTTATGATTACGATTTATCCAACTACTGGGATGGATCGAACTTAACAATTTCTCCCTTATCCACGGTTTCTTATGAAAGCAAGTACCAACCTTACAGTACGATTTATAACAATTCTTCAGCAATTGATCCCGAAAAAATCTATGTCATTTCCACCGCATTGGATTTGTATAATCTTTCAGAAGATTCAATGGGAACTTATCAGGACTCTTACTTAAGTTTGGATTATGTGCTAGGAACGGACATTAATTATGATGCAGCCTCACAACAAGGTTACCTTTTGCACCCGATTGGGTTCGAGACCACCCACCCTTTTACGGGAACTTTTGATGGCCAAGGTTTTCAGATTTCTAATCTTTATTTCGACCCAATTTCAACTTCGGAAATGTATACGAATGATTATAAAAACGACTTAATGTATTATTCGCTTTTTTCACGTGTTTCTTCGACTGGAATCGTCAAGAACCTTGGATTGGTGAATCCTACCATGATTCAGCCAATAAACTGGGGAATCATGAGCTTTGCTTCTCCGTTAGTGGGCTTGAACGAAGGCCTTGTAGAGTTTGTTTATGTAATTGACGACCGAACTACTCAGGGAATCAGCGTTGACGGAGATTTCCATCTCGCTGGTATAATTTCTGTGAATCAAGGAACTTTTAGGAACTCTTTCTTGTCCGCTGAATGCGTAAAATCCGAAGCGGTTTCAACCAATATTTCAACGCGGACTGTTTTAACCTTTAACACCGGAACGTTAAGTAACGTTTATTTTGATGATACCGTCTATTTCCCGGATCTTGAGGCTGGCGATTTGGGAGTTGGGCTAGTAACCGCCGATTTTCAAAATCCGACCTATTTTGGGGCTGGTTGGTTCTTAAATGATTACTATTCTGAAACTAACCCGCAGGGGCAACTTAATAATACTTATCCGATTTTAAAGGGAATTGAGACGGACCTTACCGGACAATTCTTAATCTCCAATGCCACCGATTTGCATTATATGTCCACCCTTTTGTCAGCTTCTAGTTATTTTAGAAGCAAAACCTATGTTCTGACCCAAGACATTGACATGAATCAGTTATCCTCGGGAAGTTTTAGGCCTTCAGCCACTCTTTTTTCGGGCACTTTTACCAGTGCCGTCATTTCCGACCCCGTTAATACTACTCTATATACTCATTCGATGACCGAAGGAGCTGTCGACCGCTATTCAATAATCGGATTGAGCGGATCCACGGCGACGGTCATCGGAACATATACTAGTTATGGGCTTTTTGGAGCTCTTTCAGGAACTGTGAAAGATATCAATATCATCAATGGACAGATTTTGGCAACCGACACAGCTTCACACATCGCCAAAACCCGGAATTGCTTGGGATTTATTACGGGAAATTTGAGCGGGGGAACCATCAATAATGCTCACGTTTTAGGAACAATCGGACTCACCTCGGGAATTCAAATCGGGAAGACTTACATTGGCGGGTTGGTCGGTTATGGATATGGAACGATAATCAATTCCACCGCCAGCGGATCTATTGATGGTGGAATTCACCCTTACATTGAAAACAGCAACGAAAGTGCCATTGGCGGATTGATCGGTTTTAGTTATCAAATGAAAGTTTCGCAATCAATTAATGCCATGGATATTAATGGCATCGGTTTTTCTGCTACAAACACCTCGGTCCTTTATGCTGGGGGAGTGATCGGAACCGGAATTACCAATGGGTTGACGGAAATCATGAACCTTGGGGATGTGAATTCCCATGCTACCTCCGGTTTTATTTATAAGATTTATCTTGGCGGCATCGTCGGGCTTCATACCAAAGAGATGCTCACCGTATCAAGAACAAATAATCAGGGAAACGTTAACGTTTTGATTAAAGGCGCTTTGGTGGCAAAGATCGCTGGTTATGGCAACATTATCGGATCAACAAACTTTAATCTATACAGTTTGGCAAATGAAGGCCTCATCAGCAACAGCTATGTTGATGGAGGCGGGGCAAATTCTTTGGGGGCAGCGGTTCTCGAAACAGTGAAGTTGGAGATGGCAGGAGTAGTCATTACGGAAGGAACGAATGCTTATTTCCAAGGATTATTTAATAAAGCCAATCAGACCGTCGATTTGAGCGTATGCTATCATTTTGCGGCGGTCATTCTTTGCAATAATAATTACTACGATAACGGCGGGACCTATGTCTATGATGATGTCAGTTCAAGTTACGGACCCGTTGTCACCGTCGTTCAATCAAATAACGAAGGAAACATCAATGCCATCACCACCGGAGAAGTGACTTGGTATCAAATAAAATTATCTGGTAATTCACTTGGAAAGAACATTCATTTCTACCAAGTTCGTAACAGCGGTGACATAAGTGTCCACTTTACTTATCAAACCACTAAATTGATGGAAAATGCTCCAACTGCAGACGGAGTGGTCAACCCATACAAAAACTTAAAAGTAATGGGTTTGCTCGAAGAAGTCAGTCAGGACAAATATGCATCCAATCTCTATAATGGCGGGAAAATCTCCATTACGATGAACTCTGGACTCAAGGTCAAATTTAACCTATATATCGCGGGAATCGGTTACAAAAATGCCAATACTAACATGTTTACTACCTATGGCATTGATTATACCGCCATTGACATTGATTCCAGCGTGCATGGCAGTATTCATAACGCCATCAATGACGGAGAGATTTACGTTGTTGGGGAGTTTTATGGACAGTCCCGTGTGTCGGGAATTGTCTCCATTAACGCTTCAATACTTTCCAGTTGCTTCAATACCGGAAACATCTTTAACCAAAATGCCATAAAATCAGTAGGGTATTATGGGGATGGCGATTCTTATGCGGCCGGTGAATTTGAAGTTGAAACCGGAGGGATCACATTCTTGATGAACGGCCAATACGCTCAGATCAAGGACAGTGCCAATTATGGTTCAGTCACTTCCTATTCAACCACCACCAGTGGTTGGGTAAACAGCTCGGGTATTGCCGTCCGAAACGAAAAAACCGAAAACGGAACTGACTACGGCGGAAGCCCAGTATCGGGATCGCATTTTGCGAAAATAGAGTTCTCGATAAATTATGGCAATATTTTTGCTTGGAATGTTACGAATGAAGCTTCTTATGCGGTCAGTAGCGAATCGCGATGCAAGGCCGGAGGAATCTTAGGCCTTGGAGTGTTGAGCACCATTAACGTCATGAATTATGGCAACATTTACTCGCGCTATGTGGCCAGCGGAATGTATGCTTTTGTATTCTTCTCCAAGTTCTCGATTGGCATTGAAGAAGTCTTCATTGCCAACTCAATCAACTATGGGAACATTCGCCGATTGATTTCTACTGGTTCCGGAACCGGTTGCCCGTTCTATTATGATTCTGCAACCCAAAGCACGTTGGTTCCAACCAACTACGTTGACCAAAATTATGTTCAAAAAACTTCAGGAAATTCAGAATACGCGTTTGGAGCTTTGATAGGGAAAATTCATACCGGTAGTTCGACTGGATGGGACTTTGACTCAGGAGCGTACTCCTTAGCGGACGTCATTTTCAGTTATTTAATCAATTTTGATGAAATAACCGACATCATCGGGAAAACCCCGACCTCGAACATTACCAACGAAACCTTAGTTGCCAGCATCAATCAGTACATGGCAACCGTTAGGTTGAGCGATGGATCAATCTATCCGTTCAACCGAATTAAATCCTACTCACTGGATACCGCAGAGCTAACCGGGAATTCAGGTCGAGACGGCACAACCTATATGGGAATCTTCAATGAAGCCTTCTCCTTGCGTACTCCCCCAACCGTTTTTAACTTTGATACCGACCAATTTATTGCGGACTATATCCAATTCATTCCCTATTCGAAAGTCAATAGCACCCTGGCAGAACGCATCGGATTGGATGTCATCGGCGAGATTGAAGGCGACGAGGTGGGAATTTACGCATTGTCTAGTTCAATGGGAATTTTGAATGGAGAGTTCATCCCCGATAATGTAAATTTTTATCTTCTCAATCCACATTTGTTTGATGAATTCGGAGAATCAATCACCGATGATTCCTGGCAATTCGTTATCAACTCGGGTACGGAAACAATTTATGCGAAATTCTACGATGGAATGAAGCAATTGGACAAATCCATCGCTTCGACGATTTTCAACATGGAATTGGTTTGCGATCAAGATTCTTCCATCGTCCTTCGAAACCCCTCTCTTGATCAAAGTACTCGAATGGCGACATTCTATGTTCCGAGTAATTCGGATGCCGCTCTTGGATCAACTGCTTCTCAGGTGCAGGTTTACCGGTATGTTGAAGCTGGAGAAGGCGTTTCAGGTTCTTACTTTATTCCTTATACTTACAACGGTACCACCGGGAAATATGTAGGTCAGTATAAAAGAAATATTGATGGCACGTACTCTTCAATCGGTCCATATGATTCTACTGGTATTTACAACTTAACTTTCAGCACTGGGACAACCCGGCAATATGGCGGTTATTACCGAAGCAGCAGCATGTATACAGATCCAAATGGTACGTTCTACCTTTACCAGTACTACTCCGGAAGAGCACGGACCTATACCCTACTTGACGTCTCTGACCAGTTGGGTGCCGGGTACGGAAAGTATCGTTTTGTTAGCGGAAATCAATATGTTTATGTTGGACCGACTACGGAAACGACCTATGTTCGCACCACCGAAACGATTACTCTTTATTCAGACAATGGGAACACTTTTTCGATGAATTTGGATACTGATTCATATCAACTTGCTTCTTTGGCTTCGCTTCAATATGTATACAACAGCGAAAACCATTATTTCAGCGGAAATTCCGGAGCAGGCATTCCCACCGCTGCCGGTATTTATTCCGACCTATTTTATGTATCCACCGGGCTGCCTGTCACACCTATGTCAGATTATTATGGATTAATTAGGGTATACTCCGAAGCTTATGTCCATGATCCGTTAAATGAAGGCGGAGACCCATACACATATTCGGATTACAAAATACGAATTGTTCGGGTTCCAAACCAAGCTTTTACCGCCGTTAATTCTCTTTTAGTCAATGGTCAAAGCGCCATTCCAAGCCCGATTCCAGACATAAATGATGTTACTGCGACTGCTAATATTGCCTATAAACCGGATGAAGCGAATGGAGGAACGGCAAACATCACTTTTGCAACCATAAATGCCGCCAATCAATCCGACTTTCTTCCAGTCACCAGGTTTTTGGATAGTCTGGGTCAGGAGGTAAACGAAAACCTCTATTCTTTGAGCGGAGGCATTGTTACCGCATCAGGATCGTTTGATCCGATAACCGGTTCATGGGGACCGGGAACTGTGACTTTCAATTTAAGTACCGTTCAAGCTTTGCATAGCGGGGCATATACCATCGAGATTACTCTTTCCGCATCGGACATCTATCATGTTCATGTCTATAAGGAAGAGAGCCCAGAAGCTGCTGTCCTTTCCTTAGATTACCAAAACGAATGGATAATTGTTCCCGATTTGACAACAACCCTCCAATCCTCCATACCATTTGGAATTTACTACTTGGCGACTGACTCGGAGACCGATATTGTAAACTTTAGTAATCTTTCTACAATCACCGATGTCAATTATGATAATATTACCGGCGCCAATCTTCCGTACTATTTAGGATCTTTGGAAATATCTCCGTTCGCAAATATTAACTCGATTGATTTCTCGGTGGCAATGTATGATTCGTATCGACATGTCTACACCATTGTTTATAACATTGAAGCGGAAGATGGGACTTTGGCTACCTTTACTCACACTTTATTGGAACAAGAAGTTACACCGGATGTCGTTCAATCCTATGTCGACGGCAATCTCGTCGAAACTGCTCCTTACAATGTGATTGGGTTTGAACGAGAAACATCTCCGACCATTCGTTTAGACTTTGATTTCAGTAACATTTATTTCGCGGATGAGACTCCATTATCTGTCGATTCCGCCTTCCTTGGCAGCGGAACGGCAACCTTGGGAGTAGACTACTTTTTGGAGACCTTCAGCTCCTATGGATTTGAAGCTGAGTTTAGTCTGGGTACTCCAGTGGGTGATTATGAATTCATCATGGATTACAACAATTCCGAGACTCTTTCGACCGGGGACGTTCTTAATTGGTCATATTTCTTCCAAACCGTTACGATTACAAAGAAATTGAATAACAACAGTCATCTAAAACTAATAACGTTTGTTTCAGACACCATCTTTTCCGGATTGGATACGGTAATGGACATTGTTGAAATGGATGATGTAACCTATCAAGCCTATCTGAATGACCGTTTATCGCGTGAAATAATAGTTTTGCCAAATAGCGGAATCATTTACAATGATTATCTGGGCTATAACGCTTATTGGGCAATTGGCCAAGTTCAGAAAACTAATTTAGGGCATTACACACCAGGATTTACCAAGCCGTTGGGGGCTTCAGTTTATCGAATCATCGATGAGAATAACTTGAATGATCCAAGCCTCCAATCAACCGATCTTTACGATGATTTTACTCCAGACTATGAAGCATCAACCTTCAAATACATTCATTATCGAGTTTACGCGGAAGACTACGTCATGGGTGATCCAAATTACAACACTCACTACACGGATTACTATATTGCGGTTCAAGACATTACCAACAATATTAAATTAACTTTTGATATCGTTTTAGACGATTTAATCTCCCCGTCTTATTTTTACAAACTTTTTGTTACCCTAGATGTTGATGATTTGGCCTATAGTACTGCCTCGGAATCATTGTTTGCTTATTTTTATCAGACCCAAACCACCGGAACTCACATCCAATTTGAAAGCGGAATGTCAGGAGCGTATACCGTTGTAATCGACCTCCCGCCAGAATTTGATTTTACCATCCAATTCTCCTCACCAAGCGTTTCGGTAAATGGTCATACTTTCCTTATTGCGGACTCAATAATCCCCAAGAAATATTCTTTTACGATTACCGTTATCTACAGTTCTTATAACCCTGATTGGGGACAAAGAGACACCTTCTTTTTTGGAGATTCTGTAAATTGATCCCCAATCGACCCCTTTTTGGAGTTCCGATTCTTGAAAAAAAACCCCAACCGTTTTAAAAGGGTCTGTCAAAAATTCTAGTGAAAAGTAAATTTTCACAGTTTGTTTTTTGGCGATAAATCGCCCCTGTCAAAAATTCTAGTGATGGTTTAACGTCAAAAAAGCGCAAAAAATAAAGTTCTAACAAAAACCGGGAAACCGACTTTGTTAGAACTTTTTTAATGCCAGATTATGAATTATTATTTGCTTTGTTTTTTTAGTTTTATCGGAGTGTTTTTTATTGGAACATCTTTATTAATGACATAAATGCAACGATTTCTAAACCGGTAGAAATTAGAATAGCCATTGCCGTTCAGATTGATCTTTTCGATTATGGCATTTAAGCCTTCAATTGCCCCGTTGGATAGTCTTCTTGGTTTTGGCTCTTCAATGGCTGTCTTGGGTTTCGTCAAAGCATCGGGAACGACAACGAAGGAATTAATGATGTATTTTTTCCAAGTTGAGATTGTTTTCGCGACTTCAAAGAAAGGGGCCAAACCAGAAGCGTAGAATCGGTCTAATATTGCTTCCAATTCTTCTTCACAATTACTGCGAACACAAGCTTTATTAAATTCACGATATTGTGCCGTCAAATAATAAGCCTTTTCGAGCTTTTCATCGATGTCCAACAAATACTTTAATATTTGTTGTTTTGTGAACCGTGCTCCCAATTTGCGCACATAAAAATAGTTATCGCCAATATCATCCAGCTCTTTAACGAAAAAGAATTTAAACTTTTTAATCATGTAATAATAAATGTGATTATCTTCAATATTTTCGGTTTTTAGGTTAAATTTCTGCTCCACGCTAATACGGATCTTATCCATTGCCTGATTGATGGTTTCCATGACATGAAAGGAATCAACCGCAATTATGGCATTTATGAAATATCTTTCGCATACTTCTTTGTATGGTTCCCACATATCCATGGTAATGGCTAAGACTTTTTTTCGCTGTTCCAGCGGGATCTTATTAAAATACCGCTCAATCGCATATTTATGTCGAGAATAAACGATATCAAATATTTTCACGTTTTTGAAATCAACGATAATGAACAAATAAGTGTTTTCAGTCATCCGTTTATTCACATGCTTTTCATCCAGACTAAGAATCGAAGGAAGTTCGCCCGGGCTATAATCAACATACCGATCAAAGACATCGATAACGTTTTGCCTTGAGATGTGAAGGTCTTTCGCGATGCTTTCAAAAGTTGTGTTCGCTTGTTTGAGCTTATCCAGAATTATAAAGACCGATTCTTTGGATAGTGTTTCATTGGGATTAGAAAAAGGATCTTTTTCATAAAAAAAAGAATGACAATGTTGGCATTTATAAGCCTGGATGTGACAAGTAACGACAAATAACATCGTATAATAAGTACAGTGTTTTACCGTCTTTTTGATGTGTCCATTCTTAGAAAGAGCCGTAAAACCGCAAATAGGACAAGATTGTTCCTCGGGAATATAATATGCGTCAACATAAATTATTCTACCGGAAGTACGAAACCTGGTTCTATCGAAATCGAAGTTAGTGTGTATGAAATAACTCGAATGTATGATATAACCTGACTTTTGCAGTTCTCTGTAAGCCCAGTAAGAATAAGTGTTGTGTATTTTTTTAAATAATCGGTTAAAACGGCTTAAAAGCATCAAATATCATGTGTTTTTCAGTTTTTTTATGGTTTTTTACCGATTATTTGCGCAGAAAGTTTTGCAGTTGTTTAATAATAAACATAAATATATGTTGTGTTATATTGTGTAATGTGGTATAATAACATTATATTACAAGCGAGGTATTTTTATGTATATCCGAGTAACAAAAAGCAACACTTCAAGCAAAGAAACGGTTTATCTTGTTGAAGGCTATCGCGATCAAAACGGAAAAGTGAAACAAAGAATTATCAAACGGTATGGATGCCTCGAGGAGCTTAAAAAGGATGATCCTCATGTTTTAGATAAACTGAGAATGGAGGCTAAAGGAATTGATAGCGATACCATGGTTACTTTGAGGTTAAACACCTTAACTTCAAATAATAATTCATCCAGACCCTTGAACTACGGTTATTTTTTTATTGATTCGATTTATGAATCGCTGAAATTGCCGATGTTTCTGGCTAACCATAGCCGAAAATATAAATTTGACTACGATGCCAATAAGATATTTAAGTTACTTGTATATTCGCGTATTTTAAAACCCGATAGCAAGAAAGCCACTTTTGAGGGTAAAGATGGTTTTTTAAATCTTGATTTTGATTTTTCGATGGATGATTTATATCGCTCATTATCCGTTATGAATGCTTTCAAAGAAGATTTGGAGGTGTGGATCCATAAACAAATCAACGAACTTATTGGCAGGGATGCCACCCTGGTCTTTTATGATGTCACCAATTACTATTTTGAAATCGAATATGATGACGAAGACGAAGTTCTGGAGGATGGGGAATCAATCAAATCGGGATTAAGGAAAAAAGGGGTATCAAAAGAACACCGGCCAAACCCCATCATTCAAATGGGGATGTTCATCGATCGCAATGGCATTCCGATCGCCTATAAGTTGTTTCCCGGAAACACTAATGACAAAGTCACGTTACTGCCAATTTTGGAAGCCATGAAAGACAAATACCATTTGGGAAGAGTAATTATCGTTGCCGATAAAGGATTAAACAGTGGGAATAACCTTCTCCATATAAAAAACCGTCACGATGGTTACATTGTTGCCCAACAAATAAGAAAAAGAAAACAAGAACTGATCGAAAAAGTTCTGGATGAAGAAGGCTATGTATATAATTCACGCCAGGACTTCAAAATCAAAAGTTGGTTAGAAGTTAAAGATGTGAAAGACAAAGATGGCCAGATCCATCAATTAAAAGAAAAGGCGGTGTGTTTTTGGAGTAAAGATTTTGAAGAACGCGAAAAACACAAACGCGGCGATATCGAACAATTGATCAAAAAGTTTAAAGATAGTCCGGCTTTATATACCGCTTCAAACTCTTGGGGGGTCAAGAAATACTTAAAAGAACAAATTATCGATAAAAAAACCGGCGAGATCAAGAAAAAGAATCCAATATTAATCTTTGATGAGGAAAAATACCAACGCGATTGTCAGCTTGATGGCTATTATATGTTAGTCACTTCGGAATTGGAACTGGCAAATGAAGAGATAATCGAACAATACCGAAACTTATGGAGAATCGAAGCGTCATTTCGAATATTAAAAGATGATTTAGAAGGACGGCCCGTTTATGTGTGGACTAAAGACCATATTGAAGCCCATTTCTTAATTTGCTTTGTTGCTCTCATCTTAATGAGAATTCTTCAATATAAATTAAATGGAAAATATTCATCAGAAGCAATCCAAAAAGCCTTAGGGGAAGCCAACGTTCAGTTTATTGATAAAGAGATTTACCTTGTGAGCAAGCAGGCAGAAGCATTCAGACAAATTGAAAGTATCTTCGGCGTTTGCTTGGATAAAGCCTATGTGAAAAACAGTACAATGAAGGAATACCGAAAATCATTACACAACATTTTCAATCAATAATAAAAAAAGGTAAAATTGATTATAGGGTAAATTTTAGGCCTGCTATTTCATTTTTGCCTTTTTAAATCTTTATCAACTGCAAAAGTCGGGAAATA
>DDXT01000016.1 GCA_002347755.1 Caryophanales bacterium UBA2253
TAGCATAACACTGCAAAACTCGGGAACCGTTTTTTCTTCAAATATATTTCCAAGAAGCGGCCAAAAAAGAGCCAAAATCAAGTTTTCCAAATCAAATTATTCTTAACTTTTGAAGACTAATATGTTATAATATAAACTATATTCTTTGTTGGGAGATTGTATGAACAAAGGCAAAAATGTAAAATTAATTTTCACAATCATTTTTATCGCCATCTTTGGGTCTCTGATCGCTTTTTTAGCCATCGATCTGATCGACCCCATTCGTCAGGCTTTTCGCGAAAACAGCGTTGATCCCTTGTTTCAGAAGTTCGCCAGTTATGGGTGGTGGGCTCCGCTTTTCATCTGTCTCTTTCAAGCGCTTCAGTTGCTGCTCGTGATCCTGCCATCGCAACTGACCCACATCGTCGCCGGTTTCATGCTCGGGCCGTGGTGGGGATTTCTGGCTTGCATCGCCGGCATTTTCATCGGAAACATCATGATTTACCTTTTGGTTCGGAAATTGGGACCGCAGGTTTACAATCTGTTTCGAAAAAAGACCCTCGCCAAAATCGAGAATCTCCATCTGCCCTTTGAGTCGCGCGGATTTATGGGCACCATCGCCTTAATGTATGTGCTTCCGGGGATCCCCTACGGGCTGATTGCCATTACCGCCGCCAATTCCAAACTCAAGTTTTACAAATACATCATTCTGACTACCATCGCTTCGATCCCCTCGTTGATCGTCGGAATTTTGTTCGGAAGCGTTTCATACAAGATCGACATTCCGCTTCTGATCGTTTTGGCCCTCATCCTCATCATTCTGGCCGTCATTTCTACGGTTTATTACCAAAAGATCATCGCTTATTTCACGGAGTTGTCCTCCCATCGGTCAATGGCCTACTTTCAAGCACATGTCCGAAAGCCGCGGCCGTTGCTCTATTGGTTTTTCATCCAGGTTTTGAGAATCATGTTTTTGACCCGCTATCGGGTTAAAGTATATAATTCGGAGATAAAAAAACGATCCCGACCTTTTGTAATGCTCTTCAATCACACTTCGAAATTTGATTTCATTTGGACTTTTGTTCCGCTCTATCCCCAAAAGGTCAACGCGGTTACCGCTTATTACTATTTTTGCAACTATAATCTCGGATCCCTGCTTCATAATTTGGGATGCTTCCCGAAAATGCTGTTTCAACCGGATCTAAGTTCCATCAAAAACATCAAGCGCGTTGTTCAGAACCAAGGCATGTTGGGCATGGCCCCCGAAGGTCGCCTAAGCGCCTACGGATGTTTGGAAAGCATCACCCCAGCGACCGGGAAACTGCTCAAGAACCTTGGCGTCGACGTCATTCTCGCCAAAGCCAGCGGCAGTTACATGACTTTCCCGAAATGGTCAAGTTACCCGCGCCGCGGCCGGATCGAAATGCGTTATGAACAGATTTTCTCGGCGGATGAACTTTCCGCCCTCAGTTTTGAGGAAATCGACGCCAAACTTTATGATAAGATGTATTATGATGAATTTGAATGGCAAAAACAAAACCAGGTTTATTTTCGCGGCAAGCATTTCGCCGAAGGGCTCGAACACATTTTGTATCTTTGTCCGGTCTGCGGCCAGGAATTCACTTACGAGGCCCAAGGGCATCACCTTCATTGCACCAACTGCCATACGGATGTTCTTTTGAATAATTATTATGATTTCGAGTGCGCCGACCCCCGGGTTCCGAAGACGATCCGTGATTGGTACCTTCTTCAAAAGGAAACCGAACAAAAGCGCATCGAAGATCCAAGTTATTGTTTGGAAAGCCATGTTAGGGTGAAAATGCCGGACCCGAACGGCCGGGGCTTTGCTTTGGTAGGCGAAGGCACCACTACCCTTACGGTTTTGGGTGTTTCGTTCGTCGGAACGATCAACGGAAAACCCGAGGACATTTTGTTCAAACTGAGCAATCTTCCCGCGATCCCGTTTGGAGTCAAAGAAGATTTCGAGATCTATCACCATAATACCCTCTACTACTTCATCCCCGACAACATCCGTTCCTGCGTGAAATGGTCGGTCGTCGGCGAACAAATGTACCAAAAATACGTAAAGGAATTGAAAAACGAAAATGAATGAAGACAAAATCCTAAAAATAAATAAACGCTCGTTTATCACCGTGTGCGCCATCCTGGTAGCATTCATGATCGCGGTTTACATCATGACTTTCTTCGTTGAAAAAGGGATGTACGTCGAACTCATCCCCGGAGCCGGCCTAGAATACCAATTCATCGGCGGAACCGGTTATTCGTTTTGGCGATTCCTTGGTTCGCCCCTTCTGGTTTTCTTAAGCGAAGATGGCTTAAGCGTTTTGGTCATCGGCCTGTTCATCCTTATCTTAGGCGGCGCTTTCAATGTCATACAAAAAACCAAAGGAATCCAATCGATCATCAGTTACCTGATCAGCCGTTTTAAAACCAAGAAATATTTGTTGATGTACATCATCATCTTGGCTTTCATGTTGTTGGGATCGCTGTTCGGGATCTTTGAGGAATCCGTGACCCTGCTTCCGATCATTGTCATTTTGGCTCTTTCCCTGGGCTGGGATACTTTCACGGGACTCGGAATGTGTTTGCTGGCCACCGGATTCGGATTTTCCACCGCCATTACCAACCCATTTTCGATCGGGTTGGCCAGCGAGCAGATGGGTCTCCGAGTCGTGGAAGGCATTTGGTTCCGGATCATCATTTTCATCATTCTTTACCTGCTTCTTTGTCTTTTCATGACCATCCATGTGAAAAAGATCGAAAAAAAACCGGAGTCCTCTCCGACTTATGAAAGCGACCGCGAAAAATTCGCCAAGTTAAATATGGAAGAAAACTTCAGTTCTTACAACCGGCGCATCCTGAAAACCTACACCCTGTTTTTTGTTTGGGTGCTGGCCGCCATCATCGCTTCTTCGATCATCCCGGCTTTGCAAGGCTACTCAATCCCGGTGATCGCCATCTCTTTCTTAATCGGAATCTTTGTCTGCGGGCTGGCCATCGGCGAGAAATTCGCCCATATCGGCAAGATGTTCCTTTCCGGAGTCGGATCGATCGCCCCCGCCATCGTCATGATCGCTTTGGCGGCTTCGATTAAATTCATTCTCCAGGACTCCCAAATCATGGGAACGATCATCAAGCAGATCGTCAATTGGTTTTCGGGTTCCTCGCCGATCCTCGGCATCCTCTTCATTTATTTGATCATTTTGCTAATCCAGTTTTTCATCGGCAGCGCCAGCGCGAAAGTCATTCTGATCATTCCGATCATTTCGATCATCGCTACCGATTTGGGGATCTCCCAAAACATCGCCCTGTTGGCCTTCATTTTCGGAGACGGATTCACCGACCTTATCTACCCGACCAACCCGGTCTTGCTGATCGCTCTGGGGATCTCATCTTTCAGTTATACAAAATGGGTAAAAAAGACCTTCTTGTTGCAATTGATTGTTTTAGGATTGACGGTTGGCTTCTTGATTTTGGGGTATTTTCTGGGATATTAAAAATTCGATTTACCTTAGGTTTCAAAAAAGACAAACCCGGTTTACAAAAATGCAAACCGGGTTTTTTTATGGTTTAAATGTCGTACTTCGTTAAGATCTCGGAAGGGGTCAGGCGCAAAAGGGTAAAGACCGGAAGCAGTCCGATCAATAAATTGCATCCGAACAAAAAGCCCAGGGAGATGAAACTGACATACCAAGGGTAGTAGATGATTTCGATCGGCGCAAGCGAATTAACTCGGACAATGAACAGGGTTGCGGCCACGACTCCCAACAGGGAGGTAAACAAGGAAATCAAAACGATCTCCGATACAAACAGTCGATAAACATTGCCTTTTTTGACTCCCAAAGCCCGGTAGACCCCGACTTCGTAAACTCGGGAAATCAAGCTGGAACGCATGATGAAGTATAAGAAGATCAGCGATGCTCCGAGAATGACCAAACTGATGACGTATTGAACGATGTTAAAGGTCATATCCGTGTAACTCTCGCGGTTGACCACGTAAACATCGCGAACGATCAATCCTTCGGCTTCCAAAATCGCCATCGTCACGGCTTTATTCGTGGAATAAACCGAAATCGCGCCGCTTTGCTCAGTGCATGCTTTCAACATCAGGGCTTCCAAATCATCGGGATGGAAATAAGCGTTGGCGGCGGCGGAGTTGTCAGTGATGCCAATCACCGTGTAAGTTCCGATTCCCTCAATGGCGTAGTGGTTATCGTCGCCCAACCCGTAAATTTCGTCAACAAAGAAAGACTTGGAAACGAGGATTTGTCCGGCGGTTTGGGTCAGGTTGGCGATCGGATGGGAAGGAGCAACCGTAACCCCCAAAGTGTTCAGTTCGGTGACATAATCCGCTATCGAATAATAATGAGTCACTCTGGAGACTTCGACCGTTCCCGCGATCACCGAGGATTCCCCATAATAATGGGAAGTCCGATTGACGATCGGCAACTGGTAATTCTCCATCGAAGCATAAATGTTCGGATTGTGGGTCTCCACGATGCCGACGATTTTCCCGCCCAAAGTGCCGTAATTATCATAATAATCCCGGCCGATGAGTTGTTCGTAGTATTTTCCGCCTGCCGCAACGAAACTGTCGGTTTTCAGGATGGCATCGGCGATCCATTTATCGATGACAATGTCATTCTTGTTGGTCGGGAGTTCGCCCATAAAGACTTCCGGATCTTCCAAAACGGAAAGCGGAAGCACGGCGTGGAGCGGAAAGGTGGTATTTAGATTTCTGGTCTGCGAGAAAAAATCGAAAGAGAATCGGCCCATGGTTACAAAACTGCTGGTCCCCAAAAGGGTGGCGTCACCCAACGCGGCCTTCAAATCCACGAAGTCCGCATAATCGTAACCCGCGATTCCTTGGACTTCGATAAGATTGCGGTTGTCGGTCATGAAATCCTGCTCATTGACGCGAGTGGACGAAAAGAATTTAATGAACCCGCTCACGACCAAAATCGAGGATAAAAACATAACCAAAAAAAGCAATTTCTTCCGTTTCGTCAAATTGCTTAAATAACGCAGCGACATTCGGAAAGTGTCCCGGTATTTGATGGCCGCGGCTTTTTCCTTGACCGACTGCTCCAATTTCGGAAGATCATAATTGAAATTGTTCAGATCCTCCAATTTTATGACTGGCTTGTTGGCATTGACGATCTTCACTTCGCTGTGGTCATCCACGAATTTAATTTTCAGGTTGTCCTGATTGGAACTGATGTAAAAAGTATTGTCTTTGAAAATGACATTTAAATTCAGTTTCGGGGTTTCCTGATCCGAATAAGTGTTGATGACCACCTTTTCGGTATCCAAGGTTTCCTCTTTCAGATCCTTCAGATAAATGTTGGTGTCGTAAAGGCTTTGGAATTCGCTTCCTTGGCTGACGTCTCTTTGGCTTATGATCTGGCCGTCTTTCAGTTCGACGATCATGTCCGCGTAAAATTCCGCGATCCGCCTTTCATGGGTGACCAAAACGACCAAACAGTCATGCGAGATCTTTTTGATGATGTTCATGATCTGCAAGGTGTTCTTCTCGTCAAGATTTCCGGTCGGCTCATCGGCCACCACGACATCCGGGCTCTTGACCAAGGCGCGGGCGATGGCAACGCGTTGTTGCTGGCCGCCAGAAAGTTGAGTCGGACGGCGCTTCTTGTATTTCACCATTCCGACGGCATCAAGAGCATAATCAATCCTTTTGGCGATCTCTTCGTTGGTCAGATTGAACATTTTCAAAACAAACTCGAGATTTTGATAAACAGTCAGGTCGGGCAATAACAAATAATTCTGAAAGACATAACCAAAGTAACGGTTCCGGATCATGTCCCATTGATGGGCGTGATAAGTTGTGATGATGTGATCGCGGAATTGGATCTCCCCGCTTTGGACTTTGTCTAACCCGCTGATGACGTTCAGAAGCGTGGTTTTTCCGCACCCCGACGGTCCAAGCAAACAGACCAAACCGATATCCGGGAAAGTCAGGTTGGCATTATTAATGACGTGGATCTCATTGGGTTTGTTACGGTTGAAGTATTTGTTGAGGTTGCGTATTTTAATCATTTTACTCACCCTCGACTTTCAAATTCATGAATAAGCTTTTTTTGGTCATTAAGCGGTTGAAACGCCAAGCAATCAAGGCTCCCACCGCGAAAGTGGCGGCGGTCAGCAACAGATAATCCAAAAATTCGAGACTATCGATGATCGGCGCCATGGTAACCGGATAAACCATTACCAAAGCTATGAACAACAGCAGGATAAAAACGAAAGCTACAAAGAAAACCGTCAAGATCTCCCCTTTGGTGATCGTTTTCAGTTCGCTGTGTTTCATGCCGACGATCCGCAGGATCGTGTAATCGTGCCGTTTGCTCAGCATGATGGAGCGAATGACCAAATAAGCGATGATGTAGATCACAAAAATGGTCAAATAGACCCCAATCGAACTGAACAATTTGTTAATGGTCGTAAGCAAAGCATTGAAATTCATTGGCTGATCGAAATACGGCGAAAAAGCATAATATCCGTAATCAAACAGTTTGGACATCAAGCGATTGGCATCGCCGCTGTCTTTCAGGTTGACGGTATATTGAAAATCATCCGCGATCACCAGGGTTTCAAAGAAAGCCGGACTGACATTGATCGTGCCATAACTCATTTTCCCCGTGCTGTCATAGGCTGGATCCATTTTGGTGCCGTTAAGCCAAATTTCTGTGGTCAGGAAATTCGGATCATCCGGGTTGTAATAAGTGTAGGAGGAGATCAAAAGGTCACTCCCCGAAAGAGCCGGGTCGGATGTGATCAACTGGTAATTGATGGGGTTTTCCCCAAAAGCGGTCACTGATTTTAATTCATAGCCAAAACTGGATACCTTGGCCGACTGATAAAGAGCATTCAAACCCGCTTCGCTTAAGATGACCTCACTTTCACCGCTGGTGACATAGACGCCCACGATCTCGAAGACCCGGCCGATGCTGCTGTATTCATCCCTTCGAGAGACGGAAAATTCGATCGGCTCATTCAAAATGTCCGCCAAATGATCCTCATCCCCGGAATAGGGGTTAAAGGCCAGAGCCAGTTCGTTTTCTCCGGTCGGCTTTCGGCCGGTGATTGGCTGGATGTCATATTTCCCGGTCAAACAAGGAAAACCATCAAAATAATAAAAGTTTTGATCGATGCTTAAACTGGCCGTGAACATGGTGTCAACGATCAAGTCTTCTTTAATGATGTTGTCAACTTCGAACAATCCGTCGATCAAATCATAATCGTCAGCGGTCATCGGTTCCTGATCTTTTCGGGTAACGATGAGTCGCTCCGGATAAGCGTTAAGATTGCTGTAGCTTTCTTGCAAGTCATCGCTCATGACCAAATAAGATCCATAGTCCAAAAAAACGAATAAGATGGTGATCAGGGCCACAAAAAACATCAAGAGCGTTTTTTTCGGAGTACTCAATAGATTGTAGAAAGCAATGGTCATGGCTTTAATTATTTTTCTCATTTTATATTCCGGTTTTTCCGGAATTTCTTTGACGGTGGACGGCTTCAGAATCTTGTCTTCAACCACTTCGCCGTCAAACAACCGGATCTTCCGAGTAACATAAGGTTCCGCGAACTCGAAGTTGTGAGTGACGATGATGACCAAACGGCCGTCGGATACTTCGCTCAAAAGTTTCAAGATCTTTTTTCCGCTCTCGCTGTCCAAGTTTCCGGTCGGTTCGTCCGCCACAATGATCTTCGTTTCCTTGGCCAAAGCCCGGGCAATCGAAAGCCGCTGCTTTTCGCCCCCGGATAGTTTGGACGCCCGGTGACGCATATGACTGGTCAGTCCGACCCGCTCGATGATCGCTTTGGCTTTGGAAATCCGGTTCTTCTTGTCCATTCCTTGAATGAGCAAAGCAGTTTCTACGTTGCGCAGAACCGTATAGCTGTCGATCAGGTTATAATTTTGGAAAATGAAACCGACCGAATCGCGGCGGTATTCTTCCCAGTCGGCGTTATCATAGTAAGAGGTTTCTTCGCCGTCAAGGAACATTTCTCCGTCTTCATAGGTATCAATGCCGCTTAAGACGTTCAAAAGTGTGCTTTTCCCGCTTCCGCTTTCACCCGTTACCGCTACAAATTCGCCCAGATTTAGTTCCAAATTGATCTTTCGCAACCCTAACGTGACCGTTCCTTCGTTGTGATAGTATTTGGAAACATTCGCTAATTTTATCATACTCATGGTTTATACCTCATTTTCGTTCTGTATATAAAAAACAGTCAGATGTTTCGGCTATCTGACCGTTTGAGCGCCGGCTAAAAAAGATTATCGAAATTAAAACTGCCTTCAATCAATTTAATCAGAGGGTTGTTTTCGTAAATGTATTTTCCAATTCCGATTCCGCCGATTTGAAAATCAGCCACCAGGAAATCGTTGAACGCGGGAATGGTACCCGCCACCGTTGACATAAGCATCATGATGACGCAAACGATCAAAGCACCTTTCGCGAACCCGAGCACGGCTCCAAAGATTTTGTTTACAAATCCCAGGATCTTGACGCTGAATAATTTGTTAAGCAAACTGCCGAGGATCTTAAACAAGATGAATCCGGCGATGAAGAGGATGAGGAAAGTCGCGATGGTGATCAGGACTTTGCTGATCGTCGGGACCAAAACATCGGCCAGCGAAATGGAAGCAGGAACCGCGGAAAGATCAATGTTCTTGGCGATGATGTCGGCGATGAACTTCGGAAGCCCCATCCCGGCGATCGCCTCCGATAACTGTTCGGCCGAATTGGCCGGATCAAAAGGCAAGTTAAAAGTCGCCAAATCGGTGATCCAAGTACTTACTTTCCCGGTCACCGCGGTACCGATGGCCGATGAAGCCACATACGGAGAAACCGGTTCGGTCAGAAGAAAAGCCGCCACCAACGAAACCAGCCAGCTGGCCGCGGACATGATTTGTTTGACGAAACCCCGGAAAAATCCGAATAAAGTGAAGATCACCAACAGGATCAAAATGGCAAGATCAATTTTTCCCATATTTTTTTCTACTCCTCTTATTTAAGTATTCCAGAAAATATTTGGCAATTAGATTCGGTTTGGAAGGGTTTTGGCTATTTATGACGAATAAAACGATCAGGTAAACATCGAAAAGCAAAAACAAGATCCCCAGTGCCAAAAAAACATAATCAATGATGGCCTCCGCCGCTAAAATGAAGATGATCCCGATCAGGTATTTCCAACCGTTTTTTAGAAAATATTCCCGCCGTCCGCCGTTGAAGATGATATGAAGCGTCGGAATGACCAAGAGCGTCACGCCGATGATGATCCGGACCGTATAGGTTGAAAAAATGATGATGAGCGTTCCCAACGCCAACAGAAACAGGGCTTCAAGAATCAAAAGGGTCTGTTGCCGCCTGGATTTTTCATGGGATTCAAGATATTTATCAAAGCGAATGGCGGCAACCAAAAAAGAAATTCCCAAAATAAACAAATAAACCGCCGCCACATAAGAAAAAATGGCGATGAGTTGGGCTCCGGACGGCAGAATGAAGAGCAGGGCCAAGCCGGCGATGAAAATAATGGCCGCCAAAAACAGGAGGTTTTTTCTAAAATATTCCAACATGGTTTTCCTCGTATCAATATTATATCATATTTTAAAAAAATCAAAAGGAATATATAAAGATGAATGGGAAAGGATTTTTCACATTCCGATACCCATTTCCTGATTAATTTGTTATAATAATCTGAGGTAAATTTATGAATCCCATTTTAAACAAACAAAAAGCTTTTTTCAATACCAATCAAACCCTATCCCACCGCTTTCGAATCGAGATGCTTCGCAAACTCAGACAGGCAATCATAGAGCGTCAGGACCAAATCATCAAGGCTTTATATCTTGATTTAAACAAAGGCGAGACCGAAGCCATTCTAACCGAGGTCTGGATGGTCATCAAAGAGATCGATTATTTGATCAGACATCTGCGCCGATGGATGCGAAGAAAAACAGTTCCGACCCATTTCACTTTGCTTCCCGGCCGAAGCTACTATTATTATGCCCCTTTGGGCGCAACCTTGATTGTTTCGCCCTGGAACTACCCGTTTCAGCTGACCTTCGATCCCCTCGCGGGAGCCATTGCGGCCGGAAATACGGTCATCATCAAACCCTCGCAGTCATCGAAAAACACGGAGTCCGTCATCAATGAATTGATCGCGTCGACCTTCCCTGAGGATTACGTTGCTTGCGTGAGCATGGGTCACGAGCAGACCGAGGCATTGTTCGAAGATGATTTTGATCACATTTTCTTTACCGGGTCAGCGAAAATCGGGAGGATTGTTTTGGAAAAAGCGGCCAAACACCTGACGAAAGTCACTTTGGAATTAGGCGGCAAGAGTCCGTGCATCGTGGACGACGCTTTTGATCTGAAAGTTGCGGCTCGCCGAATCGGGTTCGGAAAATTCATGAACGCCGGCCAGACCTGCATCGCTCCCGACTTTTTGATTTGTCCCAAGAACCGAGCCGAAGCCCTTGCCAAGGCTCTGAAAGAGACCATTGACATCAGTTACCCAAACGGAGCACTTAACGATCCGACTTACCCGAAAATGATCACGGCCCGCCATTTTTCCCGTTTGACCGACTTGCTGACCGATCAAAAGTTAGTCTTCGGGGGCGGAAATAACGCCGATAATCTAAAAATCGAACCCACGGTTCTGATCACCGACATCGCCAATCCTTTGATGGCCGAAGAGATTTTCGGACCGGTCCTTCCGATCATCGTTTACGAAAACGAAAGCGAAATCAAGGCCATCGCGGCTTCTTCGCCATCCCCGCTTTCGTTATATGTTTTTTCCAAAAACCAAAAATTCATCGATCGAATGCTCAGTTCCCTTAGTTTCGGAGGTGGTTGCATCAATGATACGATCAGCCAGGTGGTCTCGGATTATCTGCCATTTGGAGGAGTAAAATACAGCGGCCATGGCAACTATCACGGTTTTAATTCTTTTGTCACTTTCTCTCATCAGGTCAGCATTTATCACAAGAGCGCGGGGTTGGAACTGAAACTGCGCTATCTTCCTTATTCGCCGCTGACTAAAAAGGTCATTCGCAAAGTTTTTCTTCCTAAACGTTGAAAAAATCCTCGGTCTTCCGAGGATTTTTAAATGGCTTCTTGTTCATTTTTGTTTCGATCTAATTCTTCCAAGACTTTGGGGATGTCCAAAAAAGGTGATTTTTCCAAAAAGTGGAGGATCAGAAACAACGACCCGCAAAGTAACGTGGAAAAGATGATTTGAAACAGACTGCTGACGCCAAAGACCTTCAAAACGGTTAAGCAAATGGCTATGGTGATGACCAAAGTGATCAAAGATTTGAAGAAAACGGCTTTGTCGATCCGAAGAAGCGACCCCACGAAAACCACCAGCGAAAACAAAGTCGCCACGGCGGTCACATAAGCCAAAGTATTATGGGTGTTGGCGGTCAGCGGGAACATGCTCGGAGCAAAAGGAAAAAAGACCGTCACCAGCATTGATAAACCGCTAAATCCGATCAGCAAGCTCATGAATAGGTTGTTGAACTTGGTGATGGAAACCAAATAGGACAGAAATCCCATAAAGTACAAAGAGGTGAGGATCCCCCAAATGATCAGCAGTTCAAAGGCCCCGTAACGAGCTCCGATTTGGGAGAAGGTGACCAGTACCAAATCCCCGTCGGGCCCGAATTGGGAAAAAATCAAGGCATAGATTGGAATGACGATCAAACCGACGATCCCGAAAAGCAATTTATAATGATGAGCCTTTTTTTGATAGTTCTTCTTCATGCCGTTCATTTCTTCTCCTCAAAAAGGGCTTTGGCTCTTTTTAACAAAGTTTCCCGCTTATTTTCCGTTTTATCGGTAATTACTTCTTCTAATAATTCGTTCAGAACCTGGTTAATCCCGATTCCTTCCGAAAAGCCGATCTTTAACAAATCGGTTCCGTTAATTTCCAAGTCCTTGACCCGGAAACAATTTCGGGACGAATGAAGCCGCTGCAATCTTTCGCTGGCTTTTTGGTATTCGGAAAGCTTTTCAGCGTTCTTGGGATCGTCCATCCGAAATTGGATCAGGTCCAGCAACTCGTTAAAATCGTAGGTTCCCAGAAGGCGCATGAGGGCAACATCATCCCCCAACAAATCAGCGTTTTCTCCCTCAATGAACCGAATGATGGCTTTGATGTCCAGGTTGCTGTATTTCATCTTTTTCAAGATTTGCATCGCGCTTTCCGCTCCCAAACTCGACAGCAAGGCCGCTAATTTCGCTTGCAGTCCTTTTGTTTGGCTCATTCTTCTAATTACCGGGCTTGGATCAATTTGAGCCAGAGGCGAAATAATGACCGCAATGACCCCCCAGTATTCCTCTAGAACCGCGGTCGCCTGCTTCCCAAGCAGCAATTTATTTAGTTCGGCGGTAATTCGCTCCATCGAAACCTTGTGAAGAAGGGGGGATAACTGGCGCAGGGCTTGGGCGGTTTGGGCTTCGATCGAAAACCCCAAAACCGAAGCAAAACGAAGCGCCCGAACGATTCGCAGCGGATCTTCGCTAAAACGCAGTTTTGGGTCACCGATGGCCCGGATCAGTTGGTTGTTTAAATCTTCAACGCCGCCGACTTGATCAATGAGCGTCTTATTGAAACAAAGAGCGTTGATCGTGAAATCACGCCGATGCAAATCCTCAGACAAATTCTTCACGAAGATCGTTTGGTCGGGATGACGAAAATCCCCGTAATCCCCATCGACTCGGTAAGTGGTGATTTCCAGTTGCCGATGGTCGAGAAAAACCGTGATGGTCCCGTGAACGATCCCGGAATCGAAAGTATAGTAGTTTTTGAAAGCCGTTTTGACTTCTTCGGGAGTCGCAGACGTGGAGATGTCATAGTCACTTGGCGAGACATTCAAAAGAAAGTCGCGAACGGCTCCGCCCACGACGAAAGCTTCATATCCGTTTTGTTCCAATACAGCCAGGGCCTTCGAAACATAATTCGGTAATATCACTGTTCATCAACTCCTTACATCATTTTATCACAATCGCTTGGGTAAATAAAGTTTTTTTCATTGGTTTACGAATTTTTGACCTATTCAAAATCAGCGGTTTGTTGTATAATAAGAAAAAAAGAAAGGCGGGACCAACCATGAAAGACCTGGCTGTCATCGAACAAATCAACGGGCTGATCGCTTCGGAAACCGATCCCGCGATCTTAAAAGAGAAACTTCGAGAGTTTCATCCTTACGATCTCGCTTCCGCCTTTTTGGAACTGAACGAAGAAACCCGAAAAAAGGTTTATCGGGTCTTGGATGACCAAACCATCGCCGACATTTTCGAATACCTGAAAGAGGATGATACCGCGGATTTCATCGAGGAACTCAACCCGAAACAAGGAGCCTCCGTCCTCCAGGAAATGGATTCCGACGATGCCATCGACGTTATTCAGGAAATCGAAAGTAACAAATTAAAATCGGTCCTGGACAACATCGAACCCGAGGCCAAAGAAAACTTGAAGTACCTGAGCACCCATCCGGAAAATTCCGCCGGATCCGTCATGACCACCAACTTCATGGTTTTGGAGAGCCGCTTGGATGTCAAACAAGCCATGAAGATTTTGGTCAAAGAAGCCGACGAAAGCGAAGTCATCGACCCCTTGTTTGTAGTCGAAGACGAAAAGCTGGTCGGGATCCTGAATCTGAAGGATCTGATCATCGCCCGCAGTCCGCTTTCCATCAGTGCGATTATGAAGCCTAACCCGGTCTTTGCCTTGGTGACCGACGAAGCCATTGACGCCGTTCATAAAATCAATGATTATGGGATCGGCGCCCTTCCGGTTTTGGACCAAGGCAAAATGGTCGGAATCATCACGATTGACGACGCCATGGACGTCGTTCACGACGATGCCACCGAAAATTTCGGTATGTTGGCAAGCTACGTGACCAAACCGGCCGAAGAAAGCAGTTTAAAGAAAAGCCTATTGAAACGGCTTCCTTGGCTAACGGTTTTACTGCTCCTTAGTCTTTTGGTTTCCAATGTCACCAAAATTTTTGAGGGCATCATTCAACAAGTAACGGTTCTGATCTTCTTCCAGTCGATGATCTTGGACATGGCTGGTAACGCGGGAACGCAAACTCTGGCCGTTGCCATCCGTTCGCTTGAACGAAACGAACTTAACACGCGAAAAAACATCCGAAAACACTTTTTCAAGGAATTCCGGATCAGTCTTCTCGACAGTTTTGCGCTGGCCCTCTTTTCATTTTTCATATGCACGTTTTTCCTTTGGTCCCGAGAAAGCATCGGGATCAACATCGGCATCGTTTCGATGATCATTGCGGTTTCCCTGTTTCTTTCGCTTCTGCTTTCCGGTCTGATGGCTTCTTCCCTTCCGATCTTTTTCCATCGGGTCGGGATTGATCCCTCAGTGGCTTCGGGGCCATTCATTACCACCTTGAATGACATTTTTTCAACGGTCATTTATTTTGGGCTAGCCTTTCTGTTTTTTAGTTTTATTTAAAGGGAGAGAATCATGGAAATGTACGAAGAAATTATCGGATTGATCCGGTCCGGCGCTGATTCCTCACAGCTTCGGGAACAGTTGAACCAATACCATCCCCGGGATTTGGCCGAATGCTTCAAAAAAGTCGAAGAAAGCGATCGGATCAAACTATATGCGGCTTTTTCCGATGAGGAAATGGCGGACATTCTCGCTTTCTTGGATCCGGAAGATGTTCCGGATCTGACCGAAAATGTTGAAGAGGGAAAATTAGCTTCGATCATCAACGAAATGGAACCGGATGACGCCGCGGATGTCATTTCGAAACTGGATGATTCCAAAGCCGAAAACATTTATAATCTCATGGAACCGGAGGTCCGGGAGGACCTTCAGGAACTGGCCGAATACGCCGATGACACGGCCGGGGCCATCATGAACAGCAATTTCATCAAAATCGAAACCGGAAAAGACATCAAAGACCTAATGAAGGTTCTGGTCCAAGAAGCTCCGGACGTGGAAACCATCAACACTTCCTTCGTTGTTGACGGACAAGGAAAACTTTTGGGAACTTTGGACCTAAAAAAAATAATTGTCACGAAGTCGCCGTGTCTGGTTGAAAGCATCATGAACCCCAACTTTCAAGCGGCGGAGGTTAACCAAAATATTGAAGAAGTCACCCGGATCGTCAAGAATTATGACGTCTATGATCTCCCAGTTTTGGAAAACGGAATCCTCAAAGGGATCATTACCATGGATGATGCCATGACTTCGGTCATTGATGAAGCCGAGGAAGACTTCGCGAAACTGGGCGGTTTGTCCAGCGCTGAGGAGATTGACGAATCCACCAAAGAATCCGTGAAAAAGAGGTTCCCGTGGCTGGCTTTCCTGTTGGTCATGGACATTCTGGTTTCCCTGGTCGTTTCCGCTTATGATTACTTGTTTGAAGTCGACAGCATGACCGTTTTTGTTTTCTTCCAACCCATCATTTTGGGCTTGGCGGGAAATTTCGGGACTCAGTCCCTGGCTTTTACCATCCGGAAGATCACCGACGACCAATTTGCGCAAAAATCGTCGATCCGAAACCACTTGTTTAAAGAAACCATGCTTGGCTTGGCCACTGGATTGATCCTGGGGATAGCCGCCTTCGCTTTTACCGCCTTGTTCCTTCTTATTAACAAAGAACCGCAGAGCACAATTCCGGAGGTTAGTTTAGTGGTTGGCTTGTCAGTGTTTGCTTCGTTGACCATTTCCAGTCTGTTTGGTTCATTGATGCCAATCGTCCTTTTTAAAATGAAAGTGGATCCGGCGGTGGCTTCCGGTCCGGTCATCACCACCATCATCGATGTGCTTTCGGTAGTGATCTATCTGACTTTGGCCACACTGCTCGTCTATAACCAACTGATGTAACCAAGCAATTTACCCTATGCGTTTTTATGTATATGTGTAAATTGCTTTTATATTATTTCCGCTTTTGGAAATTTGGAAATGAATTTTCTAAAAACGGGCGAACAAAACCAACCCCGGGACCAAGCATTGGCAAACGAAATTCCAACCATAAAAAAACTTGCCACTTGCAATAAAAAATGCTTCTCATTTTAATGGGAAGCATGTTTTAGATCTAAAAAAATATGGAGCAGGTAGCGGGGATCGAACCCGCATCTCAGCCATGGCAAGGCTGCATAATAACCATTATACGATACCTGCAAGGTCTTGTAACATTATAACAAAAGGCTTGGAAAAAAACAAGCATTTTTTGTTTTTTTATTGATTTTTCACCGATTCCTCGTCCAAGTCATCAAAAGAAAAAGATTCGCATGGCGCAAATCTTTCCCAAAAGCGTGTTTAATAATTTGAATCGTTAATTTGACTATTTAATGATTGGCATTGGATATCAGACCCCGTCGTCGGTTTTAAGATTTATAAAAATGACCCTTTCGCCGACGACTTCAATGTTCCTTAGTTTTACCCCCTCAGTTTCAATCGTTCGGGTGATCAAGCGCGCTTTGACCGCCACTGTCGATCCTTTTTTACAATTTTGCCCGGCGGCTTCCGCCACCACGGACCATAACTGGATGGGAATGAAATCAGTCTCATACTCCCCCGTTTCCTGGTTTTTGAAACTGCGCTGACAGGCCAAGGTCATGCGACAAGTTTTAAGCCCGGAATCGAGAGTCACAACATTCAGATCTTCAACGGTCCGTCCGATTAAAATAACGCTGTTAAACATAGATTTTCATGGTTGATCAACAAATCCTCCTCTCCTTCTTTTACCGGTAACCCAAGTATACCGAAGAATAATGCTTTTTTCAAACCGCGAATTTGAAGGAAAATTGGTTTTTTCCAACCTTTTTTCATGGTTCTTCTAAAAAAACGGAAATCAAAGTTCTCAAAAAACCTAAATAACCGTCTTTTTTTGCTAGATGAGCTTTTTTCTCATTTTTTCTTTTTTTTCATTATTTTTTTGCTTCCAAAATTGAAAAACGCCGCCAGCGGCGTTCATGTTTGGGAATTTTTCGGAAAGACGGTGAAATTGGCGATGGCCGACTTCACGAAGTATTTCTGGTATTTTTTTAAATCAAAGCGCGTCAGTTTATCAAACTCCTCCAGCGTTTCAAAAATGTCGCTGTTGCGAAGTCCGTATTCCAAATAACCCAGCGCCAGAAATTCGAAGCTGTTCAGGGATTTTATGAAATTCCCGAAAACGGCTTTTTTGAAGCGTCCGAACGTGGCTTCATCGATTTCCAAAGTCGCCAAAGCTAATAATTTTTCGGAAATGAAGCGGTTGAATTCTTCCGGTTTTCGGGTGTTGGCCTGAACCCGGATGAAACCGGCGAAACCATCGTGATAACTTTCGTAGTTAAACCCGCCCTGAATGAGTTCTTGATCCAACATTTCTTGATAGGCATCGGTTGAAGGACCAAAACTGACTTCCAACAGGATCTTCAGCCCCAATTCCATGATCATCGATTCGTTTTTGGGGAAAATCTCGTACGGAAGTTTAAGACCGACGGCGGACTTCGGGATGGTCAGATCCATGAAAGCCGAACCGGTGTTCTCCTTCACGGTCTCATCTTCGAAATCCAAGTCGATTTTGATTGGTTCCGGTTTGGGAAAACGTTTATGGCTTTGGTTCTCCCTAACTAAATTGAACAAAGCAATCGGATCTTGGCTTTTTCCTCCGGTCCAATTTTGAATGTCCCCGACCATGGTCAAAATCATGTTGGCGGGATGATAAAAGGTGGAATGACAGGTTTTAAGCAGTTCCGGAGTGATCAGCTTGATGGACTCGACGGTTCCCCCAATGTCTGAAATAAGCGGGTAACGGGAAAACAAGCGGTTCATCAGTCCCAGTTGCAAGACATCGCTCGGGGAATCAAGGTACATTTTCAGTTCCTGTTCGATGATTCCTTGTTCTTTTTGCACTCCGGATTTTGTGAAAGAGGGTTTCTGAACAAAATCCAATAGCAGCTTAAGTCCCGCTTCCAGATTTTTGGTCCCCTCAAACAAGTAACTGGTGGTCGTGTATTTGGTCATGGCATTGCTTTCCAAACCCAAAACCGCGAACCGGTCGGAAGCATCGGCTCCTCCGGGCATGGAAAACAATTTATGTTCCAAAAAGTGAGCGATGCCCAGCGGAACATCCAAAAAATCCGTTTTCCCGACCGGGATGAAACGATTATGCAAAGCTCCGTATTTAGCCGTAAGGATGGTGAAGGTCTTTTGGTAACCCGGTTTGGGGATGATAACAACCTGAAGGCCGTTGGGCAGGGTTTCGGTAATAACTTTTTCGTTGATGCGCAAATATTCTTTAATCATGATAGGCCTCATTGGTCAGCAGGAAGATCGTGTCCAGACTAAGGGTCCGGGCCACTTCCGAGACTTGTTCAATCTTTACTTCTGCGATTTTTCCGATGACATCGGCCACGATCAGATCGCGGTTCAAAACATAATTGCGAATGGCAAAATCCAACAGGCTTTCTTGACTGTCTTCGGTTTCATTAAGAGAACTCAATAACAAATCTTTGGAAATGTTAAAATTTTTTATATCCAAATCGCCATTCTGATAACGTTTAAGCTGGTCCAGGATCAAACTTTTGGCTTTCTGATAGTTTTCGCCGTCAATCCCGGCGCTGATGGTCATGATTTTGTTTTCCGGCGCCAAGTTGGAATAAATCAAATAACAAAGCGAATTCTTCTCCCGAACCACTTGAACGAGATCGGAAGTAAAAGTCCCGCCAAACATCATGTTGAAAACCAAAGAAGAAATGTGCAAGGGATGGTAGTTGTTGATCCGCGACCGAAATCCCATCACCAATTTGGATTGATTGATGGTCTGGATCTCACGCTTCTCTTTAATTGTTTTCGGAATGATGTCCTCGACTTGGACTGAAAATTCCGGTTTGGGATTGTTCGGAAAATTTCCGAGTCGGGAAAGGCTTTTGATCATGGCTTCTTCATCAAAGTCACCGACCACATAGATGCTGACATTCTCACGCTTAATCAAGTCAAGATAAGTCAAATAGAGGTCGGAGGGGGTGATTGGTTCCAGATCCTCCAAACAACCTTGCGGGTTAACGCGGGTTATTTCGTCTTCGCACATTGATTCGATCATTTTCATGGCCGCGTAACGGCCTTTATGATTGTAAATGTTCGCAATGCTCTCCCGAAGCAGTCGTTTTTGTTCGTTAAAATCTTTTTCGTTCCAAGCCTTGTTGTCCGCGTTGGGATGGAAAAGGACTTCTTTTAAGAAGTCAACGGCCTCATCAGTCAAGGATTCATGATCAGGAAGGTATTTTTCATTGACAATTTCCATCGTGAAGATGGAAACATTGGTCCGATAAGACGGATGGGAATAAAAAGAGACCGAGGCATCATAGAGTTCGAATAATTGGTTGGTTAAAGTCTTTTTAGTGGGATATTTGGCGGTTGAAGCCATCATCACCCGGGATAAAAGCGATCTTTTAGTGGCATTTTCTTTGGTGAACTCGCCTAAAAAAACGATCTCGATGGCGACCGTTTTGAATTTGTTGGTCTTAATGAGGGTGGTTGGGACCTGGTTGCATTCAATCGTTTTTATTTCCATGGTTTATCTCTTTTCTTTTAAAAAGAGTGGATCAAGCCCACTCTTATATTGATATGGCGGCATCAAGCGCTATTTCCATCATTTTTTTAAATGATTCCTGGCGTTCTTTGGAGGTCGTTGTTTCCTGGGTCACCAATGAATCGGAAACCGTCAGAATGCAAGCGGCGCGCTTTTTCAAGTAATCCGCATTCGCAAACAGCGCAAAACTTTCCATTTCGACGGCCACGCATCCGTATTCATCGCGGGCCTCTTTCGGAATGCCGCCGTCCTTTCGATAAAAGACATCGGAAGAATTGATGATCTCGTTCAAAACCGGGTATCCGAGTTTTTTGGCGCTCGCATTGAGTTTCTTCGTCAAAACGAGGTCAGCCGAAAACAGGTTCTGGTTCTTTCCGAAGGCGACTTGGGCGAAGGAAGATTCGGAGAAAGCCTTGGTCACGATGATGACGTCGTGGACATGGACCCGGGGGGAATAAGATCCGCAGGATCCGACCCGGATGATGTTTTCCACGCCGTAAAAGCTGAACAATTCGAAGGAATAAATGCCGATGCTTGGCATTCCCATTCCGGAGCCCATGACCGAAACCCGTTTTCCTTTGTATAAACCGGTATATCCGAACATGTTCCGAACTTGATTTATCTGAATGACATCAGTTAAATAATTTTCGGCGATGAACTTCGCCCGCAGGGGGTCTCCCGGCATCAGCACCGTTTTCGCGAATAGACTGGAGTCAGTAACTTCAATGTGCGGGGTAGGAATCATAAGAGGTCCTTCCCAGCCGAAGCTCCGATGCGAGTGGCGCCCGCCGCCACCATTTTCTCGAGATCTTCTTTGGTTTTGATGCCGCCGCTGGCTTTGACGCCCATGGACGCGGGAATATGGGCTTTCATCAGTTCAACATCGTGGACCGTGGCCCCGGCGGTTCCGAATCCGGTCGAGGTTTTTACGAAATTGGCTCCGGCGAGATTGGCGGCTTGGCAAGCCTTGATTTTTTCCTCATCGGTCAAATAGCAAGTCTCAATGATGACTTTGACGAGCCGGCCTTTGGCCGCCGCAACAACCGCGGCTATTTCTTTTTTCAAATACTCAAAATCCTGTTCTTTGGCTTTTCCGATGTTGATGACCATGTCAATTTCATCCGCGCCGTTAGCGACCGCATCGGCGGTTTCCGCGCTTTTGACGACCACGGTATTGGCACCGAGCGGGAACCCGATGACCGTGCAAACCAAAACTCCGGAGTTTTTCAAAAGTTTCTTGGCTAGGCTGACGTGAACGGGGTTCACGCAAACACTCTTGAAATCAGCGGCTTTGGCTTCTTCGCAGATTCTTTTGATGTCCGTTTCAGTGGCAAAAGCTTTCAACAAAGTGTGATCGATTAATTTGTTTTTCATTCTCTACACATCCAATAAATTTGACAAGCGCAATGGTTTGAAATTCTGATCAACGATGGCGGATTTACGCAGTTTGTGAATGATCTTGCGAGCTTTTTTGGCCGCTTTGGCCTTCAAAATGTACATGTCCGGAAGAAAGTTCACGATTTCGATCAGGAATTTTCCCATTTGCTCATAGAAATCTTCGCGACGGACCAAAAACGGAACGTCGTTTTCGTCAGTAACATAAATGTAACTCAGATGCGGCGGAAAAACCATCGGATGGCCGACCGTCCAATTGCAGCTGATTCCGAATTCGTTGGTGATCTTGTCCAGAATCGGTTCACAGACATGAACATCCACTTCGTTGTGATAATATTCGCGGAGACTGTCCACGCTTCTTTGATAACGGCAGACTTCATCCAGCTTCTCTTTATCGAAAGGCAGTTTATCCTGCATTCCGTATTCATCAATGGTCAAACGGCGGGCTTCTTCAAACAAAACGACGACATCGGCCAGATTAAACGGCTGGACATCCTTAAAAGAATCCGTATAGATTTCCAGATCGAAAGTCTTGCAGATCTTTTGGGAAACGGTCAAAATCTCTTTGGCCAAAAAGGACGGGATCAAAACCGGCAGTTCCAACAAAAAGTTGACGTTCAAAAACATCGGATTCAGCTTATAAATCTGATTGACTCGGGATTTCTTGGTGATCAGATAGCGGTACGAAAATTTGAAATCATCATCCCGGTATTCGATTTGGACTTCGTCATCGGTGTAGAAGGTCTTGAAATTGGGAAGTCCGTCAAAGAACTCGAGGACTTTGGAAAAATCCAACTTATCGAGTGCACTGTTTCGAAAAAAATGAATGTTGATGGCCATTATTTTTCCTCCAAGCTTTTTATGATCTTATCGCAGCGTTCGCATAATTCGTCATCACTCAGATGATCGACAACCTTCCAACAGCGACTGCAAACTTTGCCTTCGCGCGCCGTTACTTGAATAATCCCGCTTTCGGTTTCGCTTCCTTCGATCGGGTCATTGCTGATGACGAATTCGGAAACGATGAAAATTTTAGCCACATCGTCATTGATCGAATTGAGCAGTTTCTTGGCTTTCTCGGTCGGATAGATGACGACTTTGCTGGAGAAGGATTTTCCGATGATTTTTTCGTTTCGGGCTAATTCCAGGGCTTTGAGAACATCGTCGCGCAGCTTCAGGAAGTCGCCGTATTTTTGAAGCAATTCGGAAGAATTGGCGTATTTGGTGATTTTAGGCATGTCCAGAAGATAAATGCTTTTCTGGCTCCGGTCCAAAACATAGGAATATACTTCTTCGGTCGTATGGGGAATGATCGGGGTGAGCAAGCAAGCCAAAGCCTTCAAGTTCTCATAAAAGACGGTTTGGATGCTGCGGCGAGCCGGATTGTCGGTGGTTTCGATGTAAAGGACATCTTTGGTAAAGTCCAGATAAAACGCTGACAAATCGTTGGTCATGTAAGTGACAATCAACCGATTGACTTCATCAAAGGCATAATTCTCGTAAGCGTTCAGGACTTTTTCAACCAAAACGTTTAGGTCATTGATCAGGTATTGGTCAACTTCGGCCATCTGCTCGTATTTTACCCGATCGGTTTCATAATGGAAATCGAACAGATTGCCGAGCAAAAAGCGGAAAGTATTGCGAATCTTTCGATAAGTTTCGGCGGTTTGGCGCATTAGATCTTTGGAAATGCGAACATCGGAATTATATTCGACGCTGGCCACCCAAAGTCTCAGGATGTCGGCGCCAAATTCTTTGATCAAGGTGTTCGGATCAATGGTGTTGCCCAAAGATTTGCTCATTTTGCGGCCTTCGCCGTCCAAAACGAAGCCGTGTGTCAAAACCGCTTTGTAAGGAGCCGTTCCGGTGATGGCGACGCCGGTCGAAAGACTGGAATTGAACCACCCGCGGTATTGATCGCTGCCTTCAAGGTAAAGATCCGCCGGATAAGGTTCGCCGTGGAGCACCATGCTGGCATGATGGGAAGTTCCGGAATCAAACCAAACGTCCATGATGTCGGTTTCTTTGACAAAAATGCCGTTCGGACTGTGCTCGTTAACATAGCCTTTCGGCAAAAGTTCATTAACGGAAAGGCGCCACCAAGCCGATGACCCGTGCATTTGGAAAATATCGGCAACATGATTGATGATTTCTTTATCCAAAACCGGAGTTCCGTCTTCAGCGTAGAAAACCGGGATCGGCACGCCCCAAACGCGCTGACGGGATATGCACCATTCTTTGCGGTCTTTGATCATGTTGGCGATCCGCACTTCTCCCCAACTTGGGATCCACTTGACGGATTTGATCGATTCCAACATTCCGGCTTTCAAGGATTCAATGGAAGCGAACCATTGAGCAGTCGCCCGGAATATGATCGGTTTTTGAGTGCGCCAGTCATGAGGATAACTGTGCGTGATGGTCGAAAGTTTGATGAGGTTGCCGTTGGCTTGCAAACGACCGACGATTGCTTGATTGGCGGTTTCGTAAAACGTTCCCGTGAATTCGCCGGCGTCAATCATCATGCCTTTTTCGTCAACGACGCAAAGCACCTCGAGATTGTACCGGCGGCCGGTTAGGAAGTCATCTTCGCCATGTCCGGGAGCGGTATGAACCAATCCGGTTCCGGTCTCCAGATCAACATAATCGGCCAAGACCACCGGACAAACCCGATGATTAAGCGGATGATGATAGGTAACCGATTCCAAATCCGCGCCTTTTAAGGTTTTGATTACTTTGTATTCTTTCAGATCAACCGTTTTCGCGAAAGCGGCGGTCAATTCTTTGGCAACGATGAGGTAACGGGAGTTGGTGAGGATCACATTGTATTCGTATTCCGGATGGACCGCGACCGCCAGGTTAGCCGGGATGGTCCACGGAGTCGTGGTCCAAATGACGAGTTCACAATCTTCGGAAACAATTTGTTTTCCGTCGGCGATCTTAAAGGCGATGTACAAAGACGGAGAAACCACGTCGTGGTATTCAATTTCCGCTTCCGCGAGCGCTGACTCGCTGGATGGCGACCAGTATACCGGCTTTAGCCCTTTGAAAATCAAACCTTTTTCGACCATCAAACCGAAGATCCGGATCTGTTCCGCTTCATAATCTTTGGACATGGTCAGATAAGGATGATCCCAATCTCCCAATATTCCCAAACGCCGAAATTGCGTTTTTTGGCTATTGACTTGTTTTATGGCGTACTTCTCGCAAAGATCCCGGAATTCCGATATCGGCAATTCTTTTCGGTTGATCCTGGAATTCTTGACCAACGCCGTTTCAATTGGCAGTCCGTGCGTATCCCAGCCCGGGCGGTACGGAGTATAGAACCCGCTCATGGTCTTGTATCGCAAAACAAAGTCTTTCAGTATTTTGTTCAGGGCATGGCCCGCATGGATGTCCCCGTTGGCATAAGGGGGACCATCATGCAAATTAAAAGTGGCATGACCTTCATTTTTTTTTAAAACCAAATGATAAAGGTCCTCATCTTCCCATTGCTTTTGGATCTCCGGTTCTTTTTCCGGGAGTCCGGCTCGCATCGAGAAATCCGTCTTCATCATCAATAGCGTATCTTTATATTCTTTGCTCATGTTCTTCACCTATTTTGTTCTTCCGATTTTGAGAACCAGTTTTTCTTTTTTGGTTTTCCGGGATATTTCTTGGATAGTAATTCTTCCGAATTTGGTCACCGAAACGATGTCGCCGAAATTGGGCTGACGGTCGTTGTCCGTGACGATGTTTCCGTTAATTTTTACTTGTTTTCCGCCGATCAGATTTTGGGACTTCTCCCGGGACAGATTGAGGGCTTTGCTTAAGATGACGTCCAAACGCAGACTGGGAATGATGACCTCGGAATCAACATAAGGATTCCGGCCGTAATCCTCCAGCTGTTCGGCGTGCTCGACCGTGACCGTCGAATGTTTGATTTGCGTCAGGTTTTCCAAAAGATATTTTTCGATCTCCGAAGCAACAACAACATAGACGGCCTCGCCGACGATGATATCGCCGATGACCTCGCGGGTAATGCCCAAACTCATGATGGCACCCAAGACATCGCTGTGCCGGAGTTCTTCTTTGGCCATGATCTTTAAATAAGAAATGTTAAAATCGAAAACGGCTTTCGTTTTTTTCGGAAACAAAATGGCTCGTTTTCGTTCTTCGCCGGGGTAACAGTCGGAAAATCGGACTTCCAGCCCGGAATTCTCGATTAACTTTTGGTCTTCAACACTCAGAAATTTGCTTAGGACCGGACCGGATTGGGCATTTTTGATCAGATTTTGCAGTTTTAGATCCATATCACTCTCATCAACAAACTGAGAATGAATTCATAAACGCCCAAGGCGATCATCGGACTCAAATCCAGCCGGCCAATGACGATCATTCCCTCAAAGGTTCCCAAATACCAGGAAGCGATTTTTCGGACGGCCCGAACCAAACGATTGTCAAACGAACCAAGCCATGAAAAGATTATCCCCAGCATCATCAAACCCCCGTAGATTTGAAAAAGTAAATAAAGGATGATGAGGGCCAGCCGAAGACTCATTTCGAGTCCTCAACATATTGGTATAAAGACCCGTCTTCGAACTCTTCTTTGCGGCCAAAAAGAAACAACTTGTTGTCTAATTTGTAAATTTCTCCCTCTTTCGCGTATACGACTCCGGAAATGAAAGAAAGCATGTCATTGGCATCTTGCGAATCCAGCTTATCGAAATTGGCCAAAACCGCTTTTCCGGATAAGATCTGATCACAGATCTTAAGCAAAATCTCTTGGCTGTTTTCGGAAACGATGCTGTATTCCATCCGGTCGAAGGATGTTAGCAGGCTGGCGTGTTTTTTGCTGCCTTTGCCTTTATAGTTGCTGTATTCGGTAAATTCCAATTTCTTTTTCTGGTTTTTTTTGAAAAGTCCCATTGTGGCCTCCTATTCCAAGAAAATCCTTCCCAAGCGGACTTTAGTCGCTCCGTAAAGGACGGCAATCTTATAATCATTGCTCATTCCCATGGACAATTCATGGCAAGGAGCATTCGGAATGTTCATTTTTTCGATTTCGTCGCGGATCTTTTGCATTTTTGAAAATGATTTTTTAAGAACTTCGTCGTCAAAAGTCAGCTTCGCGATGCACATCAAGCCAATGATTCGGATTTTGGATAGCGATTCTAATTGCTTAATGAAGGTTTTGACCCGATTGGCGGGTATTCCTTGCTTGTTCGGTTCCTCGGAAATGTTGACTTGAATAAAACAATCCAAGGGGCTGGTCAGTTTCTTATCCAATTCGATCGCGGTTGAGATCTTGTCCAGAGAATGCAAGCAAATGATCCGATTGGCAACGTCTTTAATTTTTCGGGTTTGCAAAACTCCGAAGAAATGCCATCGGACTTTGGGGTTATCCTTCAAGGCTTCGTATTTCTCCAAAAACATGTCCGTTCGGTTTTCAGCGATGTTGGAAATTCCCGCTTCAACAAGTTCAACCGTTTGCTCAATGTTCATGTACTTCGTGGCCGCAACGATTTCGACTTGAGGAAAATCTTTGAGAGATTCCTTGACTTTGGCCACGTTTTCTTTTATTCCCATTTTTTTACCTTCATTCCTGATTTTGTTATTTTCCCCATCGTTAACCGATAATAATTGGAATAATAATCTTATACTTATTATATAATTTTTATCAATAAAAATCAATTACTTTTATTAATTCGAGCTTATCGGAAAATTAAACAAAAAAAGCAAATTTAAGGCAAGGATAAAATTAAGGTGGTAAAATTAAACCCGTAAATGGCAATGTCCGCTCGGATGGTTGCTTTTACTTGGTTCAGCGTCGGCTGATTTTCGGCGCCGAATTTTAAAAATGGTTAGGAGCCTCCTCTTTCTAACCATTTTTTATTTTAGAAATCACCCGAACAGATCTTCTTGGCCGGACCCGTCAACAATATTTCCCCGTCCGCATGGCTCTGGACCAAAACTTTCCCCAGCGGAAAAGAAACGGTGACCTCTTCATCGCAATAACCCTTGTTTTTTCCGATGACAAAACTGGCCGCCGCCCCGGTACCGCAGGCCATGGTCCACCCGACACCCCGTTCGTAAGTCCGAACCAAGAAATTTTCCCGATCGATCACTTGAACGAAATCGACGTTGGCTCGGTCTCCGAAAATCGGATGATTGGAAATTCGTTCGCCGAGTTCTTGAACCTGTACCGAATCCACGTTCAGCACAAAGACCACCGCGTGAATCGCACCGGTAAAAACCGCGCTGACTCGGACCCCAAACAAAGGCTGATTTAGAAACTTCGATTCGGTATTATGGATCTGCATTATTTCCGAATCAAAAACCGGTTTGCCCAAATTGGTTTTGTAAAGATCGTCTTTCAAAAACTCAACCGTTTTAATTCCGGCGAGCGTTTGGACTTCCAATAATGGTCCAAGTGCCACTTTATGATCTTTGCAATATTTCCCAAAGCAACGCAAGCCGTTTCCGCACATGGTTCCTTCCGAACCATCCGCGTTATAAAAAAGCATCGTGAGCGGATCTTTCTTGACGATGATCAGCCCGTCGGCCCCGACGCCAATGTGACGATCGCAAACCTTCTTTGCCAACTCCGAGTAATCAAGGGTTTGTTCCTCCACGATGATGAAATCATTTCCCAGTCCGTGATATTTGTTAAATTTCATGATGTTCTCCTTGCTTATTATTATACTGCAATTCGCTTTGAAAACAAGAAAAAACGATTAGTCGCCTAATCGTTAAATTTGGGTTATTCAATATCAATGATCCGCATGCTGTTGGTGGTTCCGTGAACTTGTCCCCATCCGGAGGTCAGAATGATTGAAGATCCGGGTTTAAAACCAAAATCTTTGGCCACTTCGATCGCCGTACTGTTGTATGACAAATAATCGGTTACATCGCCGCGGATGGTCGGATTCACTCCCCAATAATAGGACAGTTTTCTACAAGTTTCGATGGAATCGGTTACTGCGATGATGGGAACCGATGGCCGAAACTTACAGATCCGTTTAGCCGTTCCGCCCGTCTCGGTAAAAGCCACGATCGCCACGGCTTTGTCCAAAGTCAAAGCGGTTTGCGCCACCGCGATGCCAATGGCATCGTTATTGGTCCTTTGGCTGGTCTTGATGGCCTTGGCCAATTTGTCTTCGTAGGGGATGATCTCTTCAATGGCTTTCGCGATCGTGTCCATGGTCTCAACCGCTTCAATCGGATAATCGCCAGAGGCGGTTTCCCCCGAAAGCATGATGGCATCCGATCCGTCCAAAATGGCGTTGGCGACGTCGGAAGCTTCCGCCCGGGTCGGGCGCGGATTGGAAGTCATTGATTCAAGCATATGCGTAGCGGTAATGACCGGTTTCCCGATTTCATTGGCTTTGGCGATAATCTTCTTTTGGTAGATCGGGACTAATTGGGGCGAAACTTCGACGCCCAAGTCCCCGCGGGCCACCATGACGCCGTCGGCCACTGACAATATCTCTTCCAGATTGTCATAACCTTCCTGGTTCTCGATTTTGGCGATGATCTCCATTGATTCATGGCCAACCGAACGCAAGATCTCCCGAATGTCAAGAACGTCTTTGGCGGTGCGGATGAAAGAAGCTGAGACTAGATCACAACCGTTGGCCGCCGCGAATTTTAGATCTTCGCGGTCTTTATCGGAAATGAATGGCATGCTCAGTTTTACATTCGGGACATTGACGCCTTTTTTGGATTTGATGATCCCGGAATTTTTGACCACGCAACGCAAAACATCGTGATTGGTTTCCAGAACGTCAAGACGCATTTTCCCGTCATCAATCAACAGGTAATCGCCGGCTTTGATGTCGAGAAACAATTCCGGGCTGGAAATGTGAAACTTCTCGGAAGTGCCGTTTATTTCGGCTTTGTAAATCAAAACTTCCTGGCCTTTTTTGAAAGCCGCTTGTCCGTTTTCAAAAACTCCGGTCCGAATCTCCGGGCCTTTGGTGTCGGCCATGATGCCAATGAAACGATTCATTTTTGCGGAGATTTCGCGAATGTTTTTGATTCGCGAACCATGTTCCTCATAATTACCGTGCGAAAAATTGAGGCGGGCCACATTCATTCCGACCTTGATCAATTTTTCAAGCATCTCCGGGGATTCCGAAGCGGGTCCGATGGTACATACTATTTTGGTTTTTCTTTTCATAAATAACTTGTATAATATAAAACATAAGATATTAGTTCTTAAGTTGTTATATTATAGTTCCTTTCCTTTCTAATATTTTATACATTTTACCATCTATGGTAAAATCATTATGTACTGTGGATTAGTTTCTGTACAAATACAGCTTGACTGTTTGAGGAGACTCTAACCACAGTTTTCATTACTTAGCGGTAATTAGTTAGATAACGCTTTGACGTTTTATTTCAAGCAAGACTACGAGTAGGAAAACCAGTGGTATAACCCAGTACAAACTATTTCTACACCAGAGGAGGGGATACATCCATGTATCTTATTGGAATTGATATTTCCAAGTTTAAACATGACTGTTTCATTGCTACTGAAACAGGGGAAGTCATTCATGAATCTTTCTCATTTAATAATGATTCCTATGGCTTTAGTCAACTATTAGTGATTCTTCATTTGCTAGACCCAACAAAAGAAAAAAGAATAGGCATGGAAGCTACAGGACATTACGGAAACAACTTAATGCGCTTCTTGCATGATAACAAGTTTTCTTTTATGGTTCTAAATCCTTATTTAACTGAGAAATACCGAAAAGCAACCTCGTTAAGAAAGACTAAAACCGATAAGATTGATGCTCGTATTATTTCTAGAATGTTGTTATCTATTGACTACCAAGCCTATTCATCAAAATCTTATCATATTTCTTCACTAAAGTCATTAACAAGGTTTAGATTCCGTATGATAGAAGCTAGAACCAAACTCAAAATGAGGGTTCAAAACATTCTAGATCTTACATTCCCTGAATTTTCAAAATATTTTTCTACCATATTTGGCATATTGCCTATGAGAATCCTATCCAACTATCCTGCACCAGAAAAATTAGCACAGGTTGATGTTCTATCTGTTTATGAAAAAGTTAAAGAGGGTATTAGAGGCTCTTATAGTTTTCAGAAGTTTTCTAACCTCATCAATGAAGCTAAAAATACGATTGGAAAGTCTAACGAAAATTATGAATTTGAACTGGTATCGAGTTTACGCTTAATAAACGATTACAATGATGAAATAGAGAAAACCGAAACACAAATTGAGACTATTATGAACCAATACAATTTTAAAATATTAACTATCCCTGGAATTGGTATTTAATCTGCTGCTGTGATTGTTTCTGAATATGGTGATTTTAGTCACTATGATAATTCGGATAAAATGCTATCATTTGCAGGCCTTGAGCCTTCTGTTTCACAGTCAGGAACCCAATCCTTTAATGGCCATATGGTGAAACGCGGTTCTCCTCATTTGAGATATGCACTCATGATGGTAGCAATGACAGTATTTAAAAACAATCCTGTTTTTGCCGCTTATTACTGGAAAAAACGAAATGAAGGAAAATACCATCGAGTTGCTCTTTCTCATGTCGTCAAAAAACTACTTCGTATCATCCATTATTTAGAGATAAATAATTGTAATTTTGATCCAGAACTATTGAAGTAGCATCAATAGTTCCAATGGATTGAAAAAATTGACTCAATCCATTAACAATTATATAAAAGTCATGTATGGGAAGATTTAATCTTATAATCATGCCCTCTATTGTTATGCAATCATATTTAATTATATAAATTTTTTAAGATCTATCTTGACTTTTAATAGTTAGTCTCCTTTAACAGAATATAGTTATTATACTACTTTTTTAGGAAAATGGTAATGAAAACGTTAAATCAAAAATTCCCGGCTCTTAAAACGGTTATGAGCGTAAATAAAAGCCAAAATACTCAGTGTTCCATAAAGGAGCATGTTAACATGCTCATTTGCGCTCCGCCCTTCAGAAGAACAATCGGATCAGAAAACGTAAAGATGGTGATGTACTTAAGTTTTTTAGCCACTCGTTGTTGGTCAGCTGGGAAACGAGAGCAATGATGTAAAGCGGAAAAGGGATCAGCAGCGAAACCATGTTTTTCACGTTTCCGCGCAAGGCGGCTCCCAGGGCCATTCCTAAAATATCCATCATCATGAGCATCAAAGTAAATAACAAAGAAAACAGCACAAAGTCGGGGATGTTCACAGTCGGTTCCACCGCCAAAAAGCCGATAATGTTAAATATGAACATGCCGACCGAAAAAGCCAGCACCTGAATCATCGCCGCATAAAGCTTGTTCCAAAAAACTCGCTTCGGGAAACCGGAAGGGAAAACGTTGCATCGCTTGAGTGTTCGCGTTCTTCTTTGGTAATTGAATTGAATCCCAACATAACGGCGAAGATGGAGACAAAGATTTGCATCATTATGGCTCCTTGGGTCGCGAAGTACTCCAAAACCGTATCCGGGATTCCCCCAAATTGTTCCATGATCGTTTGGAGTTCCGCCGGAATCAACGCATAGATGTCTTTTACCATCGGATAAAGGATAAAGAGAAGAAACAAAGTGATCCTGACGGCCAAAGTCCAAACCAAGAGCCCTTTCCAGGCTCTTTTCAGTTCCATTTTTATGATCGTAAAATTAAACATTGCTTTTTTCCTTCTGGTAATAATGCATGAAGATTTCCTCCAACTCCATTTCATTGATATGGAACTTGGTCAATTGATGTTTGGACAGTTCGAAGATCAAAGCATTCATGCCGCTTTTGAAAAGATAGGAGATCTCTTCTTCGGTTTTGCTTAAGAAAACCAAATCGGGAAGAACAATTTCCAACACCGGAGCCATCGTAACTTTTTCGTGTCGCGTTTGTTTAAGTTCGGAAATCCCTTGGGTAAACAGAACTTCGCCGTTTTTAATCAGGCAAACCCGGTCGCAGATCTTTTCAACATCGTTCAAAACATGACTCGAAAGCAAGGTCGAAGCTCCGCGCTTCTTCTCTTCTTCCAAAAGTTCAAAGAATTTTTTTTGATTGAGCGGATCCAAACCCGAAGTCGGTTCGTCCAAAACGATCAATTCGGGAGAATGCATGAGCGCCGCCACAATCCCGATCTTCTTTTTGTTTCCAAAGGACAATTCTCCCACCCGCCGGTTAAGATCCAAATCAAAATACTCGGCCAGTTCGCGCCAATGGATTTAGGCCCATTTTCGAATGTCCGAAAAGTACTTTAGTTGTTCTTCAACTCGCAGTTCCGGGAACATGAAAACTTCGCCCGGAAGATAGCCGATTCGAGAATTGATCAGTGACGAGGGCTTTTCTCCGAAAATCCGGATTTCTCCCGAATTCTTTCGGATCAATCCCATGATCAAACGAATGACGGTCGATTTTCCGGCGCCGTTGGGGCCAACAAAACGCCATATTTCTCCCGACGATAGGGCAACCCCAGCGTTTTTCACGCCGCGATTAGGTCCGTAATACCTTTTTTAATCATTGATTTCCAGACTGATGATGCTTTTCTCCTAATAATTTTCTTCCCCAGTATAATGACACAAAACTAGAATATTCCCAAACTAAAAAAAGGACCTCAAGGGCCCTTTTGAGATGCCGTTTGCATGTGCTCATACAATTCATATATTCCAAAGAAAAGCCAATGAGTCGAAACTCCCAAAGCAAACATCAAAAGCAAATAAATGCCGTTGACGTCCGTTCCCAAGAAATTGACCCGGTTTCCCCCATCCATAGAATGTTTCCATCGGCGTTTCGATTTCCAGACGCATGGAGTAAGCATAATTGAAAATGAAATCGGGCATTAGCCGGATAAACAAATTATTGACCGGGATCCTCGCCAAGTAATAAGCCAAAATAATTACCAGGCTTTGGCGGTGGGCTTTTTTATCAATGACGAATTGTTTGGAAAGAAGCACTCAAACCGTGGTCCCGACGATCACAGTAGGGCTGAGCAGATAAGCAAACCCCCGAAAACTGATGACCGTTTCCATATGGGCCAGCCCGTCCGCGAAAATTATGCTCATCGCCGCAAATGGCAAATTGAAGCAAAATGCGATTGCAAACATGACTTTGCTCTTGAGCAAAAAAGCGAACAGCATGATGAAAGTCGCCAAGTGGCAGATTTGCAAGGGGATGATGTCCGGCTGAAGCCGATTTCCCCCTTGAATGAATATTTCCGTATTGCGCAAACCCAAATTGATTACGGCGATGACCGACAAGATGATTCCGACGATCCTTTGGATCTTGGGGCTTTTGTTTCGCAGCGAAAAATACAAGACGGTCGCCAAAACCACCGGCGCCAGCATAAAGAGAACCTGGAAAAGGCTCCACATTTTGAAGATCGAAAGCAGTTCACCGATCATTTACGTTCCCCTTATTTCTTGATATTGTTGGCCTTTTATGAGTTTCAGTCAACTTTTTGTTTGGTGACTTTTTCCGGTTCGGACATATGAATTACCATCTGAGGGAAAGGAATTTCAATTTGGTTTTCATCGAACAATAATTTCATGGCCCGGTTCAGGTCCCTAGTGACCTGATATTTTTTGGATTCTTCCGTTTTCGCAAAAACCCGGATGGTAACCCCGGAATCACCCAAAGATTGAACACCACGATAGTAAGGACCTTCGGCGATGTCGGGAATTGCTTCTTTCATTTTTCCTAAATTATTTTTGATGGTGGTCTCAACCTTTTCCAAATTCTCGCCATAAGTTATGGAAATGTCACAAATGGCGGGAGAAAGGTGCGAGGATGTATTGACGGCACTCCGAATATCCGAATTGTTGATGGTTTTGACGTCACCGTTCACATCTTCGAATTTGGTGGTGCGGATGCCGATCTCAGTGACCGTTCCCCGAAAGTCCCCGATTTGAATGACATCGCCAACCGAAAATTGTTTTTCGAAAATTAAAAACAAACCGCTCAAAACATCCTCGATCAAGCTTTGGGCTCCAAAACTGATGGCCAATCCCAAAATCCCGGCACTGGCCAGCAGAGTCGGAGTTTCCACTCCCCAAGCGCTTAAAATCAGGAATAGGCCAACAATGAGACTGCCATATCGAATGATGCTGACCAAAAGGTTTCCGATCGTTTCGCTGCGGTGACTGCGAACGGTCAAAAGTAGCACCAAAAATTTCAAAATCTGGTTCAGGATCCACATGAAGATGATAATGGTTATGCTTTCCAAAAGATTGACATAATTGTTCTGAAAGAATTTTACAATGTTGAAAAACTTTCCGACGCTGTTGGAAATGACGTCTTCAAAGACTGTCCCCCCAAACAAATATGGGGTGGCGATGGCCAAAAACAGCAGGATCACAATGACCGCCGTAACTATGATGGTTTTGATTTTTTCTTTTTTGGTTCTCTGTTTGAAATTTAACATGGGTTCTTCTCCTTCATATTCATATTCAAGTTTATCCGGTTAGTTCGCCAACCAAGCACCAAGGAAATGAGGTTTGCGGATCAATGGTCTTGGTGGCATATATTTCGATTTTATAGGCCGTTCCCAAAGAAATAACTATCTCCGATGTTCCATGTTGCAAATTATCCATTCCCGTCTGCATGGTGATTGAACCATAGGAATAGTATATTTCTTGCGTTCCCACGAGCTCATAAACATAATAGGTGAACCCGGACAAAACCGCATTCGAATCATCCAAAGTCAGTTCAACGAAGTAAATAGTTTCCGATCTTGTTCCGCTGATGGTCAGCTCGTAATCCATCGTCGTCCAAACATCCAAGAAATACAGTTCTTCGGTAATTCCCTGACCGGTATCCAAATCAACATATTTGGCCACCAGCCGCAAATGGTATTTGGAAGCCGTCAACAAACCTTCAAAGCGGATGATTGTTTCTTGTTCCATTGATTGACCAGCACCTTCATAAACAACGTCTTGGGTTTGAAGTACTTCGCCGTTTCTAACCAATTCGACCGTATAAACGATGTCGGTCCGGAAACTGAAGTCTGGGTAGATCGAAGCCATCACGTAATTTGGCCCAACATCCGAAACATAGAGCGAAGCATAAAGCCGCATCGGCGTATCAAAATGCAATTGATCCAATATTACGGTTTCCGTTGATACCAGAACCGCTTCCAAAACCAGGTAGACCCGAACATTCATGTCTGGAATGAATTCCAATAGCGATGTTTGATTAAACTCGGTTATCGGAATGGTGTTATATTCTAAGATGACGGGATCAGTTCCATCGGTAGGAAGCTCCTCCTGATAAAGATAGGCGAATTTCAGGTTGACCTCGGTTATCTTGTTTTTTAAATCATTGTAACTGGTTGTCACCTGATAAGATACCATCTCGTATTGCATCAGGGGATCCGGTGGAATCATTTCCCAGCCGGTGATCCGGCCTCCGTAATCAGCCGCTGTCACCAACGTGCTTTTGGCCAAGGTTCCTTCTCCGAATCCGTAACTGGCTTTGACCGAAACCCGGTATTCGGTATTGGGGAAAAGGGTCGCAAAGTTTCCGGTTTGCCTTCCGACTTCCAGCGGGATCTCGTGATATTCCGTGGCCGTTTCGGCGACGATTTTCAAGCTTCCCGCGGTGATGGTTTGGCTGTCATCGGTAACCATCACGTCATAATAAATGTCGGTCCCAAACACTTCCGCGGCCAAGAATTCCGCGCTTGGATTCAAGGGCGCCAATATCACGACTGCCACGATTGCAACGGTTGTAACCATGAAGGAAGCCAGCCAATTTTTAATCATCAGCCGTTTTCGATTTTCAAAGACCTTCTTTTTTCTTTCTGAATAAGAATCCATGGAAACACGTATAATAAATATAGGTTGTT
>DDXT01000043.1 GCA_002347755.1 Caryophanales bacterium UBA2253
TGACGAGAAAATGGGTTATAATTATATTGGTCCATAGAATCTCCTTAGTTTTGTATCGTGACTAAATTATAGGACTTTCTATGGGCTTTTTCAATTCAAAAAAATCAAACGACTTTTTTTGGTGTTGCATTTAGATTTATAACATACCAAAAAGAAAAAAGACGAAATTTTCCTTAACAACCGCCAGCGGGTGTGATATAATAACCACAGTCAAGAGCATTATCAAAAGAGGAGACTCAAATAAATGAAGAAATTAAAGATTGTATTATTGATGATTATCAGTCTGCTGTTCGTCGGCTGCGCCAAATCGGACATTGATGTTTTCCGTTTTGTCAATCACGAACTGGAAATTCAAGTCGGCGAAGAAGTCGTTCTGAATCTGATCTACGGAGAATATGACGAGAATTCCGAAGTCCTTTATACTTTCTCGGAAGAAGGCATCGTTTCTCTGGATGGGAAAACCGCTACCGGGATCGGCGTCGGCGTGGTCACCGTCACCGCTACCATCGACGGCATCAAAACCACCAAAGTAATCATCAGCGTCATCAACGAACCGATCGATTCAATGCAGATGGCCTGCCCAGATACCATCGATGTCGGCACAACCGCGCAATTGACCGTGTCCGTGCTTCCGGATCATCTTTCCAATGAAGTCGTCTGGTCGATTGAAGACAGCGATCAAAGCAAGGCTTCCGCGGCCACCATTTCCGCAACCGGGCTTTTGACCGGAGTCGCGGGAGCAAGGACCCAAGCTGAATATAACGCCGGCGGAGCCAAGATCATCGTTGTTGCGCAATCAGTGGCCGATCCGGCCATGATGGTCAAAAAAATCGTGTACGTCAAATATCTTCCGACCGTTGCGCTCGGATTGTCCACAGCCGGAAACGTGACGATCATCGCAGCAGGAGAAAGCGTTCAGCTGATTGCTTCGATCACCCCGGGGCGCGCCTGCCCGATCGTGACTTATTCTTCCAGCGACAATACCGTTCTGCTGGTTGATCAAACCGGTTTGGTCACCGTTCCCGAAAACAGCACCAAATACGAAACCGCGACCATCACCGTCCGCTCCTTTGACGGGAAAACCGCCACTTATGACCTGACCGTCGATAATCCCAACGATTAGTTTTTAACAATTAAACTCCGGAAACGGAGTTTTTGCTTAATCAGCCGAATATCTTTGACATGCCTTTTAAAAAATGTTAAAATGAGCGTATCAAAACAGGGAGGGAAATATGAAATATTGTCAATATTGCGGCGCAGAAATGGAAGAAGGCTCCAATTTCTGCGGTAACTGCGGCAAGAAACAAACCAGCGTTTACAGCCAGGAAGTGTCAAGCGGAAACCAACATCACTCTGGGGATGCTCCGAATGGCGGATACGCCGTCCTCGGTTTCTTCTTTCCGATCGTCGGATTGATTCTTTATTTGGTTTGGAAAGAAGAGTATCCGTTGCGCGCCAATTCGGCCGGGAAAGGCGCCTTGACGGGATTTATCGTCAACATCATCCTAAGCATTTGCTATGCGGTGGCGATTTTCGCCGGATGGATCAATCTTGCTGACTATTACGGAGTGATTCTTCCGCTTTTAAAATAAACCAAAGCCCAGCAATTTGAGAAAGGAATCCGAGAACAATGATAAAGGAATTCTCGATCGAGTTAATTTCGCGGATCGGCGAAGCGCCGCTTTGCAACGGCCAAGCCGACACGACGTTTCAGATATTCGGGTTTCGTTTTCTTTTGTGTTACCGCTGCACTTTTGCGGCGCTGGGACTGCTTTTGACCGTGGCGGTTCTCAATCGCCTGGATTGGCAAAAACACCTGTCCCAAAAAAGCGGGCTGATTCTCGCGCTTTTGTTGATGTCGCTTTTGGTCATTGACGGAATTGCCCATTATTTCTTTGGCCAGGAAACCACCAATCTGATTCGGATCCTGAGCGGTATGTTCGCCGGGATGGGATCGGGGTTGTTTGTGGATGCCTTATTTTACAAAACCAAATGATTCGCATAAAAAAGTCGGAAACTTCGGAAACGGAGTTTTTTGTTTTATTCGCTGAACATCTTTGACAGGCCTCTTAAAAAATGTTAAGATGAGCGTATCAAAATAGGGGGAAAGATATGAAACGTTGTCTTTATTGCCGCGCAAAAATGAAAAAAAGGATCAAAGTTTTGCGGAAACTGCGGCAAGAAACAAAACGGCGTTAACAGCAGGGAAGTGTCAAAAGTAAACAAATGCCACACCGCCGATGCTCCGAGCGGCTTATCCGCCGTCCTCGGGTTCCTCATTCCGATCGTCGGATTGATTCTTTATTTGGTTTGGAAGAAAGGGCATCCGATGCGGGCCAATTCGGCCGGAAAAGGCGCCTTGACGGGAATTATCTTCAAAATTATCACGTTTGTTCTCCTTGTGGTGGCGTTGATTACCGGATGGATCGATATTTCCGGAGGCTATCGTTTCTTTTAAGCTCCCGCTGCACTTTTGGTCATCAACGGAACCGCCCATCATTTCTTTGGGAAGGAAACCACCAATCTGATCCGGATCCGAAGCGGAATGTTCGCCGGGAAGGGATTGGGGTTGCTTGTAGAGCCTCATTTTACAAAACCAAATGATCCGCATAAAAAAAGCCGGAATAATTCCGACTCAGACTGATGACAAACCTCATTTCCAAAGATGGGGTTCGTTTATTTTTCCACAACTATCTTGAAAAACCCAAAAAAACACTTTTTTAGACTCGAAAAAGATATCTTTTTGGGACTATTGTCCCATTTTATTGCAAGAAAAAAATGAGCGTTGACTTTGTCAACGCTCAGACCGTTGACAAAACCCTTTTAAAATGGTCAACAAATAAACAAAAAAGCCATAAACAGCGAAAAAGATCGCGTTTATGGTTTTTTTACATTTCTTCTAAAAAAATTAAGGGTTTTTCCCTATGCATATTGAAGATTTGTTTGTTTATCGGCTCTCTTTTTAAGCAAGAGAGCCAATTTTTTGATGTTCATGCATGCATAAAGAAGGAACCGCAAGTTCCTGTTTTTTCGAAGACCCACGTACCTGGTAAACCTCAGGCCGTGC
>DDXT01000044.1 GCA_002347755.1 Caryophanales bacterium UBA2253
TTACAAGAAAAAATGAGCGTTGACTTTGTCAACGCTCTGATGAGAACAGGGAGTTCTCATTGGCTTTTCAAATAATATTTTAAGATTTAACACTTGAACCTTCATCAATTTCCGTCAGGTACCCCCATCGGGTAATTTTAGCCTCCAGTTCCGCCTCCAAAACATTCTTTTTCTCATATAAGTCTTTCAGAATGGCGTAATTTTCGTAATTCTTTTCAATTTCCATGGCAACGGTTTCCAAACGTTTTTCCAGTTCCGAAATTATGTTCTCGATTTCGGAGTATTCCTGCTGCTCTTTAAAAGTCCGTTTTCGAACCGGGTTTTTCTTGATTCGGGATGGAACAAAAGCGGTTTCTTTTTCGGCGCCAGGCTTCTGAGAAGCAAGAAAATGGCTGAAAGATCCCAAGTGCGGTTCCAAATGTCCATTGTCCTTGAACACAAAAAAACGATCGCAGGTTTTGTCCAAGAAATATCGGTCGTGAGAAGCCACGATGACCGCCCCCTGAAAATCATCGAGATAGGATTCAAAAATGTTCATGGTCGCAATATCTAAATTGTTGGTCGGCTCATCTAGAAGCAAAACGTTCGGTGAATCCATTAGCAGGGCCAAAAGCATCAACCGGCGTTTTTCTCCGCCGGATAAGGTTCCGATCAAGGAATAGGGATTATCAAAACAAAATTTCTCGATCATTTGAACCGCTGTGTAGACATTCTTTCCGCTTTTGACGACTTCCGCGATATCCCTCACAAAATCGATGATTCGCAAACTGTCATCCAAGACTTCGTTTTCTTGCGCGAAGAAGCCAATTTTCACGGTCTCCCCAATTTGGACTTCTCCGGAATCGGGTCTGACCGTTCCCGCCATCATCCGAAGCAAGGTGGTTTTTCCGCATCCGTTCCCCCCAACCACTCCGATCCGGGCTTCCTTAGGAACCGCGAAAGTAAAGTCGTTCACCAAGAGTCGGGAATAACCTTTGGATACATGGTAAAGTTCGATTATTTTGCTTCCCAACCGGCTGGCCGTGCTTTCCAAAACCAAAGTACTTTTTTTGGTAATCTCCGTTTGAGATAGTTTTTCAAATTGCTCAATCCGGCGGCGATCCTTGGTTTCGCGGGCTTGCGCCCCCCGGCTGATCCAAACTAATTCTTTGCGCAAAAAAGCCGCCATTTTTCTTTGATTGGCTTCTTGCAATTGGTCTTTTTCAATCTTAAGATCCAAATATTTGGAGTAATTGGCGGGATACTCGCTGATGCTCCCGTTTTCCAATTCCACGATTTTATTGACGATCCGTTCCAAAAAATAACGGTCATGGGTCACCAGAATGATGGCTTTCGGATAATTGATCAAATGTTTTTCGAGCCATAGGATCATTTCCCCATCCAGATGATTGGTAGCTTCGTCCAAAATAAGCAGGTCAGCCGGACGGATCAGTGCCGAAGCCAGAGCCAAACGCCGTTTTTGTCCGCCGGACAGATCCTTTACATGAGCGGTAAAATCCCGGAACCCAAGTTTTGTGAGAATGGTCTTCACTTCATGTTCCTGAAGATCATCCATTTTTTTCTCCGCCCCGTGCCGGGCTTCATCAAAGACCGTCAGTTCTTCATTGGCCTCGATGTTTTGAGACAAGTAGCTGATCTTCAGAAGCGAACTTTTCCGAATCGTTCCTTCATCGGCGTCTTCCATTCCCGCCAGGACTTTTAAAAGCGTTGTCTTCCCGGTGCCGTTGTTGCCAATGATTCCGATTTTGTCTTTTTCGCTTACGGTCAGGTTAATTTTATGAAACAGGTCTTTGATCCCGTATGATTTGCTAATTCCTTCAGCCGTTAAAATCATGTTTCTTCCTCAAGTCTTCCTTTAATCGAAAAAAAGATATTATTCACAAATATCTTTTTCGCAGTTTTGATTGGCTTCGATCAGTTTCATAAAGCTGGCATTTCGGGACAGCCTTTGGAAAACCATTACCCCCAAAATGCTGACCACCGCGAATTCTCCGAGCGCTACCGAAACCATCGACGCCGCTAAATCCAGTTTGATCAGATAATGCAGTTCCAACCCCACGATCATGGCGTTGAAGACGACTGGGAAAAGCGAAGCCACGAACAAGTTCTTGCACCGGACCATAAAGAAACATGACAGGACCGTGGCGAGAGTCCCAAAGACCATGTCATATACTCCCAGCGGAGAAAAGATGTTCGCAATGAAGCAACCCAGCGTCAAGGCATAAGCATATTCTTTGCGATAAAAGCAAAGCAAAATCAATATTTCCGAGATCCGAAATTGAATCGCATCATAAGAAAACGGATTCCAAACGGTTGTGACAACGTAAATTGAAGCCACAAAGGCCAGCTTCGTAATCGTTTTAATATTTAACATTAAAATTCTCCTTGTTTTTTAGAGATGGTTAGGCAAGGAACATCTCCTAGTTAGATATTATAACACAATCGGGCCGCGCTGACAACCTAAACTTGCAATTCGAAAATCCCGTATTTTTTCTTGATTCGTTCGAGTTTGGAAAGGATCGGATTGGCCAAGACCAAAAGAAAAGCAACATTTGATGCCACGTATATGATCATGGTTGGCAATGATCCGGCTACAAAAAACAAATATCTGGTTAAGGCAAAAGCATTGTCCACGGTAAAAACCGTCCAAATATCCAAGATCATGGAATATCCGATTCCGGCGATGATCCCATACGGTATGATGAACCAGATCTTTCGGGCGTTTTCTTTCTTGAAGATCATTCCCGCCCCAAACCCGATGATCCCCCAGGCAAACATTTGATACGGCGTCCAAGGTCCCTGTCCGAAATACAGATTGGACAGCACGGCCGTCAAGGCTCCGACCATGAATCCCATCTCCGGTCCGAAGGCAATGCCAACCAAAATGGTCATCGCCGCCACCGGTTTAAACCCCGGCACGGTCGCGAAAGCAATTCGGCTGACCACGCCGATGGCAATGAAGACCGCCACCAAAACCATTTCCCGGGGATCGGGTTTGCGTTTTTCAAAATGAATAAAAAAGGGCAAACAAGCCAGAAGGGCGATCAACAAAGAAATCACTTCATATTGCTGGTCGTCGTAAAGCCAATATCCAGTCAAAGCCAAGGCGGGGATGATCAGAATCCAAACGGCCAAAGAAATTATTTTTCGCATGTTTCACCGTTTCGCTTGGCCAAAGCAATGACTTCTTCTTCGGTGATCAACTGATCATACATGTGCCGTGAAATCCGGTTCGCGGCGGTTGTGTAATAATTGTTTCCCGAGAAGAACTGATTGGGGGCCGCGACGGATATGATTTCTCCATCAAAGATCATGGCGCAGCGGTTGCTGATCCGCGCAGCAAATTCAAGATCATGAGTAACCAATAAAATGGTTTTGCCTTGTTTTTGAAGATCCCTTAAAATGGCCATCAATTTCGTCTTCAAGCGGGCATCCAGCCCTTTGGTCGGTTCATCAAGCAATATGATGCTTGGAGAAACCAAAAGAATTTTCGCGAGCGCCACTTTTTGCTGTTCGCCTCCGGATAAATCATAAGGATGTTTTCCCAAAATATCCCGCAGTTCCAGATTTATAATGACTTCGCTGATCCGCTTGCGGAATATCTCAGCGTCGATCCCCAAATAATTTTCCATTTCATTCAATTCTGTCCGAACGGTTTCTTCAATAAAGAGATCCTCCGGATTTTGAGGAAGAAAAGCCAAAGGTTTTTCCAACCCGCGGGCTTGGTCATTGTCTTTAGAGATCTTGATTTTTCCCTGATAGGCTTTTACGATTCCCGATATGACTTTTAGAAGCGTCGTCTTGCCGCTGCCGTTTCCTCCAACGATTGAAAAAATCTCATTTTGGCGGATCTTCAGGTTTAAGCCCCGCAGCACGTCGGCTTCTTTTCGTTCATAACGGAACCAAAGGTCGCGAAGCTCGATCGCCCATTCCAAAGATTCCGGTTCATTTTTCATTTCCGGTGAAATGGTCCGGTATCGGTTGGTGAAATGCTTGGAAAGAAAGGTTTTTCCATCCCGAACGGTCAGGGGACAATTGTCCTCAACCATCAGGCCATGGAAAATTTTGACCGCACTGGGCAGACCGATGAACAGGTCGTCATTCTTAAGTGTCTTGCCGACTATTTCCGGTTTTTCTTGCATGAAGATCTTTCCCTCATTCATGATGACGATCTGATCCGCGATGGGAAAAACCTCTTCCAGCCGATGTTCGACGATGATGATGGTCAAACCTAATTCTTGATTCAGTCTCCGAAGCGTTTGAAGAAACTCGGAGGCCGAGATCGGATCCAATTGACTGGTCGGTTCATCCAAAAGCAGAATCTTCGGCTGCATCACCATGACGCTGGCTAAATTCAAAAGCTGTTTCTGTCCCCCGGACAATTCATCGGTCCGTTTTCGAAACCAATTGGTGATCCCGAAAAAGCTGGCCATTTCCCCGACTCGCCGGCGAATGGTCTCCCGATCACAGCCCAGGTTTTCTAAACCAAACGCCAATTCCTGATAAACCCATTCCGAGACGATCTGGCGGTCCGCGTTCTGAAAAACAAAGCCGATTTCCCCGGTTTTTTTCTCCGGTTCCAGCTTTTCAAGGTTCTCTCCCCGATAGCAGATTTTACCGGTTCGGGTGCCAAAAGGGGCTAATTCCGATTTTATCAGCCTAAGCAAAGTCGTTTTTCCGCTACCGGTCGAACCGCATAGCAAGGTAAATTGCCCTTCAGCGATGGATAAAGAAAGGCTGTCAATGGCCGGCTTTTCCTGGTCCGGATATCGGAAACTTAAATTTTGGATTTCAAGTAGTGCCATTTCATAACCTCCTTTGCTTCGATGATCAGCGGCAAGCTCCCCAAAAGCAGGACGGCCGCATACGCGGCGAGACCTTGCGCTTTGAAGTTCGGTTCGCTTAAGATCGGATAAAACGAAAATTCAAACAAGTCCAAACAATGAGCCGCAATCAGCCAACCCGCCAATGTCATTACCACCCCGAGCAACCAACCATCCGGGTTTCGGAACCGAAAGATGGAGAATTGGGTTCGTTTCCTGACTCCGTATCCTCGAGCTTTCATGGCGTCCGCGGTATCAATGGCGTTCTCCAACGACCAGCTTACCAAGGCCGAATTTATCCGCAATCGGTTGCGGATCTTTCCCCAAAGACGGGTTTTTTGATAAATTCCCAATCCTTTTTGGGCGTCTCCGACTTTGTTCATCTGTCTTTGAAAGGAGGGAATGAATTTCAGTCCCATGGAAAGGATCAGCGAGATCGTCGGGGCGATGCCCCCGAACAGGTAAAGAAATTTCTCCGAATCCATCGCTTGGTTGTAAGCCGCGAACCAATAAAAGACCGCCCCGAGCATCAAGGCCACGGAAAGACCGTTCAGAAGTTCTTCTTTCATGAAATCCTCTCCAAAAATCGAAAATAGAAACGTGCTTCCGCTTTTCGTAAACAAGGGATTTGTGAAAATGATGATGACGGCCAAAATGGCGAAGAAACCCAGACTACGCCAAAAAGCTTTGGGCTTCTGAAAAGTGGCATTGACGGCCACAGCCAGGACAAACGAAATCCCTAAAACCAGCGGATTCATCGACAGCATCGTCATAAAAATGACGGCCGAAAAATAGACGAAGATGGCGATGGGATGAAATCTTCGAAATGCGCTCATGGGTTTTTCCTTTCCATAAAAAAATGCCACCGATTAGAGTGGCAAATGAAAAAATCAAATACATGAAACGGCCATTTCCCACCGAAATGCGATCAAAAACCATTTTTGGCAGGTCTCCTGGCTTAGAACTTCAAACACGGATCTCGACCTTCCCGGTTTCCCAGTGGTTATTGGCGGTCCATTAGTTCCTTACAGTAGCGGGGGCTGTTACGGATTCTCACCGTATTCCCTATTGATGCTTGGGGGCAAGCAACCAAAAATTATCTGTTAAGTTGTGTAATCATTGTAACATGTTTTCCGCGTGACTACAACCGGATTTTATAACTTTTTGAACCCTATTTTCACAAAATCAATGTAATTGTTATAATCGTTTTTGATCTCGTCTTTGTTGGCGCGTTTGGTCAGGAATACTTCCAAGCAGTTCTTGCCAATCATCTTGATGATGTTGAGCAATTTCGAGAAATTGGAAGAACGCTGGACTTCGATCGGAAAATAAGCAAAATCAATCTCGGTATCCGGTTCCTGAATCTTGGGGATCAAGGATTCATACAGTGAGTTTTCATTGAAAACCGCGGACATGACGTTCAGACGGAATTGCCGGTTTTCGGCGATCGTCAGTTTATCGATCGTATTCGAGAATTTCAGTTTCAGCGCTTCATAGACATCGTTGTCGGTTGCTTCCAGATACTTTGCGAATTTCCGCTTGTCGATGCCATACATGTAATGCATCAGGTAAACAAACAGATCCTCAACGTTCTCAAAATATTGATAGAAACTTCCGCGGGGGATGTCAGCGTCTTTAACAATATTGGCAATGATGGCGCGTTCCAGAGGAACTCGGGAGAATTCTTTTTTTGCGGCCCGTAAAATTCGAAGCCGCTTTTCTTTCCCCAAATTTAAAAAAGTTTTAGTTGGCATGACCCACCTCCGTTATCATATTTCAATCCGTATTTTCATGCGGATTGGTGTTATTATATCATTTTTTTGAATAAAAGTCAAATGATGAAAATTTCTTTGGATTTTTTGAAAATTCAAATATTAACAAATATCCGCGGAATTTTTCTTCACATTTCTTTAAAATTTCCCAAATCGACTGAACGGATAATTATTGGCTCCAGTTTGGATAATCGCCTCAAAAAGCCAATTTTCGGGGTTTTTGGAGAAAAATAACCGCTAATTCAGTCAAAAAAGCCGTTTTTTTGGAAAAATCAAATTTTTAGGTCGCCGGCTTTGATTAAGCCGAACTTCCGGAAAACCACGTCCGTGGTCCAAACCAAAACGATCGGAGCCGCAATTTCCAAAATTCCGACGCTCAGCCAGAACCACAAAGTATTTCCCATGGCATTGAAGGTTCCGATTTGTCCGACCAAGCCGGAGGTTCCCATCCCGCTTCCAATCGGAGTGCATTGGGTTTTAAAAACCAAAGTTGAGATCGGACCCAAAATGGTGCTGACAATAATCGTCGGTAGCCAGATGATCGGCTTCTTCAGAATGTTTTTGAACTGCAGCATCGAAGTTCCCAAGCCCACGGAGATGACGGTCCCGATGTTATTGTCCTTTCGGGACATGACCGCGAACCCGAGCATTTGCACGCAGCAGCCGACGACCGCGGCTCCGCCCGCAATCCCTCCCAAACTGATGGCAATGGCGATGGCCGCCGAAGAAATCGGAGCAGTCAAAATCATTCCCATGACGACCGCAATGATGATTCCCATAAAGAACGGCTGAACTTCGGTCGCCCACTGGATGAATCCTCCAATCGAGGCCATCATGGCGGCGATTGGTTCATTGATCAACAAAAATATTCCATAAGCTACCGACGCGGAAAGCAGGGGAACCAGAATTATGTCAACCGGGGTCTTCTTTCTTAAGATAAGCCGGACGATTTCAATGGCCGCCACCGCACATAGAAATTCCGTAAAAGGATCTCCGGGTCGACCGAAAACCAGTCCGGAGGCGATTCCGCCCGCGGCACCGGCCGCGATCAGTTTCAACCCGTCAATTTTTAGGCTCCAAGCGACGCCGATGCCGATCCCTACCCCGGTCATGGTCTTAAGCAAGTTCGCCAGAAAGATGATCTCATCAACTTTTAGCAGCGTTCCGATCGTCCCGATGATCGTGCCGATGATCAAGGTCGAAAACAGGCCATAAGCCATACCATTGAGCGTTTTTACCAAGTAATCCAGGAATTTTTTGGCGTAAACCCCTGTTTTTTCAAAAAAGGTTTTCCATTTTAATTTTGTTTCTTCGCGCATTTTTTTCCTCTTCTATTAATTGACTTATTCTATCACGATTCAATGACCAACGCCAATGCAACCTTACCGAAAACGTTTAAAAGAAAATGATTCCGATCAAAAAGAAGATTACCATCAGGATAACCTGATGAGCAAAATAAAGCCACAAGGCATTTCGTCCGCACCAGTTTAGGAACAAAACTTTGTGATCCGTCTTGAACAAACTTTGTTTCGCGGAATAAAACTTTTTCCCAAACAAAATTCCGTAGATGTAAATGCCAACATAAGGGATCAGCGGATAATAATCACCGGAATAAAAGCGCGGTCCGTAAATGTTGAAAGGGACCAACAAATAATATTGGTTCATAAAATCCACAATCGGCGAATCAAAAACGATGACCCGGTATTCAAGCAGAAATCCGAACACCAAAACCACCGTTCCCAATCCAAACAAGACCCAGCGGTTCAGTTTCAAAAACAGCGGGGTCAAGAGCATGCAAATGGCCAGGCAATGAAGGATCCCAAAGAAAACCGTCATGGACCGATTGCCGCTGATTTCACCAAACAAGAAGGTCGCCAGGGTGAGCCCTAAGGCCAACGCCAGCAGTTTTAAGCCTCGTTTTAAGTTGTTCTTGGAAAAATGGGCGGAAATCCCAGAGACAAACAGAAAGACGCCCGATACCAAAATGATCCGAAGCACTAAGGAATACCAAGTTTCCCGGTAGTTCTCACAAAGGTCGCATAATTTGTACAGCCAATGATCGGTTGGCCCCGAAAACCAAATGTATTTGAAAAGCCGTCCCAAATCAAAAGTGATATGGTCAAAAACCATTAAAATGAAGGCCAAGCCGCGAACGGCGTCAATTTCCCAAATTCGGGTTTTTCTTTTCGTTTTTTCCATCATTGAACTCCCAGAAATTAAGTAGTGCCGGTTTTCTTTTCAATAGTATACCATGAATCAAAGGACCTGACAATTTTTATTTTTGTCCTTAAAAGAGAAAACCGAGACCAAAGTCTCGGTTCAGACTGATGACAAGCCCCATTTCCAAAGAAGGGGTTTGTTTATTTTTCCACAACTATCTTGAAAAACCAAAAAAACTTTTTTAGACACGAAAAAGATATCTTTTTGGNNCAAGAAAAAATGAGCGTTGACTTTGTCGACGCTCTGAACCGAGACTTTGGTCTCGGTTTACGAATTTATTTTTTCACGGAAGCAATTATTTTGTCAATCACAACAAAAATCAGGTTCAGAACGATTCCAACAATCGCGGCCGTGGCAATGGCCGGAGCTTTTAAACCGAACATGGGGATCATTCCGCCCGGGAAAGCGTATGATCCGCCGATGCCGATGATGAGGATCGAAGCGATGACTGCCAGATTTTTGGCGCTGAACAGACTGACTTTCTTTTCAATCATGATGGCAACGCCCTGTGCGGCGATGACCCCAAACAGGTAAACGGACAATCCGCCGATGACCGCGCCCGGTATCGAGTAAACCGCCGCGGAAATCGGAACAAACATCGAGATGATCATGGTGATGATGGCGGCCGCCATCAGGACCACAACCGAGAAGTTCTTGGTGATGGACATGGTGGAGATGTTTTCGCCGTAATTGGTTCCCGCCGGTCCGCCGATCAATCCGCTGATCATGTCACCGATGCCGTCGCCGATCAAGTTATCGCCCAAACGGTTGGCAATGTCATATTTCTTGGTGCCGCCCTTTTCTTCCGCCAGTTTGTTGACATAAATGTCAAGTTGGAACAAATGGGCCGTCGATTCCGGAATGGTCGCAATGGCAATCGGCATGATGGCCAAAACCGCGGTCCAGGACGGAACCGGAAGCGTGAAATGAGGAAGCGAGAAAATGGTTCCGGTATAGAGGGAAAAATTTACGAAATCATAATCAACGATCCAACCTAAAACCAGCGACAATACATATCCGACCAGCAAACCAAGCAGAATCGGGATTTGTCCCCAGGTTCCCCGTTTCACATAAATGGAGAATAAAACGGTGGCCAAAAAAGTCACGATGCCGATGACCCAAGCCCAACTTTGCATGCTTGGTTCGGCGATGCCGGTGATGTTGGTCAAAGCGGATCCCGCCAAACTCAGACCGATGATGATGGCCATCGGGCCGGTAACGGAAGGCGGCAGGATCTTTTCGATCTTTTCCATGCTGACTTTTCTGACGATCAAACCGACCGCGATCGAAACTAGTCCCGAGAGAATGATTCCGAACTGGGCTTGACCAATCAGGTTGTTGGAAGCCACGCCATTGGTCCACGCTTCAGCGGTGGTAATGGAACAAATGGCCGCGATGTAAGAAAAACTTGATCCGTAATACAGAGGGATCTTTCGCTTGGTGATCAGAATGAAACACAAGGTTGCCAAGCCGCTGGCGAAAATGGTCGTCGAAACGTGGAATCCGGTCAGCAAGGCCACCAGAACGGTCGCCGGGAACATGACGATGATTTGTTGAAAGGCAAACAAAACCAGTTTGAAGAGTGTGGGCCTTTCGTCAGGCAAATAGCCAATGATCTTTTCTTGTTTTTCCATAATATATTCTCCTTCTTCTTTTTTAAAACGATTTTTCTAAAAAAAGACGAATCATCGAAATGATTTCGTCTTTTTCAGTTTAGATTATTCCGGCGGCACTCAAAGCATTAAGAACGAAATAAACAATAAATAATGCTGAGCTTCCCCAAACGATTGGGTGAATTTCTTTGGCTTTCTTTGTGAAAAGTTTAACGATGACGAAGAAAATGAAACCAAAAGCAATACCCATGGAAATGTTATAAGACAAAGCCATCAATACACCTGCGAAGAAGACCGGAACGGCTTCCGCGAAATCGGTCCAATTGATCTCTTTGAAACTTGCGACCATCATGATACCAACGACAATCAGCGCCGGAGCAGTTGCTGCGGCTGGAATGATTCCAACGATCGGGGCGACCAGAATGCAAAGAGCAAATAAGATGGCGGTAAATACGCTGGTTAAACCGGTGCGTCCGCCAGCTTCGATTCCCGCTGCGGATTCAACGTAAGTGGTGGTATTGGAAGTTCCGAAAATGGCTCCGACGGAAGTGGCGATGGAGTCAGCGAATAAAGCTTTTTCCATTTTGGTTTTAAAGCCTTTTCCGTCTTCAACGGCCAGAAGGTCCTCATCGGTGAAGATTCCGCTTTGACGGCCGGTTCCGATGAAGGTTCCGATGGTGTCAAAGGTATCAGTTAAGCTGAAAGCGAAAATGGCCATTAGTGCCAATGGCAAACGGCTGGCATCGCTGAATAGCGAACCGATTCCGTTGAATACTTCTCCGAACAAAGGAGCGTGAGTGACTAAATCGGCATCGGTCCAAGTAGTGAACATTTCCACGAACGGTTGGCCAATGTTCCATGTCAATCCCGAAAGGGAGGTGACCTTCAGCGGAATGCCGATAATGGTGGTGGCAATGATGCCGATGAGGATGGCACCTTTGACCTTTAATAATAACAAAGCGATGGTGATGATCAAACCGATCAACGCTAAAACGATGTTAAGATCGTTGAAAGCGGCAAGTCCCGGAACAGCACCGAAACTGATTGCGCCAACGTTTAATAATCCGATGTAAGCAATGAAAATACCGATTCCGCCGCCGATGGCATTCTGTAAACTCTTTGGAATCGCCTTAATGATGGCTTTTCGAATTTTGGTTACGGTAATGACCACATTGATTAGTCCGCAAATGAAGACAAGAGCCAAAGCTTCCTGCCAAGTGAATCCCATTCCGAAACAGACGGTGTAGGTAAAGAAGGCATTCAATCCCATTCCCGGAGCTAGAGCATAAGGAACATTCGCGAATAAGCCCATAACCAATGTCCCAACGACAGTGGCAATGATGGTGGCAAGGAACACACCGTTGATCGGCATTCCTGTTTGAGAAAGAATTCCCGGATTAACAAAGATAATGTAAACCATAGCGAAGAAAGTAGTTGCACCAGCAATCAATTCTTTGCTAACAGTCGTGCCATTCTCTTTCAGCTTGAAAAAGCTGAGAATTTTGTTCATCTTGTAAATGATGACCTTTCTTTCTTTATTTAGTTTTGACAGCAAATAAAAAAGCAAGTATACGGAGATACTCGCCAATAAATTCACAAACTAAAAGAATGGTGAATTGACCAATAGTCAAGCAATTTACGGCTGCTTGGTAGAAACTCTGGATCCATATCATCCACATTATATTGGCGAATGCTATTAAATTTACAGTAACAAAACTATGGCTCTATGATACTCCTTCGAAACTCAAAAAACAAACCCAAGTAACCGTTTTCATACATTTTTTTACTTCCCGACGAATCGCAATGCTTCAATCTCGAGTCTTTTTCGTATATGATGAAGTTTTTGGTAACATGACTGACTTTGATAAATTCTATGATAGCCCTGTATCGAAATTTTCTTTTATCATTATATCATTTTTCGATAAAAGTCAAAAGAAAAAATGTCAGCAGAAAACTGACATTTGATTTGGTTTTTCGAGTATGTTAAATAACTGGGGGT
>DDXT01000035.1 GCA_002347755.1 Caryophanales bacterium UBA2253
TATTTTATTATAACATCCGGAAAGCCCGGATGAAATAACCAATGAGGAAGAGAAAGGAGTATTAATAATTATAGACGTAAACAATCTATATTTATTATACGTGTGAATTATGAATGAAGAAATGTGCAAAACCACCCATCGAAATCTCAATGACAAGAAAGCTTTACAAGCTCGGATCAACCGCATTGAAGGCCAAATTCGAGGAATAAAACAGATGATTGACAATGATGTTTATTGTGACGATATATTGGTCCAAGTATCCGCGGCGGCCCAATCGCTGAAAAGCATGGGAAGACAAATCCTGAACGGTCACTTGAAGTCCTGCGTAAAACGCGAACTACTCGCGGGAAATGATGAAATTATCGACGAGGTCATGAACTCCTTTTCGAAACTGCAATGAAAGGTTAGGTAAAAATTATGATTTATCAAAGCATACTTGATTGCATCGGAAATACTCCGGTCGTGAAATTTGAAGATATTTACGTTAAAATGGAAGGTTTCAATGCCAGCGGATCGGTAAAGGATCGACCGGCCAAGTGGATGATCGACGGCATGGAAGTAACCGGACGGCTTCACCCGGGTGATACCATCATTGAACCGACCAGCGGAAACATGGGGATCAGTTTGGCCATGATCGGTGCCGTCAAGGGGTACCGCGTCATTATGGTCATGCCCGATACGATGAGCATCGAACGCCAACAACTGATTAAAGCTTTTGGGGCCGAAATCATTTTGACGGAAGGCAAAAAAGGCATGAACGGTTCCATCACGGAAGCCCAAAGGTTGGTAAAACGTTTCAATTACATCATGCCAAGCCAATTTGAGAATTATGACAATGTCATCAGTCACGAAGATACGACCGGCCCGGAGATCATCGCTGATTTTCCGAAGCTGGATTACCTGGTTTGTGGCATCGGAACCGGCGGAACCATCACCGGAACCTCCAAAATTTTGAAAAAACACTATCCCAATTTAAAAGTGATCGGCGTTGAGCCGGCGGAATCCCCGATGATCTCCAAAGGTCAGAAGGGGGCCCATGGCATTCAAGGCATCGGCGCCGGGTTCATCCCGGAAATTTTGGAAAAAGATCTGATCGACGAAATGATGACGGTCAAAACGGAAGAAGCCCGGTCCGAGACCCGAAGGATGGCTCGCAACGGCATGTTCGTCGGAATTTCTTCCGGTGCAGCTTTTTTCGCGGCCAAAAAAGTTTTGAAACTGAATCCGGACAAGATCGTTTTGGTCATCGCTCCGGATAGCGGGATGAAGTATTTAAGCACCGAAGTATACAATGAGGTTAAGAAATGAAAAAAGAACGATACCTGGTCGAAGGCATGACCTGCGCGGCTTGCGCAGTCTCCGTCGAAAAGCAGGTAAAGAAAATGCCCGGGGTCATTGAGGCTAACGTTAATCTGACCACGGAAAGATTGTCAGTCGCTTACGATGAAGCCAAAGTTTCAGCCGAAAAAATAAAGAAAAGCGTTGTTTCCATCGGGTACAAACTGAAAAACGAAAGCACCCGGGACGAAAACGGGGACAGACAGGCCAAAAACGCCCAAATCTTGCTCCGAAAAGTTTTGATTGCTTTCGTTTTTGTCATTCCCCTTTTATATGTGGCGATGGGACCGATGATTGGTCTTTCGCTTCCGGAGTTTATTTCCGTTGACAGCCACCCATGGCGTTATGCCTTCATCCAGATCCTCCTGACCATCCCGATCATTGGCGCCGGATACCAATTCTATACCAGCGGTTTTTCCAAATTATTCCGGCTTAAACCGAACATGGATTCGCTGGTGGCCATCGGAACCAGTGCCGCTTTCATTTACGGAGTGGTTGCCTTGGTCCTGATCAGCTTGGGACAGCACCATTATGCCCATAATCTTTATTTTGAATCGGCGGGAGTCATCATTTCGCTGGTCATGCTCGGAAAATATTTCGAAGCCCGCTCCAAGGGACGGACAACGGAAGCCATCAAAAAACTTATGAATCTGACCCCAAAAACGGCCGTTTTGGTCAAAGACGGGCAAGAAACCGTCATTTCCATTGATGATGTTCGCGTTGGTGACCTGCTTTTGGTCAAGCCGGGCGAAAGAATCCCGGTGGACGGCGAGATCGTCTTCGGGAATTCGATGATTGACGAATCAATGCTGACCGGCGAGAGCATCCCGGTCGACAAGGCCCTTGGCGATCAGGTCATCGGAGCCACCATTAACAAAAACGGATTTTTAAAAATTAAAGCGGTCAAAGTCGGAAAAGACACCGTTTTGGCGCAGATCATCCGGCTGGTTGAAGAAGCCCAGGGCTCAAAAGCCCCAATCGCCAAACTGGCCGATTCCATCTCCGGAATTTTCGTTCCGATCGTCTTTGGGGTCGCCTTGCTTAGTTTTGGCGCTTGGATGCTCGCAGGCAAAAGTTTCTCTTTTTCGCTGGTTGTCATGATTTCGGTTTTGGTCATCGCCTGCCCTTGCGCTTTAGGCTTGGCGACTCCGACCGCCATCATGGTGGGAACCGGACGCGGAGCCGAATTGGGAATATTGATCAAAGGCGGGGAAGCCTTAGAAATAACTCACAAAACCACCACCGTAATTCTGGATAAAACCGGAACGATCACTGAAGGTCATCCAGTCGTCACCGATGTGTTTGCGACGGAGGGCCATTCCCAGCAACAAATCATTCAATTGGCGGCTTCGGCCGAAAAAGGATCGGAACATCCGCTCGGAGAAGCCATCATCAAAGAAGCTGAGTCCCTGGGTTTGGGACTGTCCGAACTGACGGATTTTGACGCCGTACCCGGCGAAGGAATCAAAGCGGATATTTCCGGAAAGAAAATTTGGGTCGGAAACGAGAAAATGATGGGAAGTTTTTCGGACTTTCCGAAATTTAAAGAACTGGGCGTCAAGTATTCGGAAAAGGGTAAAACCGCCATGTTCGTGGCCCAAGGCAAGAAAATCATCGGGGTCATCGCGGTAGCTGACATCATCAAGAAAAGCAGCCTTCGCGCCGTTGAAAAATTCCGGAGTTTGGGAATCAAAGTTGTCATGATCACCGGCGACAACCGTCGGACCGCTCTGGCGATCGCGGAAGAAGTGGGAATCGAAAATGTGCTTTCGGAAGTTCTTCCGACCGAAAAGGCTTCGGAAATCAAAAAATTCCAAGAACGTGGCGAAGTCGTGATGATGGTCGGAGACGGCATCAATGATGCTCTGGCTTTGGTTCAGGCCGATGTTGGCGTGGCCATCGGATCGGGAACCGACATTGCCATGGACGCCGCCGACATCGTTCTCATGCACAACGATCTTCAAGATGCCGTCACCGCCATTCGCTTGAGCCGGAAAACCATCGTCAACATCAAACAAAACCTTTTTTGGGCTTTCGCTTACAATGTCATCGGCATTCCGATCGCCGCGGGAATCCTGTATGCGTTTGGATTGGATGTTTTGCTTAACCCGATGCTGGCCGCTTTGGCCATGGCTTTCTCGTCGGTATCGGTCGTAACCAACTCCTTACGTCTGCGTCGGTTCAAAGAATAGGCGATTAATGTTTATTTTGCTTGCTATTCCCGGGGCATTGTGTTAATATTTAGCAAGTCAAATAGTTTGACATACTAATTAAATGGAGAAAACCAATGAGTGAGAAAATTGCCATCATCGTGTGCAGTAATTCCGGAATAGATTACATCAGTCACCCCAATAAAATCGACGTATTCCGATCTTTGCTTTATGTGAACGGAGAGGAATTCGAAGATTATCTGGACATATCGGCTGATGATTTTTATGAACGGCTGGTCAAAGAACCCCAGACCATCGTCAACACCTCGCAAACCGCGACTGGAAAAATGCTGGAAGTATATAATCGTTTGGAAAGCGAAGGCTTTACCGACGCCATCGTCATTACCATTTCTTCGTATTTGAGCGGCACATACCAAAATGCGGTTCTGGCGGGAAACATGCTTGAATCTTTGAAAGTCCATATTTTTAACTCCCGAACGGCGGCTTTTCCGGAAGCCAAGATGGCTTTGGTCGCTTCAGACATGGCCAAAGAGGGTAAAAGCGTCAATGAAATCCTAGCCGCTTTGGAACATATTCGCGAGAACAACAAGATTTATTTCGCGGTTGACACCTTGAAATACCTAGTAAAGAACGGTCGTTTGAGCGCCACTCGCGGATTCATGGGTTCCCTTTTGAAACTTAAACCCCTATTGACCATTACCAAAGAAGGACGAATTGTCCCGATCAAAAAAATTCGGACTTTTTCGAAAGCCTTAAATCACGTAAAAGAAAAGTTCTTCGAAGAAGTCAAGGGTTTTTCGTTTGAACCTTTCATCATTCACACCAACAATATTGACCTTGCAAACAAAATTGCGAAAGAAATCACGGAACGCTTTCCTGAGATCAAAGAAGTTCCTATGTACCCTTTGACTCCGGTGGTGGGGGCCCATGTGGGGCCGGGAGCCTTCGGAATCGGGTACATAAAGAAATAAGGGTTTTCGATGAGCAAATCGCGGGCTTTGATTAATGAATTGCTGGTCGATGTGTTTAACAACATCCTCGGAATTGAGGAAGATGTTATCAAAACGCGGGGAGTAAAGCTTTCGGTCAAGGAAGTTCATATCTTGGAAGCGGTTCGCAATTCCCGGGAGCCGACGATGTCCGCCATCGCCAAACGATTGCGCATCACGACCGGGACCCTAACGGCTTCGATCGATCGTTTGGTCGCCAAAAAATTCGTGATCCGCGCCAATGACGAAACCGATCGGCGGAAAGTGCTGATAAAACTGACCGCTCCGGCTTTGGAAGTCTTGATCATCCATGATGAATTTCATGGCGAGATGATTGATGCCATTTTTGATGACATGAAAATTGATGCAGACGCGACTTTGATCAAATCTTTGGAAAACGTTACCGAATTCTTTAAAAAAAGATATTCATAGGAGTGGATCATGGAGATCAAACAGGGAGAAAAACAGTTTTATGTTGGCGAAAGCGAAGAAAAAGCTTTGGCCCGGATCACTTATTATTTTCGAGCGGACCGGATGATCGTGGTCGACCACACTTTTGTTCACCCTACTCTTCGCGGTCAGGGAATTGCCAAGCAATTACTGGACCGGGTAATTGAGATGGCCCGGATAGAAAACTTGAAGATCATTCCCACCTGTGACTTTGCCATCTCCGAATTTGAAAAACATCCCGAATTTTCGGATGTCCTGGAAAAATAAAATAATGCTTATTCCGCTTGCGGTTTGTTTAAAAATGGTATAATAAACAATCAAAAGAGGAGTAAGTATGTTTTCATATTTAAAATCAATCAAAAAGCGGGACCCGGCGGCTCGCCATTATTTACAGATACTGTTGTTTTATCCGGGTGTCAAAGCTCTGTTTTGGCATCGGATCGCCCATTTTTTCTATCGAATGAAATTGAAACTGATCGGAGAAATGATCAGTTACTTCGTTAGGATGGTTCATGGCATAGAAATTCATCCGAATGCCACCCTCGGGAAACGTCTGTTCATCGACCATGGCATGGGAGTCGTGATCGGAGAAACAACCGTCATTGGCGATGATTGCCTGATCTATCAAGGGGCCACCTTGGGAGGAACCGGCAAGGAACACAAAAAGCGTCACCCGACTTTGGGAAACAACGTCATGGTCGGAGCGGGTGCGAAGATCCTTGGCAACATTACCATTGGCAACAATGTCAAGATTGGCGGCAATACCGTCGTTTTGCGCGACGTTCCGGACGGCGAAACCATCGTCGGACCCAAAGGACAAGTTATTTAACCGAAAACAAGTTGAATATTAATTCCTTTATGTTATAATAGTGAGCATATTATGAAATATTCAGGAGGGAATCATGGATTTATTTAAAAAATGTGAAACTTGCGAACAAATCGAACAGGTAAAAGCGGCTCGGGCCAAAGGGGTATATCCTTATTTTAAAGCCCTTTCCACCGGGCAGGATACCGAAGTACTCATGAATGGCAAGAAGATTTTGATGATCGGTTCAAACAATTATTTGGGACTGACATCGCATCCGGAAGTCATTGAAGCCGGAGTGGTCGCCATCAAGAAATATGGTTCAGGTTGCTCGGGATCCAGATTCTTAAACGGCACCCTGGACATTCACGTGGCCTTGGAAAAAGAGTTGGCCGAATTCTTGCACCGTGAAGCCGCCATGACTTTCAGCACCGGTTTTCAAACCAATTTGGGAATCGTCAGTGCCATCGCCGGAAGAAATGACGTCATCGTCGGCGACAAAGAAAATCATGCCAGCATCTATGATGCCTGCCGTCTAAGTTATGCGAAACTATTGCGCTATGAACACCGCGACATGGAAGATCTGGAAAAGATTCTGGCTTCCATTGAGCCGGATAAAGGCATTTTGATCGTAACTGACGGCGTGTTCAGCATGACCGGAGACATTTGCGATTTGCCGAACATCGTTCGCTTGGCCAAGAAATACGGCGCTCGCATCATGATCGACGACGCTCATGGCCTTGGGGTTTTGGGTGCTCACGGACGCGGAACCGCCGAACATTTCGGCTTGGAAGATCAAGTTGACATTCTGATGGGGACTTTCTCCAAATCTTTGGCATCACTGGGCGGTTATATGGCGGCTTCATCCAAGGTTGTGGAATTTGTTCGCCATGTATCCCGACCGTTCATCTTCAGCGCTTCCATTACGCCGGCGAGCGTCGAATGCGCCCGAGCCGCGCTTAGAATCTTAAGTCGCGAACCGGAACGAGTTGCCGCTCTTCACAACATCAGCCAATACATGCGGGACGGATTGATCAACTTGGGAGTAAAAATCATTAAAGCCCAAACTCCGATCATCCCGATCTATACTTATCAAGACGAGAAGACCTTCCTAGCTTGCAAGATGTTGTTTGAACGCGGCGTCTATGTCAATCCGGTCATTTCCCCGGCGACACCAATCGGACAAAGCCTGCTTAGAACTTCCTATACCGCTACTCATACCAAAGCGCAAATGGATTTCGCAATGAAGCAGATCAAAGAAGTTTTGGACATTCTTCAAAACGCCTAATGACTACCACTTTCAAAACCTCTCTTCGAAGGTTTAACCTCCCAACGGAGGTTTTTTCTTTTTAAACGCTGCTTCCTGTGATATAATTAACGAAGCAAATCGGTTATGCAAAAAAAGCATCAGCCAAACAAACGATTATCCCCAATTATCGGTTCTCAAAAAGATAATCGCGCCAGAAAAGGGGAAAAATGCCAAGAAGTTATTTTTTTATCAATAAAAACGACCTAAAAGTCCTGGAGGATCCGGGTTTATATCAAAGCGATGCTTTGATCCTCGACGTCGCCGATGCGGCGGCTTTATTCGGAAATCCCGAGAAATGTTCGGGGTTTTTGGATCGGATCCGTTCCAGCGGAACCGAACTGTATATTAAACTGGATATGGAGGACCGCGCTACGTGCTTCCGGAACCTGAACCAAACGATCGGTTCCGTTGTAACCGGTTGGGTCATTGCCCACGCTTCCCCGAAGCTTTTGAATCAAATGGTGATGAAAGCCCGCGAATATGAAAGCCATCAAAAACTCGATTTCGGAACGCTGAATTTCATCGCCGTCGTTGACAACCCGGAAGGAGTCCTGTCCTACCGGAAGATCGCCAATTACGAACGGGTGAAAGCGATGTTCTTTGATGAAGAAAAATATTTGGATTACCTGGGGTTACCGGAGCAAAGCGATACGGGTTTCATCCGAAACCGGGTAGCTTTGTCCGCAGCCTTAAGCAAAAAACCGTTGATTGACCGGATCATCCGCAAAAATGGATCGTTTCAAACCGATTTGGAAAACGGGAAAAGACTCGGAGCTTCGTCCAAAGCGACTAGCGAAATCGGTCAAATTGCTTTGATCAATGAATTCTTTACCCCAACTGCCGAAGAAATGGAGCGCGCCAAAGAGATCATTACCGCTTATTGGTCGGCTTCCAAGAAGGACCGGAAACATCTTCGTGTTTCCGGAAAGGAGATTTCTCCGCTTCGGATTTTGCGAAGCCAGGAAATTATCAGCCAAGCCAAGTATTCGGGAACCGAAGCATCCTTAAAAAATTTGACGGTCAAAGGCGAGAAACTGCGAATCGCAGACAAAATGGCCCCCAATAAGAAGTTCTATACCGTCGGGGAGGAAATCGGCAATGCCATCACCCACGGCGTCGGGATGGCTTTTTCAATCGTTTTCATGATTTTGTTATTGATCAAGAGCTTAAAAGGCGGCGAAGCCGGTTCTTTTTGGCCTTATTTGATTTACACTCTGAGCGCCCTGCTTCTATATAGCGCCTCAACGCTTTATCATGGATTGCGGCTGGGCAGCCGGGCCAAGAAACTTTTCCAACAATTCGACCACATGTCCATATATTTGCTCATCGCCGGGACTTACACTCCTTATGCTTTGATCGCGATCGGGGGAACTTTGGGCACCGTTTTATGCGCCGTTCTGTGGAGCTGTTCGCTGATCGGCCTGCTTCTGAACGTTTTTTGGTTCGGAAAATTTAAAATGTTGCATTTGCTTTTGTATTTGGGATTGGGCTGGATCGCCGTTTTCTATGTTCCGCGGATCATCTCCGCGATCGGATCAACGGGAACGATCCTGCTTTTGGCGGGCGGCGTGGCCTACAGCGTGGGAATGATTTTCTACGTTTTGAAACTCTTTAAGTTCACGCACATGATCTGGCATATTTTTGTTTTGGTGGGAACGATTCTCCATTTTATCTCCATTTTTCTGTATTGTTAAAACAAAATTAACACTGGAAAAAAGACCGGTGTTATGTTAAAATAGCCTTAAGAGGAATTTAGAATGAATCAACAAGAAGAAAACCGCGAAAAATTTCAAGCGTTGCTTAACGCGCTGGGGTTAACGGATGATGCTCGTTTTCAAAGCGGCGAGATCACCCAACTCCAAATCATCCGAGTCAGCCGGACTTGGAATTTTTATTTGACTTTTGACCAAGTTTTGGCGCTGGAAGACAGCCGGTTTTTGACGGAAAAAATCGTAAACCATATCAATGCGAACCATAAGCAGCAGGTGCGTGTCTTCTTTGAATATCGGGAAAACGCGGTCAGTGACCAGATGCTCCAAAGTTACTATGAAAACATTTTGGAAATTTGCATCAAAGATAAGCCTCGTTTTGCGACCCTGCGAGTTCTCAATACTAATTTTCATGACAATACGATCACGATTTATGTGGCGGATCCCCAGGAAGTGGAAATGGTCAAAAGCCTGATCCCCGGAGTCCAAAGCTGGTTTTCCGAATTCTTTTTGAAAAACATTCGAGTCGTGGCGGACATCAGCCCGTTTGAGACTCCGATCTCCAAATCGATTGAGGATAATTTGGAAAAATCCACCAAGGAAGTGATCCGGGATCAAGAGATGTATGAACGAAAACTGGCCAATGCTCTGGTTGCGGACAACAAAGAAAAAACTTATAAAAAACCGAAAATGCGGTCCGAGATCAACGGTCCGGTAACAGATCTTAAGGATATCCCGGCTTCGGAAGTTCAGCTGATCGAATACAATCAAAAACACGGGAATGCCAATTTCGTCATTTTGGGGGACGTCATCGCATCGGTCATTAAAGACGTGAAAGGCGGCTACAAGATCTATGAAGCCACCATTTGCGATGGCAACGATTCCTTGATCGCCAAGACTTTCTTAAACAGTTACAATGACAAAGATGAAAATTTCTATCGCGAACACGCCAGCGTTGGATCCAAAGTCCGGATGTTTGGGCTGTTGGAATACGACAAGTTCGCCAACGACGTGGTTTTGCGATGCAAAGATGTCATGGGCTTGGGTCCGAGTGCCGTTCACAAAGCCGTCGATCAAGCGGAGACCAAGCGGGTCGAACTGCATGCCCACACCAAAATGTCCACTCAGGACGGGGTCATGGAGGTGGCCGATTATGTCAAGACTGCCATTGATTACGGTCATTCCGCCATCGCGGTCACTGACCATTTCAATCTCCAAAGTCTTCCGGACCTCTACAATTTGACCAAAGGAACTTCAGTCAAACCGATTTATGGCGTGGAAGGCTCTTTGATTGACGAAGAAAAATTCCGGATCGCTCTCACTGACGACAAAATCGACCTTAAAAACGCGGTTTTTGTAGTCTACGACTTGGAAACCACCGGTTTATCGAGTAATTACAATGAAATTATCGAAATCGCCGCCGTCAAAATCGCTCACGGCTATTTTACCGATGAATTTTCCACTTATGTCAAACCGAAGGAACCGATCCCGGCTTTCATTACCGAGATCACCAGCATCACCAATGATGATGTGCGGAATGCTCCCGGGATCGAAACCGCCATTGTTGACTTTAATAAGTTCATTCAAGGGGCGATTTTGGTAGCCCATAATGCCACCTTTGATAATTCGCATTTATACAAAAATCTGAAAGAATTCGGGCTTTGGGAACATGATTTTCCGACCATCGATACTTTGCAGTTGGCCCGGGTCCGTTACGGAAACAAACTGAAAACTTTCAACCTGAAAGCTTTGGCCAAATATTTTGATGTTGAACTGCTTCAGCACCATCGGGCCATCGCCGACGCGAAAAGCACGGCCGAGATTTTCCAAAAGATGCTTAAGGCTTTGCTCGCCGACGGCATCACCGACTATGGGGCCATCAATCGATCGACCATCAATGAAGAGACTTACCAACACGCCTATGCGACGCACCTCAGCATCCTTTCAAGGAATCGCAAGGGGATCAAAAACCTTAATCAGATCATCTCCGATTCGCACACCACCCATTTTTATAAAGAACCGCGGATCCTGAAAAAGTTTTTGACGGCTCATCGCGACGGGCTGTTGTTCGGAAGCTGTTGCTGCAACGGCGAGATCTTCGATCTGGCTTGGCGGGAAAGTTATGAAAATTTGTTGGCGGCGATCGATTTCTATGATTACATCGAAATCCAACCCGTCGGCCACTATTGGCATTTGTTTGAATCCGATGATGATGAAGGAAATACCAAGATCATCCAAGACATCATTCGAAAAATCATCCGCGCCGGAAAGGAACGGGGCAAAATCGTGGTTGCCACCGGCGATGTTCACGTTCTGACCAAAGATGATGCCAAACTCCGGGAGATTTTCATCAATGCTCCGCAAGTCGGCGGCGGACTTCACAAACTTTTCAACGCCAAACATATAGCCGCTCAGCATTTCATGTCCACGAAAGAAATGTTAGAGGAGTTCCGATTTTTGGGAGAAGACCTGGCCTACGAATTGGTCGTCACCAATTCCAACCGGGTTTCCGAACTAGCCGAACGGTATCCGCTGTTTCCGGATCAGTTGTTTGCGCCCAGCGATGATTTCCTCAAAAACCGGGGTGTTCCGTCCGTCAAACAAGCGGTCATTGACCTGACTTACAAACGGGCTTTTGCCCGTTATGGGGAGAATCTGCCGCTTTACGTTTTGGATCGCACCAAAAAAGAACTGAACAGCATCATTAACAACAATTATGCGTCCATTTATTATATTTCCCATCTGCTCGTCAAAAAATCCAAAGATGATGGGTATGTGGTTGGAAGCCGGGGATCGGTCGGATCCAGTTTGGTGGCTTTTTTCATGGGCATCACCGAAGTCAATTCGCTTCCTCCCCATTATGTTTGTCCGAATTGCCATTTTGTGGCCTTCAAACTGAACAATGACGAAAAGAAGAAATATCCGATGGCGATCGAAGCCGAAGGGCTTGATCCGATCCTTCAAAGCGCAGGAACGGGATTTGACCTTCCGGATCATGACTGCCCGGTTTGTGGCAAAAAGCTGACCAAAGACGGATTCGACGTGCCGTTTGAGACCTTCCTCGGTTTCAAAGGCGACAAGATCCCGGACATTGATTTGAACTTTTCCGGGGATTACCAAGCCAAAGCTCATGAATTCTGCCGCGAAGTTTTCGGACCCGAAAATGCCTTTCGGGCCGGAACCATTTCCACCATTGCGGACAAAACCGCTTTTGGATACGTCAAGGGTTATCTGGAAAGAAAAGGCATTCAAGCGAGGAATTGCGAGATCGACCGTCTGGCGGCCAAGGTCACCGGAGTGAAACGTTCCACCGGCCAGCATCCGGGCGGGATCGTGGTCATCCCGAAGGAGATCGAATATTCGGACATCATCCCCGTTCAATATCCTGCTGATGATACTGCTTCGGACTGGCGCACCACCCATTACGATTATCACAAATTTGAAGATAACTTGCTTAAACTGGACATTCTCGGGCATGATGATCCGACCATGATCCGTCATCTGATGAATTTCGTGGAAAAAGACCCGGACGCCTTTCCGTTCGCGACCGTCGATGACATCCCGTTTTGGGACAAGAAAGTCCTGGGATTGTTTTCCGGGGTTTCGAGCATGGATGTTGACGCCACCCAGGTCCATGAAGTCGTGGGGACGACCGGAATTCCAGAATTCGGAACGACCCTGGCCAAGGACATGTTACGAGAAATTCGTCCGAAAACCGTCAGCGAATTGGTCAAAATCTCCGGGTTGAGCCACGGAACCGATGTCTGGAACGGCAATGCCCGCGATTACATGCTCGGACTGAAAAAAGAAGCCGGACCGATCGATTTCAAAGACCTGATCGGTTGCCGTGACGACATCATGATTTATTTGTTGTCCCGGGGGCTTCCGGCCATTGAGGCTTTCAAAATCATGGAAAGCGTCCGCCATGGCAACGGGGTTTCTCCGGAATACGAAAAAGAAATGTTGGATTACAACATTCCCAAATGGTACATTGATTCATGCAAAATGATCAAATACATGTTTCCGAAAGCCCACGCTTCCGCTTATGTCATCATGGCTTTGCGGATCGGCTGGTTCAAAGTTCATCGTCCGCTGCAATACTATGCGGCTTACTTCTCGCGAAGAGCCAATGCGTTTGACGTCGTGGCGATGGCAGGCGGATATTATTCCATCAACTTGCGAGTCAAGGAACTGGAAGACAAGATCAAAGCCAAGCAGGCCTCAAACAAAGAGTTCGATTTGTATAACTGTTTGATCCTGGCTTTGGAAATGACGGCCCGCGGTTTCACTTTTCAACAGATCGACATCATGAAATCAAGTTGGCGGGACTTCCTCATTGAGGGAAATAGTCTGGTCATTCCGCTTAAGGCCATGGATAATTTAGGCGAGGCCACCGCGAAATCGGTAACTGATGCCCGCGATGAAGCGATGTTCTCCTCAACGAAGGACATCATGCGCCGAACCAAGCTCAACGCCACGGTTTTTGAAAAACTTTCCGAAATCGGCGCGTTCAAAGATCTCCCCAACGATGATCAGTTGGGTCTGTTTTAGGTCAATCATTAAAAATGAACAATTATTAAGGAGGACAAATGCATGCGATTTGCCAGTCATAACCCGGTATTCCGGAAAATAATGGATAATCCTTACGAGGGGACGATTTCCGTTCCCGCGACTTACAAAGGCGTGGCCGCGAAAACCCTTTATTTCGTTGCCATGATTCTTTTGGGGGCTTTTGGCGGGTTGTTTATCTTATATTATGTCAGCCAAGCGCTTTTCACGAACCTGTTGGTTGCTTCGCTGATCACCGCTTTTATCTCTGCGCTGCTGGCCTTGTGGTTTCCGAGACTTTCCGCTTTGTTTGGAACCATTTATTGCTTGGGGGAAGGCTTGGTCGTGGGGGTCGTATCGATGGCTTTCGAAATTGAAGCTCCCGGCGTGGTTTTGACCACGCTGATGTCGACCATCGTCGTTTTGATTGTGGTTGCGACCCTGTTTCTGACCCGACTGATCGTGGTGGATAACCGGTTCATCCGCTTTTTGTTGATTTTTGCCATCTCCATTTTGGTTTCTCAGATCCTAATGTGGATCCTCAGCCGCGGGTTGGGGGTGCAGTATGATTTCTGGACCAGTCTTTTGACTTCCGGGATCATGGTTTTTTTGGGGACACTGTATCTGCTGTTCGATTTCGAGAACATCCGGCGGATCGTGGAAAAAGGTGCCCCGAAAACCATGGAATGGTACGCATCTTTCGGATTGGTGTTTACCGTCGTCTGGCTGTACATGGAAATTTTGCCGATCATTGCCAGGATTTTCTTTAATCGAGACTAAAAAAATGGATTGGTTCAAGTGTTGAACCAATCCATTTTTCATGAAAGTATTTATTAATTGGCGCCAATGTAGTATAATAGAAAAAAAGGTAGAACATTTTATGGATTTAAAAATCTATCCCAGCGAATTATCGGGGTTCGTTGAAGCCCCTCCCTCAAAGAGCCTGACTCATCGAGCTTTGATCGCCGCCGCTTTCTCTTTGGGACTGTCGGTCATTAATCACCCCTTGATTTGTGAGGATACGCAGGCAACCATCAAATCGCTTCAAAACCTGGGGGTGGATCTGACTTTTTACGAAGATCACATCGTGGTGGGCGGAAAAAAGGCCCTCACAAACCCGAAAAAGCCGTTTCCCTGCCATGAATCGGCGTCAACCCTGCGGATGTTGGGTCCGGCGTTGTCGGTTTTTTTGGATGGTTTCGCTTTTCAGGGCAGCGATTATCTTTTTGACCGGGTCAAAAAAAGCTACCATTCGGAATTGAAGGGTTTGAAAATCAGCCGGGAACAAAAAAACATCGTCACCATTTCCGGAAAGCTTTCCGAAAAGGATTATTATTTGTCTGGAGAAACCACCAGCCAAATCATTACCGGAATGATCATGGCTCTGCCTTTTTTGGCGGTCGGAACCGTATTACACCTTGAAGACATCACCATACAGAATCCTTACATTAACATGACCATCCAAGTTTGCCTGAAATTCGGAGTGAATTTTCTTTTTCCGGACAATCAAACGATCATTTGGGATGAGAGAACCGGTTATACTCCAACCTCGATTTTCATCGAGGACGATTTTTCCAACGCCGCCTTTTGGCTAGGCGCGTCCTGTTTTAATCATGATTTGCGCGTCCGGGCTTCGGCGAGCGACTCCTTGCAGGGGGATGTGGCCATTTTTGATTTTTTGAAAACCATGGGAATCAGTTTCCAAAATGACAAAGGGGATTTCCGGTATTCCCAAGGCCAAATCGGCGATGCGACCCTGGACATCACGGAAACGCCGGATTTGGGCCCAATTTTGGCCGCTGTTGCGTCTTTGGGAACGGGAACAGTAATTATTCGCGGAATAGATAAACTCAGCTACAAGGAAAGCAACCGAGCGGTTTCCATTCAGGACGGCATTAACCGTCTGGGAGGAAACGTAAAAATCGAGGAAAATCGGATGATCATCCAAGGAAACCACCAATTGGAAGGCGGATGCGAGGTCGAGAGTTACAATGACCACCGCATCGTCATGGCCTTGAGCATTTTGGCGGGAAATTGTAAATTACCGTTTGTGATCCGAAACTTTTTATCGGTTAACAAATCATATCCAAACTTTTTTGATGAATACCAAAAATTAGGGGGAAAGGTGGAAGTTGTGGCATGAAAACGCTAAAAATCAAATACTTATCTCACAAAGTGGAAGTATTTTTGGAAAACGGGCTCATCAGCCGCTTGGGAGACTATTTGAAAGAGGATGTTCGCTATTTTATCATCACCGACCTTAATGTGGCGCATCTTTATTTGGATTCCGTTACCAAACAATTAAAAAAATATGACCTTTATCTGTTGTCTTCGGGGGAGAATAGCAAGAACTACGCCGAAGTTGAAAACATCATCAACCGAATGTTGGAAGCCAATATCCAAAAATACGATTTTATTCTGTCCCTCGGCGGCGGAGTTGTTGGCGATATCGCCGGCTTCGTAGCCGCCATTTACAAACGTGGCATTCGGTTTGTGAGCATTCCCACGACCCTGATGGCCCAAGTCGACAGTTCCTTGGGCGGGAAATGTGGCATCGACTTCACTGCCAACCATCAAAACTACAAGAACCAAATCGGGACCGTTTATCATCCGGAGGCCATTTTTGTGGACCCGATGATCCTTAAGACGCTTCCGAAAGCGGAATACCTTTCGGGAATGGCGGAAGTCGTGAAATACGGGTTGTGCTTTTCCAAAAAGCTGTTTGAACAATTATCCGGGACCTTTGATCTTGAGGAAGTCATCTTTCAGTGTCTGAGCCTCAAGGCCAAGATAACCGAAAAAGACGAATTTGACGAGAATCTTCGGATGATTCTCAATTATGGCCATACGGTCGGACATGGGTTGGAGAGCTTTTCTCAATTCTCCCTCAGCCATGGACAAGCTGTGGCCATCGGGATGCTTTGGGAAACCCGCCAACTTGAAATCAAAACCCGGCTTCGGGAATTATATCAAAAACTGGGCATTAATGCGGCGTTTGATTTTTCGATGAAGGATCTGACCGATTTCATCACCCAAGACAAGAAAATGGAAAGCAAAAATATCCGCATCCCGGTCTTGAAAGCCATCGGTTTGATCGAAATGGAAACTAAACCGTTGGACGCTTTTTTGAGAGAAATATCATGAACACCTTTGGGAATTATCTAAAAATCACCCTTTTCGGGGCTTCGCATGAACCGTTTGTTGGCTTGACCGCGGACGGTTTTTCGGCGGGGATTGCTTTAGATCTGGATTTGATCCGAAAACGGCTCCAAAACCGGAAAGGTTTGGGGGCTTTGACTTCCAAACGTCTGGAACCCGATGATTTTGAGATCATCAGCGGCTACTTCGAAGGCCATACCACCGGGGCCCCGCTGACGGTTCTGGTTCGCAACGAAGATGTAAAAAGCGAAGATTATGCGATCAATCGCCACCTCGCGCGGCCGAGCCACGCTGATTATGTCAATTTTGTCAAATACCAGGGCTTCGCGGATCATCGAGGCGGGGGCGTTGCTTCCGGCCGGTTGACCGTGGTTTTGATCATCCTCGGAGCCATTTGCGAACAAATACTAAAACCAAAAAACATTTTGGTCGCCTCGCGGATGCGGTCGGTTGGTCAACTTTCGGACGCCGAGAGAGTTTTTTCGGATGAAGATTTACGAAAACTTGGTGAAGAACCTTTCCCGGTTGCGGATCCAGCCATCAAAGAGCAGATACTGCAAGCGATCCATCAAGCCAAAGAAGCTAAGGACAGCTTGGGAGGAATCGTTCAGACTTTTGTTCGAAACCTTCCGGTGGGACTCGGAAATCCATTTTTTGATGGTTTTGAATCGCTTTTGGGGCATTTGCTCTTGGCGATTCCGGGATCAAAGGGCTTGGAATTCGGAGACGGATTTGCGATCGCGGGCAAGCGCGGAAGCGAGGCCAATGATCCGATGGTTTATGAAAACGGTCAGGTAAAATTCCAATCCAACCACGCCGGCGGACTGAACGGGGGCTTAAGCGATGGCGAGACCGTGGTTTTTCAAACCGCTTTTCGGCCAACCCCATCCATCGGCATTCCGCAACAAACCATTGATCTTGTTGGCCAAAAGAATCAAGTTTTGACCATTGAAGGCCGCCACGACGTCATTTTCGCGATCAAGGCCCTGCATGTGGTCAATGCTCTCACATATTATGCCATCTTGGAAATGATGCAAGGAAGGTAATATGAGCGATTTAAACGATTATCGTAAAAAAATCGACGAAATCGATGAAAAGCTGATCGGCTTGCTGGGCGAGCGGATGAAACTGGTCCAAGGGATCGGCCGCTTAAAAATCAAAAACAATCTGCCCATTGAATCCGGTTCGCGGGAAAACGAGATCATGGCCCGTTTTCAAAACGACCAATATGCCCGGGAGCTGAAAGACATCTATCAAATGATTTTTCTCACCAGCAAAAGACTTCAGAAGCCGGATTATTATTTAGTGGGAAAAAGCCTGGTTTATTCCGTCTCGCCGCTCATTTACCAAATGTTTGGTTTGGATGGTTATGGCCTTTTGGAAACCGAGGTTTTTCCTTTGATTAAGGATTCCGAATTTCGGGGCATCAGCATAACCAATCCTTTCAAAAATGAAGCTTTTTTGAAGTGCGATGAAACCACCGAAACCGCCAAGAAAACCGCAGCGGTCAACACGATAATGAAGAAGAACGGGCGAATGATTGGGGAAAACACTGATTATTTTGGTTTTTCCTGGTTGCTTGATCATCATCATTTGAACGTTTCCCAAAAAAAGGCGCTCATCATCGGCAATGGCGCCACTTCTCGAACCGTTGAACAAGTTTTGAAAGACCGGAACTGCGGGGAAATCGTCAAATTGGTTCGCAACGTTCGAAACCCGGACGAAATTCCTTTGACTGATTATCAAAAGCAGGCGAACGCGGATTTTTTGATCAACGCTACCCCGTACGGGACCTTCCCGAACGACGACGTGAGACCTTTGTTTCCGCTTTCCGAATTTCCGAATTTGCAAGCCGTCATTGACGTCATTTACAATCCCCGGGTTTCGCCGCTTCTGAATGAAGCCCGCCAAAATAAACTAAAAGCGATCAGCGGATTAGGCATGTTAGTGGCACAGGCCGCCTTTTCCCTGAAATTTTGGACCGGAAAAGATGCCGTTTCCCAAATCGAAGCAGTGCATTCAGCCATGAAACGCCGTTTGGCCAACATCGTTCTGATTGGAATGCCATATTCCGGGAAATCAACGATCGGAAAACAACTAAGCGGCTTATTAAACAAACCATTTTTTGATGGCGACGCCGAACTGGAAAAGATCGGGTTTGATCTGCCGACGGTCCTAAAGACCCAGACTGTGGAAGCATTCCGCCAAAAGGAAGCGAAAGTAATGTCTGAACTGGCCAAGAAACAAGGCATTGTTCTGGCGACCGGAGGGGGGATCGTCCTCAACCCGGAAGTGATGAAACGGCTTGGCAACAACGGTCTCATCGTTTTCGTGAACACTCCGCTTTCGCTTTTGAAAGAGCGCGTCGACGGAACCAGGCCGCTTTCGAAAACCGTCGGGGAACTGGAAGACTTGTTCATTCAGCGGATCATGCTTTATCATAAATACGCGGACCTGGTTGTTAATGAAAACGACCTTCCGAAGATAACGGAGAAAATCAATGAACATCTTGATCATCAATGGTCCTAATCTGAATATGTTGGGGATCCGGGAACCGGAAATCTACGGAAAACAAACTTACCCGGCTTTGGAAAACTTCATTAAAGCTTCAGCCCGCGAACTTGGGGTAGAAGCGGAAGTCTTTCAGACGAACCATGAGGGCGTCATCGTTGACAAAATCCAAGCCGCCTACTATAATAAAACCGATGCGATCGTCATCAATCCGGGGGCCTTTACTCATTACTCCTACGCGATCCGCGACGCCATCAAAGCCGTCGGGCTTCCGACCGTCGAAGTTCATTTGAGCGACATTGCCAAGCGCGAGGATTTCCGAAAAATCTCGGTGATCGCCGATGTTTGCTCGGCCCGATTCATCGGCCTTGGATTTGACGGTTACCGTCAGGCTTTGGTATTTTTAAAAGAGGAAAAACATGGAACTTGTAAAAAAAACTAAGCGAATAAGCGCCATCGGCGATTTCTCGTTGGATGAGAATCTGCTATTGATCGCCGGGCCTTGCGCGATGGAAAATGAAACGCAGATGGTTAAAACCGCCGAGTTTCTGGTGAAAAACGGGATTCGTTTTTTGCGGGCTTATCCGTACAAACCCCGAACTTCTCCGGATTCCTTCCAGGGTCTTGGTAAAGACGGATTTCGGATCATTCAAAACCTTAAGGAACGCTATCATCTGAAGATCGTGGCGGAACTGGTGGACTTGGATGAACTTGATTTCTATTTGGAAAATGTCAACCTCATCCAAATCGGAGCCCGCAACATGCAAAACTTTGAACTCCTGAAGGCTTTGGGGAGAATCAAAAAGCCCCTGATCCTTAAACGAGGGTTCGGAAATACCATTGAAGAATGGCTCTATGCGGCGGAATACATTCTCAAAGGCGGGAACGACCAAATCATTTTGTGTGAACGGGGAATTCGAACTTTCGAGACAATGACGCGAAACACTTTGGACATCAGCGCCATTCCACTGGTCAAAATGCTGACCAACTTGCCCATCATCGCCGATCCTTCGCACGCCTGCGGCCGAAGCGATTTGGTTAAACCGCTGTCTTTGGCGGCAGTGGCCGCCGGTGCCGACGGCTTGTTGCTTGAGGTCCATCCTGATCCGAAGAATTCTTTGAGTGACAAAGAACAAGCGCTGAGTTTTGGTGAATTTGTTGAAATGCTTCCGGATCTGCGCAAAACCGCGGCCCTTTTCGGAAAAAAACTGTAATTATTTCTGATAACGTTATCAAAATATTAACCATTGAAAATTTTTGGTGGAAATAGTATAATAACATCGTTAAATAGACCATAAGGAGGAAATTAAATATGGCAGTAAAAGTTGCTATTAATGGATTTGGACGAATTGGAAGATTGGCGTTCCGTTTGATGTTTGAAAGCAAGGATTTTGACATCGTTGCTTTGAACGACTTAACCGGAGCCGAGGATCTGGCCTATCTTTTGAAATATGACAGCGCGCAAGGACGCTACAAAAATGACAGCATTTCCTGGAAACAGGGAGCGATCATTGTTGACGGAAAAGAAATCAAAGTTTTCGCCGAGAAAGACCCATTGCTTTTGCCTTGGAAGGCTTTGGATGTTGATGTCGTTATCGAATGCACCGGGGCTTTCACCAGCAAAGACAAAGCGATTGCCCACATCACTGCTGGCGCAAAACGCGTCATCATTTCCGCCCCAGCCAAAGGCGAAGGAATCAAGACCATTGTTTACAATGTCAACCACAAGACCTTGGACGGAAGCGAAGAAATCATTTCCGCCGCATCTTGCACAACCAACTGCTTGGCGCCGGTTGCCAAAGTTTTGAATGACAATCTAGGAATTGTCAAAGGTTACATGACTACCGTTCATGCTTATACTAATGACCAAAACACCCTTGACGGCCCACACAAAGCCGGAATCAAATCCCGCCGGACCCGCGCCGCTGCTGAAAACATCGTCCCGACCACTACCGGAGCCGCCACCGCGGTTGGCTTGGCCATCCCGGAATTAAAGGGAAAATTGGATGGAATTTCGCTTCGTGTTCCGACCATCACCGGATCGATCGTTGACTTGGTTTTCGAACCGGCTAAACATGTCACTGTCGAAGAAGTCAATGCTTTGTTAAAAGCCAACTCGAGCGAGACTTTGGGATATACGGAAGACCCAATCGTTTCTTCCGATGTCATCGGCATGCAATTCGGATCGCTGGTTGATGCTTCGATGACTTCAATCGTTGAAGTTGACGGGAAGCAACTCGTAAAAGTACTTTCTTGGTATGACAATGAAATGGGCTACACCGCTCAGTTGGTCAGAACCGCCCGATACTTGGTTTCCAAAATTGCCAAGAAATAAATCAAGCAAAAACTGAGGGAGAAAAGTAAATCTTTTCTCCTTTTTTCGTGGTTTTTGTGTTATAATTTTCAAATAGAGGATAAGAAAAATGCAAGAAAAAGATAAATTAACTGCGGAGTGCGTGGATCTAAACCACCAGGGCCAAGGGGTCTGCAAATTTGACGGATTTCCGATTTTCGTGGATTACCTGCTTCCGGGGGAAAAAGCCACCATCGTCATCAACAGACTTACCAAGAACTATGGATTCGGAGCGATCCTTGAATTGTTAGAAAAGAGCCCGAACCGCGTCGAACCTCGTTGCTCGGCTTTTGGGAAATGCGGCGGCTGCGAGATCATGCATCTGGATTACTCTGGTCAGTTGGAATACAAAAAGCAAATGGCGATTTCCACCTTTCATAAGATCGGCCATTTGGACAACCTTCCGGTCGCCGGGATTTTGGGGATGGACGATCCTTATTTTTATCGAAACAAAGTTCAGATTCCTTTTCAACAACAAAACGGCAAAGCGGTTTGTGGGTTCTTCAAGCGGGGATCTCATGAAATCTATCCGCTTTCCGAATGCTACATCGAACCGGTTTTGGCAACCGCCATCGCGAAGTTTCTGCGCGATCTTTTCAATGATTACCGGATTCCGGCGTATAACGAGAAGAACCGTTCCGGAGTCCTTCGTCATGTCTTGATCCGAAAAAACATCGTTGATGAATACATGGTCGTGATCATCACCAACACGCGGACATTCGCCAACCAAGACGAAATCGTCCGGAAACTGGTCAGTCATTTTGCGAACATAAAGACCGTCATTCACAGCTTCAATCCCAAAGATTCCAACGTGGTGCTCGGGTCTAAGAGCCGGGTGCTTTTCGGAGGCGGGATCCTGAATGAAAAATTATTGGGACTTCATTTTACGGTTTCCCATCAAAGCTTTTTCCAAACCAATTTTGAACAGACGGAAAAGTTGTACAAAACGGTCCTAAAATACGCGAATCCGAAGAAAAACGAAACGATCGTCGATGGCTATTGTGGCGTCGGGACCGTTTCTTTATACTTGGCTGGTCATTGTAAGAAAGTAATTGGCATTGAGATCGTTGAAGATGCCATTAAAGACGCCAAAGGCAATGCCATGATCAACGGCATTGAAAATGCGGAGTTTATGGTCGGGAAAGCGGAAGAAGAAATCCTAAAACTGGAAGATGTTCATATTGACACCATGGTCATCGATCCGCCGCGCAAAGGCTGCGATCCGCGATTGCTCGCCGCCATCAAAGCCCGAAAGATAGGGAAAATAATCTATGTTTCTTGCGACGTCGCCACCTTAGCCCGGGATCTGGAAATGCTCGTTACCGATTACGAGATCAAAGAGATCACGCTGGTTGATATGTTTCCCCAAATCTGCGACGTCGAAACTGTCGCCCGGCTGGAGTTAAAATCTTAAAAGGAACAAGACTAGAACTATTAAAATTCAGTGAACTTTGAAAAAACATCATTAGGCAATTTTTTCCGAGCAATCAAACCATAATCTCCATAAATAATCCATTAAAAAACAAAAAAATATTTTATTTCTTTCATTGTATTTATGTAAAAACAGTGATATAATATTCACGTGGGACAAATTCGTTATTTTTAGACCCATAAAAGGACCAAAAATTATTGAAAAAGATCCTATCAGAAAGCGAGAAATTAACCATGCCAGACAGAACATTAGTTTGTAAGGATTGCGGAAAAGAATTTATCTTCTCCGAAAAAGAACAAGAATTCTACAAAGAAAAGAAGTTCGAAAACGATCCACAAAGATGCCCAGAATGCCGAGCTGCTAAAAAAGCACAACTTCGTGAAAGCCGCGGAAACGGACCTAGAGAAATGTACAACGTTATATGCTCCAATTGCGGAAAAGAAACCACAGTTCCTTTCAAACCAACCGGTGACAAACCTGTTTATTGCAAAGAATGCTACCAAGCAAGACATAAATAAGCATAAACAATCAAACACGAAAGCCAGGGTTTACCCCGGCTTTTTTTATTTTTCGTTGCATCAAAAAAAGACTGGTATAATGTATTTGGAAGAAGAGGGTTTTTTAGGAATTCGGTAAGTTTTTTCGGCTTGCCGTTATTTTTTAGGAGGATATAGTGGAAAAACATTTGGAAAAAGATAGCTTTGTTTCAGAGCGTTGACTTTGTCAACGCTCNNTTTTCTCACAACTATCTTGAAAAAACCAAAAAAAACCCTTTTTTAGACTCGAAATTGTCCCATTTTATTACAAGAAAAAATGAGCGTTGACTTTGTCAACGCTCTGAAGCCAGTCTAATTGTGAACTGGCTTTTTTGTTTAAAAGAAGGTATTGTTTTTACTGATGCTTATGGCTTGAGAGGGGCTGAAAACTCCTTTTATTTTATCGGTTTAAGGTGGGCTTGGAAATGTCTGAGAACCGGCGGTTCCCAAACGATGGCAAAACCCTTCATTTCATTGGCGCGTTTTTTGATGCTAACCAAAGTTTCAGCTACCAAATCAAGATGGGCTTGAGTGTAGACTCGTCTTGGGATGGCCAGTCTGGTAAACTCAAATTCTGATTTCAGTTGTTTTTTGGTATCGGGATCGTTTCCCAGCATGAAAGAACCGATGTCGCAAGCGCGGATCCCGGCTTCTTTGTATAACTCAATGGCCAGGGCTTGAGCCGGAAACTGATAATAAGGGATATGAGGAAACATGGCCGCCGCATCAATAAAAAGTCCGTGGCCGCCAACCGGCGATTGGTAAACGATTCCCGCGTCATCTAGAAGCGAGGCCAAATATTCGACCTGACCGATTCGATATTTGAGATAGGACTCGTCCAACCCTTCGTAAAGACCAATGGCGATGGCTTCCAAATCACGGCCGGCCAACCCGCCGTAAGAAATGAAACCCTCAAAAGCGATGGTGTTTCCTTTTACTTTGGCTACCAATTCGTCATTATCTTTTACCCCGATTAACCCGCCCATGTTGACGATGGCATCCTTTTTGGCGCTCATGGTGAACATATCGGCGAAGGAAAACATAGTTTTCACGATCTCGGGTATCGATTTGTTCTTATAAGCCGTTTCTCTTTGTTTGATGAAATAAGCGTTCTCAGCGTATCTGGCCGCATCAATGCACAAAGGCAAGTGGTATTTTTTACATATTTCGGAGGTTTGTCTGATGTTTTCCACCGAAACCGGCTGGCCGCCCGCGGAATTATTGGTAATGGTCATGACAATCAGCCCAATATTCTCTTTTCCATAATGATTGATCAATTCCTCAAGTTTTATCACATCCATGTTGCCCTTGAAAGGAAGACGCAATTGAATTTCACGGGCCTCTTCAGCGATGCAATCGATCGCCCTGGCTCCAGCGATCTCCACATGAGCCCTAGTGGTATCAAAAAACATGTTCGCAATGGCGTATTTGCCTTTGGAAAGCAGCAGCGGAAACAAAACTTTTTCTGCGGCTCGGCCTTGGTGGACCGGTTGGATGTATTTGTATCCGAAGATGTCTTCCCCGGCCGCTAACAAACGACGATAACTTTTGGCGCCCGCGTATGCTTCATCGCCACTCATGATGCCGGCCCACTGATCCGAGCTCATGGCATTGGTGCCGCTGTCAGTCAGAAGATCGATGTAAACATCATCGGATTTCAAATTGAAAACATTGTAATGCGCTTCCGCGATTCTCTGAGCCCGCTCTTCGGCCGTAAGGGTTTTAATGGTCTCGACCATCTTGATTCTAAAAGGTTCCGGGATGTATTTAACCGCCATAAAAATCTCCTTTGATTCTGCCATCATTATATCATTTTCCGCCTTTTTTTCAAGAACCTAAAAAAGTAATTGCAAAACGGGCCGGTGGTCTAGTATAATAGACCAAGGTGAAAGTATGATAAAAACCATTTTGTTTGACTTGGATGGAACGCTTCTTCCCATGGATGAAGGAAAATTCCTCCATCTCTATTTTAAAAGCCTGAAAACTCGACTGGAAAGCAATGGGCACGAACCTTCTTTGATCATGGCCGCCGTTCAAACCGGAATCAAAGCCATGGTTGGAAATGATGGAAGCCAAACCAACGAAGTTTGTTTTTGGGAGGCTTTCGAAAAGGAGACCGGGCATGGTAAAGCGGCTTTAGAATCTACCTTCATTCAATACTACGAAAACGAATTCGATTTGGTGAGGCCCTCATCCAGTCTCAACTCCAAGTCCGCGGAAATCATTCAAATATGCAAGAACAAAGGTTATCAGTTGGTTTTGGCCACCAATCCCATTTTCCCTCGCGTGGCTACGAAAAAGCGAGTTGGCTGGGCCGGACTTCAGGCGACGGATTTTGACCTCATCACCACTTACGAAAACTCCCGTTATTGCAAACCCGGAGTCAAGTACTTTGAAGAGATCTTAAAGACCCTCGGCCGGAAACCGGAAGAATGCCTGATGATCGGAAATGATGTGCAGGAAGACATGATCGCCGAGAAAATCGGGATCGTCGGCTTTTTGTTGACGGATTGTTTGATTAACCGAAAAAACGCTGACATCAGCGCTTATCAAAGCGGAAGTACCAACGAGCTTCGGGATTTTCTTTTGAAAATGCCGAACATCCAATAAAATAACCGCATTTACTAAAAACCATAGAGAAGATTTGAAAGCTGGGCTATCATGAAAAAAACAACTAAATTTTTATTGATCCTTTTGGCGCTTGCCATATCAAGCGCCGTCGGAGTTTTCGGAGAGTTTGATGTTGAAGTAACCTCGACTGGGGAAGCGACTTATCAAATTGTGGAACGGAAAGCCGAAAATGATCTGGGTTATGGCGTCACTCAGTATACCGACCTTTCCAAGACCACCCGGGAAGGCCTCACTTACAATCAACAAGTGAACGTCATGGAGATCCCAGCCGATTCGCCGGCCAAGATCATCAGTTATGCCAATTTGGGATCGCATGTTTGGACTTTGACCACGGTCACCAATCTGGCCGCGCGGTTTGAAGAAAAGAATCCCGACTGGCGGGTCTTGGGTGCCATCAACGCCGACTTTTTTGACATCAACGCCGTTTTGAATGGTCTGCCCTATCAAACCAACAATCCGGTTGTGACCAACGGTGAGTTTTACAAAACTTCGCTTCGCTCTGGAGTTTTGGGCTTTACCAATGACGGAACCACCAATACTTTGATCGCGGGAAAGACCGACTATCGTTCGGACAACCTCATTTTGGGTGTTTACGATGCCAACGATCAGATCGTTCAAGAGTTCACCGTTGAAAACATCAATGTTGCTCCCGGAGACGGACAGACCTCGGTTTATTACGGAATCTATAATGCCAGTACCCATATTTATGAACCCAAGGTCATGGATACGGGAAACTTTACCACTTTTGTGATTGAAAACGCCGAACTGGCGCTTCCGAACAATGAAAATGATTTTTACGGAAAAGGCACGGTGTCCTCAACCGCGCCGATTACTTTGGAAAAAGGACAATTCGCCATTTGTACCAACAATACGGCGGTGATTTCCGCTTTAACCATCGGAACCAAAGTCCGAACGCAATTCGAATTCATCAATGATTTCGCCAACGTCACCTCGGCTACCGGTTATCAAGGCCATTTCCTTGCTTCGGGAGAATACTTCCATGATTCACCGAGCGTTTTGGCGGCCCGACATCCGCGTACCGTGGTTGGAGTCAAAGCGGACGGAACGATCGTCATGACCGTCATTGACGGCCGTCAGACCGTTGTTGGAATGGACGGGATGTTTGACAACGAAATGGCCGCCACCATGAAACGCTACGGCTGCCTGGAAGCTTACAATCTGGACGGAGGCGGATCGACGACGATGATCATTCGTCAAAACGGTCAGTTCGTCGTGACCAATTCGCCATCGGACGGAGCTCTACGCCGTGACGGAAATTGTCTTCTGATCGCGGTCAAGATGCCAACCATCGAACTGAATGTGGTTGCGACCGCGGATTCCTTGGCATTTGACGTTGATCTTGTTTCCAACAATGGGCATGACATTCAAAGACTGTTTCTTGAAGTCAACGGCCTCAAACAAGAGTGTACCGACGAAACGCTGATTTTTTCCGGTTTGACTCATGACACCGGATATTATTATCGATTCAGTTATCTTGATTCACTGGGGACCGAGCACACTCTCTTGAATGACGGAATTTGTCAGTCTCTGAAAATACCGCCGGAATTCATCCGATTGGAAATCGCCGAAGCCTTTACTTTCTATGAAATTCAAATCATTTATGAGGATCCCGATGGCAGCGGGGCTTTTTTGGAAGTCAAACTGACCATCAACGGACGCGTTTATACCGTTCGCCGAAATGGCGGATTTCCTTGCTATTGACGAGGGAATCCCCTTTTTTCATTTAAAAAGCACCTTATGGCCCTGAAAACAGTTACTTACAAAAAGTAATTGAATAAAAGGGAAAGATTTGTTATAATATGTCTAATCTTTTTTTTTGAAGAAACGTACCATGTGCAACGGAGGAATGAAATTATGAGTAACAAATTACGGGGAGCCTGCTTATTTGGACAATCCGGCGGACCAACATCGGTCATCAATGCCAGCGCGGCGGGAGTCTTTTTGGAAGCATTGAAACATGACGAAATTACGGAAATATACGGAGCTGAACACGGGGTCAAAGGAATTTTGGAAGAAAAGTTCTTTGACATGCGTCAAGAAGACCCAAAGGAATTGGAATTTTTAAAAAACACTCCATCCTCGGCTTTGGGTTCAGTCCGCTATAAATTAAAACCATTTTCCGTTGATGAATCGGAATATAAAAAGTTGTATGAAATTTTCAAACGTTACAACATCCGTTACTTCTTTTATAATGGCGGGAATGATTCCATGGACACATGCAATAAGATTAGCAAATACTTGCAAATCCAAAAATATGAATGCCGAATCATCGGTGTTCCCAAGACCATTGACAACGATTTGTTCGGAACCGATCATTGCCCGGGCTATGGCAGCGCGGCCAAATATGTGGCAATCAGCTTAATGGAACTTTATTTGGACACCAAAGTATATGATACCGGAATGGTTCTGATCGTTGAAGTCATGGGAAGAAACGCCGGATGGCTGACGGCCGCTTCGGTTTTGGGAACCCCAAAAGGTTATGGACCGGATTTGGTTTACCTTCCGGAAACTCCGTTTGATGTGGATGAGTTCATTGAAGATGTTAAACGGGTTTCAGCGGAGAAGAAGAACAAAGTCATCGCCGTCATCTCCGAAGGCATCAAGGATTCGGAAGGAAGATACATTTCCGAATATTTGGTCAGCCTGAAGAAAGATTCTTTTGGTCATGCCCAATTGGGGGGAACCGCGACCGTATTGGCCGGAATCGTGGCTGACAAGTTTAAAATCAAAGTTCGGCCGATTGAATACAGCCTATTGCAAAGATGTAGCGCTCACATAGCTTCCAAAACCGATGTTGACGAAGCTTTCAATGTTGGTGCAATTGCGGTTCAAAAAGCCATTGCCGGAGAAACTGACAAAATGGTGACCATCATTCGCGATCCGAATTCCAAGGAATACAAAGTTGATTATCAGCTGATTGACGTTGAATTGAGCGCCAACGCTGAAAAACGTGTCCCTGAAGAATGGATCAAACCGGATCGCTCGGGAATGACCCAAGAATTCTACGACTATGCTTTGCCATTGATCCAGGGGGTAACAAACTATCCGACGGAAGACGGGTTGCCAAGATTCGCTCACTTGAAAAAAGTTTACGCCCCTAAAAAATAGCCTTGACAAAACAACAATAACAAGACACAATTAAAATGATGTTGATTTAACTTTACAAACCCAATTATCTGTGGTATAATACTGTGGAAATGTAGTCTTTTATCTTATATCCTTCTGATAGTAATATAAAATATGAAATTTCAAATCTAACAGGAGGAAAATAATGCCAGACAAAACCATCGTTTGCAAGGATTGCAAAGAGACCTTTGTTTTCACAGAAGGCGAACAAGCTTTTTACAAAGAAAAAGGTTTGACCAGTGAACCGCTTCGTTGCCCAAAATGCCGCAAAGCACGCAAAGCACAACAAAGACAAGAGAGATAATCTTTCGGAAATATGGACGATGAGTTCATATTTTTTATTTTTTGAAAAGGGATCAATTATGAAGAAAATTTTTAAATTAATAATTAGTCGTGGTTTCATCGCCAGTTTTTTGTTGCTGGTTCAGATTGCTTCGGTTTTCCTTTTGGCTTATGAAATCGGAAAATACGGGTTGATCATTTACATCGTTTTTGTGGCGATTAGTTATCTCTTTGCCTTTTCCATTTTGAGTCGTTCCTTTAATCCGGCCTATAAGATCTCGTGGATAATGCTGGTTTTGATGCTTCCGGTGGTTGGGGTATTTTTCTACCTGATGTTTGGCCGGCTTCGATTATCAAAAAGAAGAGTCAAACTGATCAACAAGATATATTCGGAAGTCCAAGCCGAACAAAAGAATAATACCTGCGAAGTGATTTTGGACGATTCTGACAACGAAAAACTGTCCCGATACGTTCAGAGCGCTTCCGGATTCGCCCCGCATGACCATAGCACCAACAAACTTTTGACCCCGGGTGAAGCTCTTTATGCCTCGCTGCTTGAAGAACTTTCCAAGGCTGAGCATTTCATATTCATGGAATATTTCATCATCGGGGAAGGGAAAATGTGGGAAAGCATCCTAGAAATCCTGGAAACCAAAGCCAAACAAGGCTTGGATGTTCGAGTCATCTATGACGATTTTGGCTGCCTCCAAAAAACCAAACTTAATTTTAAAAAGAATTTAATCGCCAAAGGCATAAAAGTTGTAAATTTCAATCCTTTCATTCCTCGTTTGACTATGATCATCAATTACCGGGATCATCGTAAAATTACGGTCATCGACGGCAATGTCGGTTTCGTCGGGGGGGCCAATCTCTCCGATGAATACATCAATTTGATCAATTTGTTTGGCCATTGGAAAGACACCGCCATTTTCATCAAAGGAGAAGGGGTATGGAATCTGACTTTCCTGTTTCTCCAAATGTGGCAATTGTCCACGCGGGAGACCTTTAACTTCAATGAATATCGCCCGACCATTCAGGAACATGGCGATGGATTCGTTCAAGCCTTCGGAGATGGGCCTTTCGATAAGCAACAAATCATCGAGACGGCGTATCTTTCGATCATCAATCAAGCCAAGAGCTACGTATACATTACCAGTCCGTATCTGGTTTTGGACAGTGAAATGGTGACGGCCCTAAAAATTGCGGGCCAAAGCGGAATCGATGTTCGCATCATTGTCCCTCATCAACCGGACAAAAAGTGGGTTTTCTTTGTCACTCAATCCTATTATCAACAATTGATCACCTCGGGTGTGAAAATCTACGAATACTTGCCGGGATTCATTCATTCCAAAACCATTGTGTCTGACGACAAAGTAGCCATGGTCGGGACCGCCAATTTGGATTACCGAAGCCTTTACTACCATTTCGAGGTGTCCGCGCTATTGTTCAAAACCCCGACCGTTTTCGATCTTCGCGATGACACGAATCGATGTTTTGAAGTATCGCACTTGGTTTCGGAAACCGAAGCCAAAAAACGAACGCTGTTACGAAAAATGATCGTTTCCTTCCTTCACGCTTTCTCGCCCATGATGTAAAACCGCCTTACTTTGAGAATTCGCTTCTTTTTCTTAAGAATTCTTGAAGTAAGGTCTTTTTTGTGTTATAA
>DDXT01000061.1 GCA_002347755.1 Caryophanales bacterium UBA2253
TGCATTTCCAATTATAATATACTATTGACTGAGCCGGGAAGTTTCACTCGCCCAAAAGTTCGGTGACGCTAGCTTTATGATACAAAGGAATAACAATCCCGGTTTCGTTCGTATATTCAAGTTTTACGTAAATAAACTCGGGTTTGACGTATTTGTAAACCGCCGAAGCATACCAAGGCTCGAAATCTTTCGGGGAGCAGTAATTGTAAATCCCAAAGAAAGGGATGATCTCCTGGTCAATGGTAACGATCCAACTTTGCATGTTCACATGAAATGGCGTGGCGACGCTGAAGTCGAGGGTAATGTTTGTATCATATTGAGCGCTGGAAGAGCCCGGGTCCGAGAACATGAATTCAACGTTCAAAACTCCGTCAATGGCATTGTTTGCGGCGAACTTCGCGTCATCGAGCTCGCTTTTGGAAAGATGAAGAACCGGTTCGGACAGAGCCAGTTCTTTCGTAACGGTTTCCGTTCCTTCAACCATGTCATATTTGACTTTGATGAAAAACTTTTCGAAATCATCGCCGCCAACAAACTCGGCGCTGGCCACCACCTGATGGAAAACCGGGAGATTGCTTCCGGTCCGGAGCGATTCATAAAAATATTTCATCACCCCGTCCGCATCAAGCCCGCTGTAAGCGTAACGGACGTTGGTGGGTGCAGCCGGAGCCATGGCGTTGACGTAGGCAAAGACCCGGTATTGCGGCCGAAGGGTCGTTTCTTCGTCAGTTGTGTCGGTGTCGATCGCCGTTCCTCTCACAAAAACAAAAGGATTGATTTCGGAATGGTAAACGCCTTGTTCATAGTTGAGTTCGACGACGTAGTCCAGTTCCGGCGAGATGACTTTGGCCATCAGGATCAGGACCAAAGCATAAATGATCAAAACGAGCATGATGGTTAAAACATTGATTTTGTTGGGAAAGGCCCAAACGGCATTCATTGTGTTCTTATTATTATTCTTCATAAAGTGTGCGAACCATGACGGTTCCTCTCCTCCACCTTGGAATTTGCGATATTTCTATTTTACCATAATTTGTTTTTAATGCAACAGATTTCTTCTTCTTTCCCGTTCAACCCTGAATGAAATTGGAAACTGTCCTGCCTTTTTGGAACGGCTTTTCTTTCCACGTATTCCCTTGTTGATATCAAAGAGACTTTTTTTCATTGTTCTCAACAAGTTATCCACCAGTGCAAAAGTGGATAAGTGGTTTTCGAAATTATTTTGCATTTTTCGCTTTATTAATTTTTGAATATGTGGTATTATTTGATGGTAAATTGACGAGGTGTATTTTATGGACGACAGTTTGAAGCTTTGGCAACAGACCTTGGCCGCTCTTAAGGAAGAACTCGACGAAGCCGACTTTATCGGCTTGTTCTCCGAAGCGAACGAAGTTTGCAAGACCGAAAACAACTTTATATTCGTCATTGTTCCGAACGCTCTGATAAAATTCCGGATCGAGAAATTTTATACAGAAAAGCTGAACAAAATCCTGGCTTCGCTGTCAAAATCGGCACTGAGGTTCAAATTCATTCTTAAGGACGACGCCGCCGAGACCGAAAAAGTCTCAATCACCACCAAAGACGAGATCAACAAACGTCCGCTCAAAGCGGAATACACCTTTGATAACTTCGAAACCGGCGAAAGCAACCGCTTTGCCTTCCTTTCCGCCATGAAAGTCGCGGAAACTCATGACAAAATCTATAATCCTTTATACATATTCGGCGATGTCGGCCTTGGCAAGACCCATTTGATGATGGCGATCGGCCATTACATCCTTGACAACAACATCGATACCAACGTCGTCTACACCACCGCCCAGGAATTCACCGAAGACTACTTCATTCACACTTCGACGAAAAAGGGGAAAGAAAACATTGAAAGCTTTTACAATAAATACCGAAACGCCGACGTTCTGCTCGTCGACGACATTCAATTCCTTGAGGGAAAGCAGGCCACGCAGGAAGAATTCTTCAAAGTGTTCGAATTTCTTCATGGCCAGAACCATCAGATCGTCATTACATCCGATCGCTCCACCACGGAATTGAAAAACATGATGATCCGGCTGAAATCCCGCTTCAACTGGGGGCTTTCGGTCGACATCAAAGTCCCGGATAAACCACTGCGGATGAACATTCTGCGCCGAAAGCTGTCATTTCTTCTGGAAAACCCGAAAGACGTTCCCAACGCCGTCCTGGAGATCATTTCCGATTACTTTACAACCAATATCCGGGATTTGGAAGGCGCTTTGCGGCGGTACGTGACCTATTGCGTTTCGCTGAACATCCCTTTCACTGTCGAAAATGTTTATGTGGCCCTTGACCGTTTCCTTCCGGAACGGGAAAACGAGAAAAACAACAATAACGGCTATTTCGATTTGGTAAAAAAAGAAGTTGCTTCCTATTATCAGATTCCGGTTGGAGAATTGGAATCGACGAGCCGAAAGCAACAGCCGACTTACGCCCGCCAAATGGCCATTTATGTGTTAAAATCGCTCTATAATCCATCTTTGAAGACCATTGGGGAGAAGTTTGGGAACCGGGATCACGCCACCATCTCCCATTCGTTGGATAAAATCGAAAACTTGGTAAAAACCAACTCCTTGGTCAAATGCGATTTCGATATTTTAGTCAAAAGGATCCACGGGGAATGAGTTTTCCCCTTATCCACGCCCTCTAATAATAATAAATCTTAAAAATAAAGAAAATAAAGAAGAGGAATGAAGAATGAAATTTGTTATCAATCGAGATTTGTTGCTGCTTAATCTCACTTACGTTAGCCGTGCGCTTTCGACCAAGACGCCAATGCCGGTTCTGACGGGAATAAAAATCGAAATTCATGACAACGCGGTCTTTCTGACCGCCTCCAACAATGAAATTTCCATTCAGACCGTCATTCGGGACAAACGCCTTCTGAAGATCGAAGAAGACGGGCTGGTGGTCGTTCCGGGAAAGTATTTCATTGAAATGATCCGCAAAATCGAGTCAAAAGATGTCGACTTCTCAACTTTTGAAGAAAACATCGTTAAGATCCTGGCCGACCGAAGCAATTTTACCCTGAACGCCCTGGAAAAAGACAACTATCCGCTCATTTCTTTTGCAGATTCGGATACCGTCGTGACCATAGATGTTGGAAATCTGAAATCCATCATCCGGAAAACCACTTTTGCGACTTCCCTTTCCGAGACCAGAGTCATCCTGACCGGCGTCTCCGTGATGGCGGAAGGGCGAAAACTGGAAGTCATTGCCACCGACAGCTTCCGTTTGGCCAAAAAATACATCATCACCGACACTGATTTCCCCAAAATCAACGCGGTCATCCCAAGCAAGAGCCTGGACGAACTGAATCGGATCATCGATGAGAACGAAACCCCGATCGAGATCCATTTCACGCCCTCAAAAGCCCTGTTCAAATATAAAAACATCCTATTCCAGACCCGCCTGATCGACGGATCGTTCCCAAATACCAGCAATTTGATTCCCGTTGATTTCCTTACCAGCATCAAATTCAACAAAAATGAGCTAATTTCCGCGATTGAACGGGCATCCTTGTTCACGACCTTCGATTCCTCCAGCATCATAAAGTTCACCCTGAACAGCGACAAGACCATTGAAATTGCCTCCACCACCAATGAAATCGGGGCGGTCAAGGAAGAAGTTGTTCCGCTCGGATGCAGCAATGTCCTTAATTTCCAAATCGCTTTCAGTTCGAAATATCTGCTTGAAGCCATCCGCTCGATGGATTCCACCGAGATCTCGGTTCATTTCACCGGCGAAATCAAACCTTTCATCATTACCGGCGATTATGACATCAATCTGACCCAGCTGATTCTCCCGGTTCGAGTTTCCTAAATCAGAAACCGGACATATTTATGTAACCCCCCAACAAACATAACCATAAAAAAAGGCACTTTCGGGCGCCTTTTTAAATTTCTATCAGTTTGAAGAGCTCCGTCAGCTCTTTTTCGAGTATGTCTTTCGCGTTTTGGTCGTATCTTTCCAGTTTGACCACATCGAAAGGGCTGACCCCTTCGGCCTGAAGGTTCTTGATGATGGATTTGTCCGCCAAAGCCGGAAGCACGATGGCTTGCGGCGTGAATTCTTTGCTTTGATCCTTAAGTTTCTCCAGAGAAACCTTGGGCGCCCGGCGGTTTTTGCTGTAACCGTTCGGAACAATGTATTTGATGCTGCCGACATTGATGTCGTTGTCAATGAAATACTGAATGGTGTTGAAGAATCCGCCCAAACCCAGGCTGTCCAGGCCGACGACAATCAAAATCGTGTCGCTCAATTCCAATAATACCTCTGTCAGGCGGCTGCTGGAAGGCGGGAAATCGATAAAAATGAAATCAAAGTACTTGTCATACTCCTCGATGATCCTTTTTATCACTTTTTCTTGGCTTCTTTCCAGCGTTAGCTTCATGGAAAGTTTGTCAGTGTTCAAAGTTTTGATCAAATACAGGTTCTCTCGGACCTCGATCAGGATGTCGCCGAGATCAACGTGCTCAGCGATCAGGAATTCCAGGTAATTGTCATTGCTTTCGAAGATTTTATCATCATCACCAAAGATTTTGAAGATGCTGTTCTGGTCATCGACGCTAATTATTAGTACTTTTTTGCCTTGAGTGGCGTGGTAGTGCCCCAAATAGCCAATGAAGGTTGTTTTCCCTACTCCGCCTTTCTTGCAAAAGGTCGAAACCACCGCCATTAGAAGCCCTCTCTTTGCAATTTTTCGGTTACGGCCTGTTCAATGAACTCCGAAACAACGACCCCTTTTTCGACCGAAGCGATCTTCAGCCTTTTACGCAGACTTCTTTCCATGGTGGCAGTGTACTTGTCTCGTTTTGGGGCAGCGACGGGGGTGCTGACGGCAGTTGGGCTTTCAAAAGGATTTTCTCTCTTTTTGAAAGGTAAAGGTTTTGAATTCATTTTTGTCCTCCTAAATAAATTGATTGAATAATTTCGTTCGGGGAAGTTTAAAACAACCCGAGAGTATTTATGTTTTTACGCAAATACATAATACCATACATAAGGTAAAACGTAAAAACATACAAACATAAATATGGGTTTACGCAAATATGTAAATATTTCGTCAGTTTGCAATTTTCAAGGGCTCAGAAACCGAAAATTCCATTGTTTTTTGGGAAAATTCAAGGGGCCGCGGACCCAAAAAACCGGGAAGTCATTTTAAAAAAGTTTTTTTAATGTGATTGGATTTCCAAACACTTTCGGGGTACCTTTGAAACCACCAAAAATTTGACCTACAGTCAATTTTACCCCAAAACGGGTAAAGTTATTAGCCCCACCCCCCTCAAAACAAACCAGACGAAATTTTTTGGGGTCAAAAAATGACGATTTTTGGGTTTTTTTTGACCTTTTTGAGGCTTTGAAAGGAATTTGGGAGCCAAAATGGCGGATCCAAGGAAAAGACACGGTGCATAAATACATAAAAGAATAAAAACATAAATACACAAATACATACAAATGTAAAAACGTAAATACACTCCATGACTTTTTTGCGGCGGCTTCGCGGCAGGTTGGCAATTTCGAAACATTTCTTTTGGCGGCCGAGACTTGCGAAAAACGGATTTTCGGCCGGCGAGGTTTGTTGAACTCATTATACATCATCAAAAAAAGAAAATCAATACATACGTACGTATTTAAATAATTATTGTTTTATTCTTTGTTTTTTAGCCTCTTCCGGCTTTTTTTCCAGGGGCCGGGCTTCTTTTTTTGGAATGAATTTTCCGGCCTTTTCACCACCAAGCTGTTTTTCGGCTTCATCCCCCGCTTGCGTCTGGACACCTCGAGGGTTATTTGAGAAAAACGGAGCAAAAACCATCCATAAAACCATAAATACGCATTAGAAACATTAATTTTTCGGGCTTTCCCCAAAAAGGTTGACCGATCGGGGACTCCATACCGACTTAAATATGCATTTCTTCTTCGATTTCAAGCCATAAATACACAAATACGTAAGGAAGATTCTTCAAAAACAACGTTTGACGAAGCATGGAGGGAAGTTGAACGAAAAATCGCCAAGCAGGATCATTTTTGACATGCTTTTGGCTGGTAAACCCAGTTCTGCGTCCTTGAAATAAAAGCCTAAATACGTAAATACATTAAAATGGCTCCAAAAACAAAAGGAACGGGGGGTTCTTGTTCAGAAGACCATCAAAAACCAATTGACATCGCAAGGCAAACGGATGAAGGACCTCCGAATCCAAGCCTATTGGCGCCAATCATTCGTTTTTTCAGACATAAATACGTAAATATTCTCGCGGCCCCCCTTTCATGGCTAAACTCGGGATCAGAAAGAAGAATTGCAGGCTAAAAAAAACAAGAGCGAACTAACCATAAATACCGAAATAAGTAAAAACATTCTTAAAAGCCCACGGCTAAGAAAACCACACTGCTTTGAAAACAAAATAAAGGAGAGAAACGACGTTCAAAAGGGTTGATCTTGAGAATTTCTCTTGCTTCTGATCAGTGAACAAAAGAAAAAAGGCCAAGAATCACCCCCGTGCTTCGGCCGGGAGGAAGAAAACGACGTCTTCTTTAGCGGATGCCAGGGGCAAAAAATCGGCAATCAAGCTTAAGGACGTTTAAAAAGGTCGGTCAAGATCCACAAAATGAAACTCCTTCCATAAAATCAATACATAAATATGTAAATATTCTCCGCTTCTCTTGCAAATGAACCCCGCCAAGCCCATGCCCAACAAACTTCAGGTTAAAAAGACATCAGTTGTCTTTCGGAAACGGGAGATGCGGATCAAAAAGTCCCCCAATTTTCGCCAAAACAACAAATTTTGCCAATGAATCAATATGTTTTTACATAAATGCATAGGGCTAAAAGGCCGGCTTAAGGCGCTTTCCGAGTGGTTTTGGCTATCCGGGGCAAGAATATGCCCCCAAAAGTAAAAATAATCAAAAAGCGCTGGAAAAAAAGAACAAAATATGTTATAATAAGTATAAATTACCGAGGGAAAAAGATGGAAACAATAAAGATCAACACAGAATTTATCACCTTGGGCCAATTTCTTAAATTCGCCGGAATAATTGACGCCGGAGCCGCCGCAAAAGCCTTTCTTTCGACTCAGAAAATCACGGTCAAAGGAGAGCCGGAACAGCGTCGGGGACGCAAATTATATCCGGGGGATGAAATCGCGCTTGGAAACGAAAAATTCAGAATTGAAAAGCAATGATGTTTCATGTAAGAAAGATTACTTTAAAAAATTTTCGCTGTTATTCCGATTTCTCGGTGGAGTTTTCACCGGATATCAACATCATCATCGGTAACAACGCCGTCGGAAAGACCAGTTTGGTCGAAGCAATCTATTGCTTGGGTTTGGGGAAGTCGCACAAAACCAGTGCGGATGCGGATTTGGTCAAAATCGGGGAGAATTATGCCTTTGTCAAGGCGGAATTCACGGACGGAGACAAAAAAGACGAGATCGTTCTTTCGTTCGTGAACGGGAAAAAGAAACTGCAGCACAATCAGAAGACCGTCGGCCGCCTCAGCGAGTATGTCGGGTTCATGAACACCGTCATTTTTTCATCGGAAGACCTGAATTTGATCAAAGGAACCCCGGCTGACCGCCGGGAATTCATGGATTCAAGCATCAGCCAGAACAACAAAGATTATCTGGTGGCCTTGATCCGGTATCGCCGGTTCCTCAAAGAACGCAACGAAATGCTCAGACAGACCGAAAACGGGAAAGCTTTGGACGAAATCCTGTTTGATTCGATTACCGAAAAGCTGAACATCGAAGCGACCATCATCATTAATGAAAGAAAAAGGTTCCTGGATACCCTCAACGAACGCCTAAACCGGTTAAACAACGAGATCAGCGAGGACAAAGAGAACGGAAAGATCGTTTATCTGCCAAACCGCGAGGCTGGCAAGCTGGCCGAAGCTTTCAAAGAGCGGCGGATGCTGGATTTGACCCTCCGGACCACGACGGTCGGGCCGCACCGGGACGATTTCATCGCCCTGATCAACGGAAAAGACGCGTCTTCCTTTGCTTCTCAAGGGCAGCAGCGAACCATTTCGCTGGCCATCAAGCTGGCGTTGGCGGAAATGTGCAAAGAATGCAACCCGAGACTGATCGTCATATTGGATGACGTGTTCAGCGAACTGGACGCGCTGCGCCAAAACCAGATCCTGAAGCTTTTGGATCAAAAAAATCAGATTTTCATTACCACGACTTCGATCGACAACCTTTCAGAGTCGGTAATAAACAACAGCAAGGTCCTGAATATCAGCAAGGAGGAAGAAAATGAACGCTAAGCAAAGCACCTACGGCAGTTCCAGCATCCAAATATTGGAAGGCTTGGAAGCGGTCAGAAAACGTCCCGGAATGTACATCGGTTCAACCGGACCGCGCGGACTCCACCATTTGGTCTGGGAAATCGTGGACAATTCCATTGACGAAGCCCTGGCCGGGTACTGCACCCACATCGAAGTGGAAATTCTTCCGAACAACATCATCCAGGTCATCGACAACGGCCGGGGAATCCCGGTGGACATCATGCCCAAGACCGGGGAATCCGCAGTCGAAGCGGTTTTTACCATCCTGCACGCCGGCGGAAAGTTCGACGGTTCTTCTTATAAGGTATCCGGAGGTTTGCACGGCGTCGGCGCTTCGGTCGTCAACGCCCTGAGCGAGAATCTTCAGGTCGTCATCAAACGGGACGGACACATTTATTCCCAGGAATACCAGCGCGGCCACAAAATGCACAATGTTCAGACCATTGGCGACAGCGAAGAAACCGGGACCACCGTCCGCTTCAAACCGGACATCGAAATATTCAAAGAAGGCGTTGTTTTTGACTTTGAAACCTTAAGAGTCCGGCTGCAACAATGCGCTTTTCTGAACAAAGGCTTAAAAATATCTCTGACCGACTCCCGGAATCCCGAAGCGGTCAAGGAACTTCACTACTGCTATGAAGGCGGAATCAAGGAATATGTGGCTTATCTGAACAAATCCCACACTCCGATCCACCCGAACATCATCTACATCTTCGGAAAAGAAGAAAACATCGAGATCGAAATGGCGCTTCAGTACACCGAAGACTACAATAGCAACATTTATTCGTTCATCAACAACATTTATACTCCGGAAGGCGGGACTCATGAAGAGGGGTTCCGAACCAGTCTGACCCGAGTTCTCAACAACTACGGGCGCAGCAGCAACCTTTTTAGGAAAGACGAGGCTTTCAGCGGCGACGACGTCCGCGAAGGACTGACTGCCATCATCAGCTGCCGTCACCCCGATCCGCAGTTTGAGGGACAGACCAAGGCCAAACTCGGAAATACGGAAGTCCGAAGGATCACTTCGCAGATTCTGCTGGACGGCATGGATGTTTTCTTAAAAGAAAATCCGGCCGTGGCGAAAAACATCATTGAAAAAGCCGTCATTGCTTCCCGGGCGCGGATCGCGGCGAAAAAAGCCCGTGAAGCCACCCGAAGAAAGAGCCCGTTGGAAACCCTCGGGTTCGCTTCGAAACTGGCTGACTGCCGGTGCAAGGACGCATCGAAGACCGAAATGTACCTTGTGGAAGGCGATTCCGCGGGCGGCAGCGCCAAACAAGGGCGAAACAGCGAATTTCAGGCCATTCTTCCCCTTCGCGGGAAAGTCCTGAATGTTGAAAAAGCCCGGCTGGACCACGTTCTCGGAAACAAAGAAATAATTTCAATGATCCAAGCCTTGGGGACCGGAATCGGCGACGATTTCAACCTCTCCCAGGCTCGTTATCACAAAATCGTCATCATGACCGATGCGGACGTCGACGGCGCCCACATCCGAACGCTACTTCTGACCTTCTTTTATCGTTTCATGAAGCCGCTGATCGAAAACGGTTATGTTTACATTGCTCAGCCGCCGCTATACAAGATCGTCTTCAACAAACGGATCGAATATGCTTATACCGACGAAGAACTTCAGAAGATTTTGGAGACTTTTCCGAAAAATTCGAAACCGGCCTTGCAAAGATACAAAGGTTTGGGCGAAATGAACCCGGAACAGCTTTGGGAAACCACCATGGACCCCGCCGTCCGCACGCTTCTCCAAGTCAATCTTGACGATGCCATCGAAGCCGACACCACCTTCGCGATGCTAATGGGAGACGACGTCGAACCGCGGCGCGAATTCATTGAAGAAAACGCCGTTTACGTCGAAAATCTGGACATTTAAGGAGCAATGATGGAAAAAGACAATAAAAACGAAAAAACAATTTCGGTCAGCGACGTCATTGACGGCGACCTGGTGGAGAACGTCGTCGACGGCCATCATCTCGGCGGGGTCAAAGAAGTCGACCTGACCCGAGAAATGCGGGTCTCGTTCCTCAGCTACGCCATGAGCGTCATTGTTTCCCGGGCCCTCCCCGATGCCCGAGACGGAATGAAACCGGTTCACCGGCGCATTCTGTTCGCCATGAACGAACTCGGAATGTATTCTGACCGGCCGTTCAAGAAATCGGCCCGGATCGTCGGGGAAGTCATGGGCAAATACCATCCGCACGGCGACTCGGCCATCTATGAAGCGATGGTCAGAATGGCCCAAGAGTTCAGTTATCGCTATACATTGGTCGAAGGACACGGCAATTTCGGTTCCGTTGACGGCGACGGTGCGGCCGCCATGCGTTACACCGAAGCCCGCATGAGCAAGATTGCCATGGAAGTCCTCCGCGACTTGAATAAAGAAACCGTCGATTTCGTCGACAACTATGACGGATCCGAACGGGAACCGAGCGTTCTTCCGTGCAAGTTTCCGAACCTGCTGGTCAACGGAGCGACTGGGATCGCGGTCGGAATGGCAACCAACATTCCTCCGCACAACCTGACCGAAGTCGTTGACGGGATCATGGCGCTCATCAAAAACCCGGAGATTTCCATCGAAGGGCTGATGACCTACATCAAAGGACCGGATTTTCCGACCGGTGCTTGCATCATGGGAGTTTCCCAGGTGCGGAAAGCCTACATGACCGGAAACGGTGCCATCACCGTCCGGGCCAAAACGGAAATTCAGGACCTTGGTGGCAACCGCAGCGCCATCATCATCACCGAGATTCCTTATCAGGTCAATAAAACCCGTCTGATCGAAAGAATCGCCGAGACCGTCAAACTCAAACTGATTGACGGAATCACCGGCCTTCAGGACGAATCGGACATGAAGGGGATCAGGATCGTCGTGGAACTTCGCCGGGACACCAATCCGAACGTTGTTCTGAACAATTTATACAAGCACACGCAATTGCAATCCACTTTTGGGATCAACATTCTCGCCATCGTTGGCGGACAGCCGAAAGTCCTGAACCTAAAAGAGGTTTTGGAGGTCTATCTCAAGCATCAATTGGAGATCATTACCCGCCGAACCGTTTATGATTTGGACAAAGCGGAAGCCCGAGCCCACATTCTTGAAGGGTTGCTGGTCGCTTTGGGAAACATCGATTTGGTCATTCAGCTGATCAAGAAATCCAAGACTACCGAAGATGCGGTAACCGGATTGATGAGCGTCTTCAATCTGACCGAAATCCAAGCCAAGACCATTTTGGACATGAAACTCCAGAAACTGACCGGCCTGGAAGTCGAAAAACTGAAGAATGAATTGATTGAGGTCCGAAAACTGATCGCGGAATGCAAAGAAATACTCAAGAGCCAAGACAAAAAATATCAGATCATCGTCAATGAATTGACTGACATTCGGGATCGTTTCGGCGATGACCGCAAGAGCGAGATCACTTTAAGCGACGATCTGGTCATCGAAGACGAAGATTTGATCCCGGTCGAAGATGTCATCATCAGTGTCACCAACCGCGGTTACGTCAAGCGAATGACCGTCGATACTTATCGAGCCCAGAACCGGGGCGGGAAAGGCATCACCGGAACCAAAATGACCGAAGAGGACTTCGTGGAAAGGATCTTGTATACTTCCAGCCATGACACCCTGCTCTTCTTCAGCAATTTGGGTAAGGTCTACCGTCTGCGTGCCTTCCAGGTCCCTTATTCAAGCCGAAGCGCCAAAGGCCTGCCGATCGTCAACCTGCTCAATTTCGAAGAAAACGAGAAACTGGCGGCCGTCATCAACATCAACAAGGATAACGGAAAAGAAGGCTATCTGATCTTTGGGACCCGTGAGGGAATCATCAAAAAAACCGAGATCTCCGCTTTCAACAACATCCGGACCAACGGCATCAAAGCCATCCTGCTGAACGAAGGCGACGAATTGTTCGCCGTCAACGTTACCGACGGGGAAAAAGACATCATTTTGGGAGCTTCCAATGGCAAGGGCATCCGTTTCAGCGAAAGCGACATTCGGCCGATGGGCCGAATTTCCGCCGGAGTCCGGGGAATCAAAGTCGAATCAGGGGAAAAGACCGTGGGAATGGCCATCGTCAACACCGACGGCGACGAGATCGTCATCGTGACCGAAAAAGGTTACGGAAAACGAACCAACGTCGACGCGTTCCGGGTTCAGGTCCGGGGCGGGAAAGGCGTAAAAGCCCTGAACATCACCGAAAAGAACGGCAAGATGGTCTCGCTGTCGACCGTTCGCGGCGATGAAGACCTGATGGTCGTCACGGACAAAGGCATGGTCATCCGCACTCATCTGGATCAGATCCTGACCGTCGGACGCGACACTCAGGGCGTTTGCATCATCAAACTGAATGAAGGCCACAGCGCCGCCACGATCGCCATCGTTCCTCGCAGCGAGGAAGAGGAGGCTGTCGAAGACGACGAATACAAAGAGGACTTCGAACTCGATTTGGATTACCAGTTCCTGGACGAAGATGAAGACAAAAACCAATGACCGGAAAACTATTCCGGTTGACAAGCGCATTTAATGCATATATAATGTAGTAAATCATATATTCGTGGAAGAGACCCAGTAGAAAGACCCTGATTTTCAGAGATCCGGCGGTTGGTGCGAGCCGGAAACCAGCCTTTCGAATCCATCTTGGAGACAGGCCTAACAAGCTTCGGAGAAAATCCGTTATCATTTATTGAGTTGGGACCGATTTTTGGTCCTACTAGGGTGGCACCGCGGAATATGTTCGTCCCTTATCTTCAGGATAAGGGACTTTTTTGTTAAAAAGGAGGAACCCATGATTGACATTAAACTGATTCGCAATGATGTTGAGAACGTCATTTCCAAACTAAACACGCGCGGCAAGGACTTCGGTTATCTGCGCCAGGTTCTGGAACTGGACAACGAGCGCCGCGATCTGATCGGCAGAGTCGAAGCGCTGAAAAAAGAGCGCAATGACGCCAGCAAGCTAGTCGGCCAGCTCAAGCGCGAAGGAAAAGACTGCACCGCCGTTTTGGCCAGCGTAGCCACCATCGGCGACGATTTGCAGGCCGATGATCAAAAAATAAACGAACTGGAAGAAAAGATCCGTCAGATCCTGCTTTCCACGCCGAACATTCTGCACGAAAGCGTTCCGATCGGCAAAGACGAGACCGAAAACCCGGAGATCCGCCGGTTCATGGAACCGACCAAGTTCGCCTTTGAACCGAAATCGCATTATGAATTGGGCGAAAAACTCGGCATCATCGATTTCGAGCGGGCCGCCAAAATAACCGGGGCCAGATTTGTCATTTACAAAGGTTTGGGAGCGCGCCTGGAACGGGCTCTGATCGCTTTCATGATGGATCTGCATGCGAAAAACGGCTACACCGAGATCATTCCGCCGTTCATCGTCAACCGGGAAAGCATGACCGCGACCGGTCAGCTTCCGAAATTTGAGGAAGAAGCCTTCAAACTGGTCAACGGAAACGGCGACTGGTTCCTGAATCCGACCGCGGAAGTTCCGACCATCAACATGCATCGCAACGAGATCTTGGAACATTCGCAGCTGCCGCTTAAATACTGCAGCTATACCATGGCTTTCCGTTCGGAAGCCGGAAGCGCCGGCAAGGATTCCCGGGGACTGATCCGTACCCATCAGTTCAACAAAGTCGAGCTGATCAAGTTCACGGCCCCCGAGACTTCTTACGACGAATTGGAATCGATGTTGAAAGAATCGGAACTGGTCTTGCAGCTGCTCAAACTCCCGTATCACGTCATCTCGCTTTGCAGCGGCGACATGGGCTTTTCGATGGCCAAGACTTATGACATCGAAGTATGGCTTCCGAGCCAGAAAACTTACCGCGAAATCGGCAGCATCAGCAACGCTGAGGATTATCAGGCCCGGCGCGGAAACATCCGCATGCGCCGAAGCAAAGACGCCAAACCGGAATTTGTCCACACGCTCAACGGATCGGGATTGGCGGTTGGCAGGACCTGGGTCGCGATCGCCGAAAACTATCAGCAGCCGGACGGCAGCATCAAAATTCCGGACGTTCTCATCCCTTACATGGGATGCGAGTACATTAAGTAGAATTTAGGAGGAAAAATGTTAGAAATACAGAAAAATTTTGTTTATGCCGCCAGTGAAAAACCATTGGTCCTGGGGGTGTTCGAGGACGCTGAAAAGGCGACGATCGATCCGAAGATCGATCCGGAGATCGCCACCCTGATCAAAGAAAAACAACTCAAATTCGAGATTGGAAAGGTTAACAAAGTTTTCACTTTCGGTAAGATCAAAAATCAGATCGTTTATCTCATCGGGCTGGGGAAAAAGGCCGAATATTCCTACGAAAAACTGGAGGAAAGTCTGCGCGACGTCAATTACAAACTCGGCAGTGAACTGCACATCCTGGTCGGTTCTTTCTCGGAAGGGCTCTGCGAAGAGGAAACCGCCAAGCGGATCATTCAGACCGTCTCGGCCTACAATTATAAATTCGACGAGTGTCTTTCCGAGAAGATCAACAATGATCTGTCTTTGAAACTGATCAGCAGCCATGATCTTTCGGCGGTCGCCTTAGAAGCCTTCCAGATTTCAGCGGCCATTGACAATACCCGCGATCTGATCAACAAACCGTATAACTATCTTTCCGCCGCCGATCTGGCCGATTACGCGGTCAAACTTGCAAAGAGCCTTGATGATCCGAAACTCCGGATCCGGGTTTACGGGAAAGCCGAGATCGCGGAACTCGGAATGAACGCCTTTCTGGGCGTAAACAAAGGTTCTTCCGCCGAGCCGAAGCTGATCCACATCGTTTATGAAAACAGCAGCAAGCCGGCGGTCGCCATCGTCGGCAAAGGCTTGATGTACGATACCGGCGGATACAGCATCAAAACCCAGATGAACAACATGAAAGACGACATGTCCGGGGCCGCTACCGTTTTGGGCGTCTTCGAACTGGCCGTCAAACGCCAGCTTCCGATCAATCTGCACGTGGTCATTTGCGCCACCGACAACCGGATCAACGGCGAAGCCCTGCTTCCGGATGACGTTCTGACGGCCATGAACAAGAAAACCATTGAGGTCGTTTCCACCGACGCGGAAGGGCGGCTGACTTTGGCGGACGCGGTCTGTTTCGCTCAGAAACAAAGGGCAGCGGAAGTCATCGATCTGGCTACTTTGACCGGAGCGGTTTGCGTGGCGCTCGGGGAATACACCGTCGGGCTGTTCGGAAACGATCAAGAGACCGTCGATCAGATGCTCGCGGCCGGAAAAGCCGTCAGCGAAGAAATCTGGCAGCTGCCGATCAACGATTACATCCGAAAACAGGTTCGGGGAAGCAAAGTGGCCGACCTGACCAATTCGACCGGAAAGAACATGGGAGCCAGTTCGGGAGCGGCCTTCATCGAAGCCTTCATTGACAAACCGACCAAATGGATGCATTTGGACATTGCCGGGACCGCTTTTCACACCAGTCCTTTCTATAAAGAGTTCTACGGAGCCACCGGACTGACCGTCAAGACCCTTTACCAGTATTTGAAGGATCGGCCATTGTAAAAAGAACGGGAAAACCCGGAAGAGCAGAAAATGACCCCGCGAAGAAAGCGGAGTCATTTCTTGTTTGAAACCCTGATTGACAATCATAAAAAATGATACTATAATTAACTCACAAGAAAACCACAGAAAACGGTGAATAATATGTTTTTGATCACAATGAACACGATAGAAATAATCATAGCCATGTTTTTGGTGTTTTTGGTCTTTCTGCTTGCCCTCTGTCTGCTTCGGGCCGCCTTCATCCGAAACAAAGAGATCCGGATCCTTCAGCTTGACGAGCACAGCGACCAGCAGCACGGCTACTTTCTGAACAAACTGAAAGGACTGATCGAGATCAAAACTTCCAGTTTTGAAGATCCGGAATTTTTCCTGATCTTCCAAGAAAAAATCAAGGCGGATTTTCCGTTCATTCATGATTGTTTCAACAAAGAAAAAGTCGGCCGCAACGCCGTCTTTACTTCCAAGGTCAAGATCGAAGGAGCCCCGAACATTCTGTTCGCCGCCCATGTTGATTACACCTCCAACATTCAGGAAGTCAAGATCGAAGACGGCGAGCTTTACGGAAACGGAACCTTCGATTCAAAGAGCCTGTTCTTCTCCATGTTCGAAGCGGTCGAAAAGATCCTGACCGAACAGTCGCGGCTGGACGTCAACCTGACCATGGTCATGACCACGGATGACGAAACCACCCAAGACGGGATGAGTCACATCGTTGACCAGTTTCTCAAAACCGGTAAATTCTTCGATTTGGCGATCGAAGAAGGATCCGGGATCGTCGACCCCGCTTATTTCGGATTAATGAGTCATTATGCCCTGATTGGCATCGGTTTGACCGGGGAAACCACCGTGCGATTCAAGACGGATAAATCAGAAAACGGGGAGAAAAATCTTTCGGCGTTTTTGGAGGACCTTCAGAAAAACGGGGTTTTTAAACCGAAAATCGACCAAAAGGCCATGATCCCGCTTCGGAAAATGGCCAAGGACCTGCCGTTTTTTGAAAGGTTCTTCTTCGATAATCTGTTCATCTTTCGACCGTTCGTCAAAAGAAAGATCGATGAAGAATACCTGGGGCTTTCCAAACTTCTGAAGACTCAGATCATCATGGGCGAAGTCGAATGCACCGAAGAGGAATGCCATGCGGATCTGACCTTCGAACTGGCCACTCACAATACTGCCGCCGACATCATTTTGGCGCTTTCCAAAAGTCTGAGAAAATACGGAGTGGAGTATCAGCTGCTGAATAACGTCGATGCCACCAAGATCGCCGACGTTCACAGCGAAAGCTACAAAGTCGTTGAAAAGACCATCCGTCAGGTTTACAAGAACATCTATACCGCGCCGGTCATCGTCACCAACATTTCTGAAAAACGGTATTTCGATAAAGTCAGCGACTGCGTCATTCGCTTTTCGCCTTTGTATTACACCACCGCCGCTTACCGCGAAAGCAAAAAAGGGCTGGAGCATGTTTCCGGAAAATCATTATGCTACGCGGTCAGCTTCTTTCAGGGAATATTGAAAACCTACACAAGGAGATAAAAATGTATTGCACGAATTGCGGCCGCGAGGTCGGAGAAAATCATAAGTATTGCAGCAACTGCGGAAAAGAGATCCGGCGGGCGCAGCCCTCGGAAATCCGGATCAAACCGGTTCCAGTCATCGCGGTTGTTCCCGAGAAACCGCTGGACACGATGGGAAAGATCATGATCGGGTTGAGCCTGACGGCGCTAGTTTGCGCCATGTTTCCGCTTCATGACGGCGTTCTCGTCGCCGGGACGGCTTTCGGAGTCGGGGCATTGATCCTGGCCATCCTTCAAAAAATGAAAGGCGCTCCCCGTTTTGTCACTTCCGCCATCATCATGGCACTAACCGCCATTGCGGTTTCGGCCTGCTGGTTCGTTTTCTTCAACATCGCTTTTCCAAGATAAAAAAAACAAACCCGGCATTTATCCCAACCAGGTTTGTGATCATGCTTTGGGCAGCTTGGCTGCCTTTTATTAATTTCGTTTGATTCTTTCGGCCAAAGTCTGCAATTCGGAATCCGAAAGCTGATTTTTTGTGAAACGGAAAGTCACGCTGTCGTTTTCGTAACGCGGGATGATGTGAACGTGGGCGTGCATGACCGATTGTCCGGCGCTTTCGCCGCAATTGTTCAGAATGTTCATCCCCGAGACGTCCAAATTTTTCTTGATCTGCTTGGCCAGTCTGACCGTCAGGGCAAACAGCCGTCCGGCGGCGGCTTCTTCCATCTCCAAAACATTGTCATAATGCTTTTTGGTCACGACCAAAGCATGCCCGACCGAAGCCTGAGAGATGTCCAGGAAAGCCAGAAATTCTTCATCTTCATAAATTTTGTATGATGGGATCTCGTCTTTGACTATTTTACAAAATATGCACATATCGGTTCCTCCTGTTATCGATTATATAAAAAAACGATTGGAAAAGCAATCTTTATGTGGTAGAATATCGTATAAATGCATTAAGAAAAGGAGCGAAGCGCCCATGAACAGCCTGAGAGCCAAGATCAATACCCGCCACATCGTGCTCATTTCCGCCCTCGTCACCCTGGGCGTCATTTTCTCGATTTTCGACCGTTTCATCTCCCAGCTGGCCTTTCCTTTTCTGCCGACCGCGAAGATCGGCTTGGCCAACATCGTCATTCTGATCGGCATCTATCGCTTCAAATTCAAAGAAGCTTTGCTCATGACCATTTTGAAAAGCACGCTGGTCGGACTGATCCTCGGAAGCCCGATCACTTTTGTCATCGGGTTCACGGCTTCGATGCTCAGCTTTTTTGGAATGTATGCGGCTTACAAACTTCTCAACCGGGGCGCGAGCATGATCTCGATCAGCGTCATCGGCGGATTTTTGCACATTTGGGGCCAATTGTTGGCGGTGGCGGTCATTTATCAGCTCGGAAGCGCGGTCCTGACTTACGGGGCCCTGTTGGTCTTTGTGTCGCTCTTAACCAGCATCATCATTGGTTTCGTCGGCATCCGGATGCTGCGGATTTTTGACCAAAAGGAAAACTCTTAAATTGAATTTAAGAGTTTTTTCATACCGAAACCGATGAATTTCTAACGCCATGCCAATGAAAGTGATATAATACAAGAAAGAAACGGAGAACGATATGTACGAAAACATTCTGAAGCGAATCCAAGAGTTTGATTCAATCATCATTCATCGGCATTCCCGGCCGGACGGCGATGCCATGGGCAGCCAGATCGGTTTGAGGGAAGCCATCAAAACCACCTTTCCCGAGAAGACCGTTTTGGCGCCGGGAGACACCAGCGACCGCTATTCTTTCTGCGGCGACGTCGATTTGGTTCCGGATCATTTGTATCCGGAAGCTTTGGTCTTCGTTTTGGATACCTCCGAAGAATACATGATCAGCGACCGCCGTTACGCGCAGGGGAAATACATCATCAAGATCGACCATCATCTCACCAAAGGCGAGTTCGGAAACGAACAGCTGGTCAATACCGAATTCGAGAGCTGCGCCGGATTGGTGGCGGACATCATTTTTCAAACCGGAATGAAGCTCAATTCTCAGGGAGCCAAGGCGCTGTTCGCGGGAATCGTCACCGACAGCGGGCGGTTCCGCTACGATTCCGTTACCGCCCGGACCTTCGAGACCGTCGCGAAACTGTTGAAATATGATTTTCCGATCTCCGAAGTCTACAACAACCTGTACATTGAAGAACTGAAAACGGTGCGGCTGCGCGCCAAGTTCACGCTGAACTTTCAACTGACCCCGGGCAACGTCGCTTACATGAAGAATACGGCTCGGGACATCAAGGACTATGAATCGGACCTGCCAACCATCTCCCGGGGCATGGTCAATACCATGTCCGGAATCAAAGGCATCGACATTTGGGTGAATTTCACCGAAGACGAAACCGCCAAAACCGTAATCGCGGAGATCCGTTCAAGCAAATACAACATCAATGAAGTGGCCGTCAAATACGGAGGAGGCGGACATCAGCTGGCCAGCGGCGCGACGCTCAAGTCGTTCGCTGAAGCCGACGCCATGCTCGCCGATCTTGACGCCATGGCGAGGACAAACCAAAAATGAATGAAAAACTAGAAATACTTAATAAAATCAAACAGTACGACACGATCATCATCCTCAGGCACATCCGTCCGGACGGGGATTGTCTGGGCAGCTCGCTCGGGCTCCGCGAGATCCTTCGGGCTTCATTTCCGAACAAAAAGATCTACAGCCTCGGGGAAGACGAAAGCGACTATCTGTCCTTCTTGGGGGCCGAGGATCCAAAATTGGATCCGGAAGCTTACAAAGACGCGCTGGTGATCGTGCTGGATACCGCCACTTCCGAACGCATCGACAATCAGCTGTTCGGTTCCGCGAAGGAGATCATCAAGATTGACCACCATCTGCGGGTCGAGGATTACGGAGCCACCAATTATGTCCGCGAGGATCTGCCCGCGACTTCCGCGATCATCATGGATCTGGTTCTGACGTTCAAAGACGAACTCAAGTTTAACCAACAAGCCGCCAAATATCTGTATGTTGGTCTGGTGACCGATACCGGCCGGTTCAAATATCACGGGGTCGGCCCGGAAGTCATGCGCATGGCCGCGGCGATGTTGGAACAAAACATCGATCTGGACGACATCTATGCTCATCTTTACATCCAGGACCCAAAACCCCTGAAACTTCAAGGCTACATCCTCAACCATTTCAAGACGACCGAACACGGAGTATCTTATGTGTTTCTGAGCCGTTCGCTTCAAAAACGCTTCGGAGTCAGCACCGAGGAAGCCTCGGCGCTGGTCAACATGCTGGACAGCATCCGCGGCCATCTGATCTGGATCTTCTTCGTCGCGGGAAAAGAAAAGATCCGGGTCCGGATCCGTTCCCGTTTTGTTGGGGTGAATGAACTGGCGGCCAAATACCACGGCGGCGGACACCGCCAAGCCAGCGGCGCCTCGCTTTCCCACCGTTCCGAGATCAAAAAAATGTTGAAAGAAGCCGACTTGCTGCTTCTGGAATACAAAACCGCCCATCCGGAGGCTTTCTGATGAAGATTCTCATTACCAATGATGATTCGATCAATTGCGAAGGGCTGCGGATCCTGACCGAACGGGCGAAGAAATACGGAACCGTCACGGTCGTGGCCCCCAAACACGAACAAAGCGCCAAGAGCCATGCCATCAACGTCCGAAGCGGGTTTGAAATAACCGCCCAAGAAGCCGGGCTGGGAGTGCCGTCCTATGTTTGCGATTCCACGCCCGCGGATGCGGTTCGGGCCGCGAAATACGGTTTGGGTCTGGATTTCGAGATCGTTTTTTCGGGAATCAACAACGGCTTCAACCTCGGCGAGGACATCTTGTATTCCGGAACCGTTTCAGCGGCCATGGAAGCGGTGCTGATGGGCAAAAAAGCGATTGCTTTCTCGGTGGCGCCAGGCGATTATGCTTCCGGAGACGCGGCGTTTGATGAAGCGATGGCGTTCATTCTTGACAATTCTTTGTTTGAATTCGGAGATCTGTTCAACGTTAACATTCCGAAAAACCATCAAGGGATCCGGATCACCAAACAGGGAAACACCAATTTCGATACCCGTTTCGAGCAGGAAGAAAGCTTGTTCTTCCAGCGCGGACATCATCAGTATCATCTTGACGAAAACGAGCACGACGACGTTTGGGCCATTGAACACGGATACATATCCGTAAGCCCGCTGTCCGCCGACCGCACCGATTACCAAGCATTGAAAAAAATACTTGAAAAAAATGTCGGCTTGCGGTAAAATGTGTAGTACGGAGGAAACAAAATGAACACCAACGATTCAATGTTAGAAATAGCACTGCGAAAAATGAAATCCCGACGCAATCCGAGGACCATCGCCAAAATCGCAAAAGATGTTTTCGAAGAGCAGGGATTTTCGCCGGAAGAAAGCGAGAAACTTTTCACCCAATTTCACATCGACTTCATGCTTTCCGGATACTTCATTTGTTGCGGAGAAGATAAAAACGGAGTCAAACTTTGGGATCTGAAAAACCGCCAGCCGTCCAGTCTGCTGGACAAAGACGGAAACTATCTTGAAGATCTTTACAGCGATGACGAGGAAGTTCTGAAGAACGAACTTACCGACGATACCGTTTATCCGGCTCCGCTGAATAAAGAATTCGAAGACGAAACTTATGACGAAGACGAAGATGAAGACGAAGAGAAACCGGAACATGACGACATCGAGGAAGATCTTCTGAGCGAAGGAATCGGAATTCCGGAAGGGGAAGCCGAACTGGTCATTACCGAAGTCGACAATGAAATCGAGGATGACACGCCGGACGATGAATTCAAGATTGACGAATTCGAGATCGAGGAAGCCAAGAAAAACAAAGAAAACAAGTAAAATCTGTTGCTTTTGTTCAATCTTTTGATTATAATGGAATAGAGCCAAAAAACAGTTCTCAAGCGAGTTGAGAACTGTTTTATATTTTTGGGGAGGAAAACCATGAGCACAAAATTCATTTTCGTTACCGGCGGCGTTACCTCTAGTTTGGGTAAGGGACTCAATGCCTCTTCGATCGGAAGACTTTTGAAAGGCAGAGGGCTGAAAGTCTTCATGCAAAAATTCGATCCGTACATCAACGTCGACCCCGGGAACATGTCTCCGCTTCAGCACGGCGAAGTTTTCGTTACCGATGACGGCGCGGAAACGGATCTGGACCTCGGCCACTACGAACGCTTCATCGACGAAAATTTAAGCCAATACTCCAGCGTCACCACCGGGAAGATATATCTGCGGGTCATCGAAAAAGAACGCACCGGGAAGTATAACGGGGGAACCGTTCAGGTCATCCCGCACATCACCAACGAGATCAAGGAAGCCATCACCAATGCGGCGACTTACAGCGGAGCCGATGTGGTGATCACCGAGATCGGGGGAACCGTCGGCGACATCGAATCGCTGCCGTATCTGGAGGCCATCAGACAATACCGCCGCGACGTCGGCTACGAAAATACCCTTTACATTCACAACACTTTGGTGCCTTACATTGCGGCTTCGCAGGAATTGAAGACCAAACCGACCCAGCACAGCGTCAAGGATCTCCGATCGCTCGGGATCAATCCGGACGTCATCATTCTCCGCAGCGACCGCAAGATCCCTCAGCAACAAAAAGATAAGATCTCATTGTTCTGCGACGTGCCGATCGAAGCCGTCATCGAAGCCCGCGACCGCAAGACCATTTATGAAGTGCCGGTCATGCTGGCCAAACAAAAAATCGACGATTTCATCTGTCGCCATTTCCGGCTGGAAACCAAACCGCTGGACCTCAGCGAATGGAAACAAATGATCGAAAACATCAAGAACCTGCAAGGAACCGTCCGGATCGCCCTGGTTGGTAAATATGTTGCCCTGAAGGATGCTTATCTATCTGTTTACGAAGCTCTGAAACACGGCGCTTATGCCAACGGCGTGAACATCAAAACCGATCCGATCGATGCCAAAATCCTCACTTCGGAAAATGTTTCGGAAGTTCTGGGCGGCTATCAGGGGATCATCGTCCCGGGCGGCTTCGGTGGACGCGATACGGACGGGATCATGTTGGCGATCCGCTATGCCCGCGAACATCAGATCCCTTATTTGGGAATCTGCTACGGAATGCAGCTGGCGATGGTCGAATTCGCGAGAAACGTGCTCAGTCATCCGGAAGCGACCTCCAAGGAACTGGATGAAAACGGAAAACTTTTGGTCATCGGTCTCAAAGATTACCGGAAAGGCTTCGGCCAGCCGATGCGGCTGGGGCTGTATCCCTGCACGATCAAAGACGGAACCAAACTTTCGGAAATATATCAGACCAAACAAATCCGCGAGCGTCATCGCCACCGTTATGAAGTCAATAACCAGACCCTTGACCTCTTCAGCGGATCGGACATGATCTTCTCGGGGTATAACGAGGAAGACCAAATCGTGGAAGCGCTGGAGCTTTTGAACCATCCGTGGTTCGTGGCTTGCCAGTTCCATCCGGAATTTCTTTCCCGCCCCAATCGGGCCCACCCGTTGTTTGCGGCATTCATCAAAGCCGCGCTTCAAAACCATCAATGAATTGCCTAGCCTCCGCCGATCCGGAGGCTTTTTTCATGTTTTTGATTCTTTACTAATTCGGCCGTCTATGTTAGAATAAACGGTCAAGAGAACTAAATGAAACGGCGATTGGCGGAAAAGAGGCAAACGGATATGAAGAATTATGACTGCATCATCGTGGGGGCGGGGCCGACCGGGCTCTTCTGCGCTTACGAATTCATGAAGAAAAGTCCGGAATCCCGGGCTCTTCTCATCGACAAAGGCAATGACATATATCACCGCAACTGTCCGATCCTCAACAAAAAGATCGATAAATGTCCGCGGAATGACAAAGGCGAGATCGGGTGCAAACCCGGATGCTTCATGAGCACCGGCTTTGGGGGCGCGGGCGCCTATTCCGACGGAAAATATAACATTACTACCGAATACGGGGGCTGGATGCTCGATTACATGGATGAAGAAAGGCTGATGGAACTGATCAACTACGTCGATTCCGTCAATCTGGAACACGGAGCCAGCCGCGAGATCACCGATCCCGAGACGCCCGCCGTCCGGGAGATCGAAAAGAAAGCCATCGCGGTCGGATTGAAACTGCTTAGGGGAAAAGTCAGGCATCTGGGAACGGAAGAAAACCTCCGGATCCTGAAAAACATCTATGAGCACATGAAAGACCATGTTGATTATCTGTTCGCGAAAAAAGTGACCAACGTGATCGTTGAAGACGGAACCGCGGTCGGCGTCGAACTGGATGACGGCCAGACCTTCCTTGGAAAAAACGTTGTCATCGGCGTCGGTCGGGACGGATCGATGTGGCTGCAGCAGATGCTCGAATCCCACGGCGTCAAATTCAAAAACAACCAAGTTGACATCGGCGTTCGGGTCGAGACCAACGACATCGTCATGGAAGAGATCAACAAAAACCTTTACGAAGGCAAATTCAAATTCAACACCAGCGTCGGGACGACGGTCCGGACCTTCTGTTCCAATCCGAGCGGCCACGTGGTCGTGGAAAACCAAAACGGCATCATCCTTTGCAACGGCCATGCATTCCGCGATCTGCGGCTCGGGACCGAAAACACCAACTTTGCGCTTTTGGTATCCCATGAATTCGACGAACCGTTTGACAATCCGAACGAGTTTGCCCAGGAAGTCGCCAAACTGGCGAACAAACTGAGCAACGGCTCGGTCATCGTTCAAAGATACGGCGACATCATCCGGGGCCGGAGATCCACGCCGAAGCGGATCAAAGAATGTTTCGTCACTCCGACTTTGAAAGAAGCCATTCCCGGGGATCTGGGGCTGGTCCTTCCTTACAATACGATGAAATCGCTGATTGAAATGATGACGGCGCTGAATTACGTGACTCCTGGGATCGCCAGCGACCATACCCTGTTCTACGGCGTCGAGGCCAAATTCTACAGCGCCCGTCCGGAAGTCAACGAACACTTTGAAACCAAGATCAAAAACCTTTACGTCGGCGGCGACGGAGCCGGAATTACCCGGGGGCTGGCGCAAGCCGGAGCCAACGGCGTCTCGATCGCCCGTTCGATCATCGCTCAAAATCATCTTCAATGAATGACAAGCTTTCCTTTTTGGGAAGCTTTTTAATTATAGACGTAAACAATCTATATTTATTATACGTGAGAACCGTGGATCAAACAACATTGCAAAACATGAGGATCGAACTGCGGCGGGGGACGCAGACACTGGCGGTAATGAGCCAGCTGAAAAAATGCAATACCGGTATTCCCTGTTGCAAAATCTGGAAAAAACGAAAACTTCCATTGAAGCCGGAACGCTTTATCCGCTGATGCGAAGACTTGAATCGCAAGGTTTTCTGAAAAGCGAATGGGATACCACCGAAAGCCGGCCCCGGAAATATTACTTGCTGAGCGATGACGGGGAAGAAGCTTTTGAATTGTTGAAAAAAGAATGGCAAGCCATTTCCGAAGAAATGGCTGAACTGCTTAAGGAGGAAAACCAATGAATGAATTGATCGAACGTTACATATATGACATTACCAGGAGACTTCCGGAAAAAACCCGGGCCGAAGTCGGAAAAGAATTGCGGGCCAACATTAATGACATGCTTCCGGAAAACCCGACCGATGAAGCGGTGGAAGCGGTACTGATCAAGCTCGGGGAACCGCGGGTATTGGCCAGCGGATATCGCAGCAAACCAAGATTTTTGATCGCTCCGGAATGGAAGGATGAGCATTTGCAAGTTTTGAAAACCGTCTTGATCGTGTTTGGAACCATTGCCTTGGTTTCTGGGCTTTTCGATCATTTGTTCAATCCGGAAGCCACCCACGTGATCGGGATCATCTTTGAGGTGTGGTGGAGCGTTTTGTACGATGTGGCCGACAGTCTGCTTTGGGCCTTCGCCGTCGTGACCATAGTCTTCGTCGGCATTCAGTATTCAGAGAAAAGCGGAAAGATCAAAGAAGCTTGGAATCCGTCCAAACTCCCGAAAGAAAACGTCGTCAAGATCAACCGCAGCGGGAACGTCGTCGGTTTGATCATGGGTTTGATCTTTGGATCGATATGGATTTTCCTGCTGATCAACAATGATGTCTACCTGGCTTGGCATGACAACCTTGAAACCATGGTTTTGGTCGCCCCGTTGTTTTCGGCGGCGGTCGTCAAACCGTTCATTGCGCTGTTCATCATCTCGCTGGTTTTCTCGCGGCTGGGGACATCGTCAAACTTTACTTCGGACATTGGAATCATCGGGTCACGGCCGTATATGCGGGCGAAAAAATCTTCTCAGGCGCGGTGGCCATCGCCTTTTTGAACAACCCGGGATTGCTTCATCCGGATTTCGTCAGCGAGGTATCGGGAATCATCGGCGCCAGCGCTTCCCAGATCACCAATGTTGTTTCGAAAAGCATGATGGCAGTCGGGTTGATCATCGTCCTCGGCACGGTGGCGGATCTGATCCAGATTTGGATAAAGACCCTGAAAGCGAAGCGTCAAAAAAACTAATAAAACATTGCTTAAACTAAACCGGAAACAAAAAATTTCCGGTTTTTTCATGCAAGGGACTTGACACAAAAACCAATCGGCGTATAATATAATTAGCACTCAAGCCAATCAAGTGCTAACATTTAAGGAGGCCATATATGCAAATGCAAGACAACAATCAAGATCAAGACATATTGAAGAAATTCGGACGTGACATCGTTGAAGAAGTCCGCAGCGGGAAAGTTGATCCGGTCATCGGCAGAGACGAAGAAATCCGCCGGATCATTCAGGTACTGTCCCGAAAAAACAAGAATAACGTCATTCTCATCGGCGAAGCCGGAGTCGGAAAAACCGCCATCATTGAGGGCTTGGCCGCCCGGATCGTCAAAGACGACGTTCCGCTCAGCCTAAGAGGCAAAACCATCTATGAACTCGACATGGGAGCCTTGGTCGCGGGGGCCAAATTCCGCGGCGAATTTGAGGAACGTCTCAAAGGCGTTCTCAACAAAATCAAAGAGAGCGAAGGGAAGATCATTCTGTTCATCGACGAGATCCATCTGATCGTCGGGGCCGGAAAAGCCGACGGCGCCATGGACGCGGGAAACATTCTCAAACCGATGCTGGCCCGCGGAGAGATCGATTGCATCGGCGCCACCACTTTGAACGAATACCGGATGTACATCGAAAAAGACCGGGCGCTCGAACGGCGTTTTCAACAAGTGATCATTCAGGAGCCGACCGTGGCCGATACCATCAGCATCCTGCGGGGACTGAAACCGCGGTATGAAGCCCATCACGGCGTTACCATCACCGACGCGGCTTTGGTCAGCGCGGCGGTTCTTTCCAATCGTTACATCACCGATCGTTTTCTTCCGGACAAAGCCATCGATCTCATTGACGAGGCCTGCGCTTCGATCCGGGTGGAGATCGATTCGATGCCCAACGAACTTGACGAAGTGACCAGAAAGATCAGTCAGCTGGAGATCGAGAAACTCGCTTTGGAAAAAGAAAAAGATCAGGCGAGCAAAGAACGGCTCGGAAAGATCAGCGACGAACTGGCCAATCTCAAGGACCAATCCAAAAAGATGACCGAGAAATGGACGGCGGAAAAAGAAAAGATCAGCGCCGCCAAGGAAACCAAAAAGAAACTGGAAAAAGCCCAATTTGATTTGGACCAATATTTCACTTCAGGCGATTACAAACGAGCTTCGGAACTGAAGTACGGGGAGATCCCGGCTTTGGAAAAGAAACTTGAAGCCCTGCAGGCCAAAACCGATAACAACATGCTGTCCGAAGAAGTGAACGAGGACGCCGTCGCCGAAATCGTGGCTAAAGCCACGCACATTCCGGTCTCGCGGATCATGAAAGGGGATCGGGAGAAAGTATTGCTTCTCAACGAGACCTTGAAGAAACGGGTCATCGGCCAGGACGAAGCCGTCGATCTGGTCAGCGATGCCATCATCCGCCAAAGAGCCGGAATCAAAGACCAGAACCGGCCGATCGGATCATTTCTGTTCTTAGGGCCGACCGGAGTCGGAAAGACCGAAGTGGCCCGCAGTTTGGCCGATGCGCTTTTTGACGATGAAAACCACATCGTGAGACTGGACATGAGCGAGTATATGGAGAAATTCGCCGTCACCAGACTCATCGGCGCCCCTCCTGGGTACATCGGTTACGAGGAAGGCGGACAGCTGACCGAGAAAGTCCGAAGAAATCCATATTCGATCGTTTTGTTCGACGAGATCGAAAAAGCCCACAGCGATGTTTTCAACATTCTGCTGCAGATCCTGGAAGACGGCCGTTTAACCGATTCGCAGGGCCGGACCGTGGACTTCAAAAACACCATCATCATCATGACGTCCAACCTGGGAAGCGAAATGCTTCTGAACAACGAGGACCCGGCGAAGATCGATGGTTTGCTTAAGATGACGTTCCGGCCGGAATTTCTGAACCGGATCGACGAGATCGTGATCTTCAAACCGCTGTCCCGCGAGACGCAATTGAAGATCGTGGAAAAACTGCTCGGTCTGCTTTGCAACAAGCTTCATGAAGGCAATTACAACCTGGTCTTCACCGACCGGGCCAAACAGTTCATCCTCGACTCCAGTTACTCGCATGAATACGGCGCCCGGCCGATCAAACGTTTCATACAGAGAGAAGCTGAAACCGTCATTGCGCGGGCGATCATCAGACAAATGATCCTTCCTCAGATTCCTTATGTCATCGACGCCGAAAACGATCGGTTTGTGATTCAATCTTAATGCCAAAGACCCGAGAACTTGCTGTTTCCGGGTCTTTTTTGGAGCTTTTGGGAATAATGACAAAAAAACGTGGAATTATGTTTTCCCATAGTGTATAATAGCAATTGACAAGAAAAAGAATGGGGTGAATCAAATGATATTAGACGGCAAGAAAGCCGCAGAGATCATTACCAAGAAAATTGCTGATGAAGTGGCCTTGATCAAAGACACCATTACCTTAGCCTTGATTCTGGTCGGAGAGAACCCGGCCAGTCAAGTGTACGTTCGCAACAAACAAAAAGCCTGCATTGAAGTCGGGATCAACTTCCAAGGTTATTTTCTCGATGCCAACGTTCCTCAGAAAGAAGTCTTGGCGATCATCGAAAAATGCAACGCGGACCCAAAAGTCCATGGGATCCTGGTGCAGATGCCTTTGCCATCGCACATCGATGCCAACGTCGTTCTCAACGCCATCAATCCGGTCAAGGATGTTGACGGATTGACCGTTGTCAATCAAGGAAAACTGATGAACAATCAGGATTGCATCGTTCCCGCCACTCCGAAAGGCGTCATGACCCTGCTTCAAAGGTATTTCATCGAGATCGCCGGCAAGAACGCCGTTGTCATCGGCCGCAGCAAACTGGTCGGAAAACCGCTGGCGCTTTTGCTGCTGGACAAGAACGCGACCGTGACGATCGCTCATTCCAAAACCGTCAACCTGAAAGAAATTACCAAACGCGCGGACCTTTTGTTTGTGGCGGTGGGAATTCCGAAATACATTACCGCGGACATGGTCAAGAAAGATGCGGTCGTCGTTGACGTCGGCATCAACAAAGTCGAAGGCCACATCGTCGGCGACGTCGATTTCGAAGCGGTCAAGGACATCGCCTCGTACATCACGCCGGTCCCGAAAGGCGTCGGTCCGATGACGATCGCAACGCTACTGGAAAACATTCTCGATTGCTATCACCGGCAGACCGCGGCCGTCAAAGAAGAAACCAAAGAATAATCGTCAAAAGAAGGATAATTGCGAACATCCATAAAGTTTTTTATGGATTTTTGCACTTTAAGAAGCAAGGAGCAAAATCATGAAATTGATAGTCGGCCTCGGGAATCCCGGGCTCCGATACAAAAAGACCCGGCACAACGTCGGATTCATGTTCGTCGATGAGATTCTGAAAAGACTCAAAGAAAAAGCGGTCATGGACAAAGGGCTGAAAGCGGAGGTCGCAACCGTTTCTTACCGAAACGAAAAACTGATCTTCGCCAAGCCCCAAACCTTCATGAACCTGTCCGGGGAGGCCGTCATCGCCGTTTCCCATTTTTACAAAGTCGATCCCGAGGACATTCTGGTCGTCTTTGACGATCTGGATCTTCCGGAAGGAAAGATCCGGATCCGGAAGAACGGATCCTCCGGCGGGCATAAAGGCATGAACAGCATCATCCAAAACCTGGGGACGGATCAGATCAAACGGATCCGCTTGGGGATCGGTCATGAAGACGGGATCGATGCGGCCGATTATGTTTTGGGTAAATTCAGCCCCGAAGGAAAGGAAATCATGAAACCGATCATCGAAGGCGCCCTGACGATGCTGGACGATTACCTGGCGATGCCCTTTGAAGATTTCCTGAGTCGTTACAATTAGGTGTCAAGATGAACAACATCATCGAACTGTTCGAAAAAGAAAAGTCGGTCCAGGAATTCCTTTCGAAAATCCAAGTCAATGATTACAGCTATCTGGTTAACGAGTTATCCATTCACCATGGGTTCTTGTTAACCTATTTGACGTTTAGCCGGTCCCAAAAATTTGTGGTTTACGTGGCCAGCAATCTGTACCGCGCCAATCAGGCTTACGAGCAGTTCTGCGCTCTGGCCGGGTTCGATCAGGTCAACCTGTATGTGGTCGATGAGATCGTGTCTTCGGAATTGGTGGCCGTGAGCGGTGATTTTCGGTTTGAGCGCATCAATGCGGTCAAAAGCATTTTCGAGAACCGCCCCAAGATCATCGTCACCCACCCCCAGGCGCTTCTGAAGCCTTTGATCCCGAAAGCCCGGTTTGAAAAAGGGATCATTGATCTGCAAGTTGGAAAGATCATCGTTTCTTCGGAAACGGTCCGGAATCTGGTCGCGCTGGGTTACAAAAAGATGCCGACGACGAGCGCAGTCGGGGAATTCAGCGTCCGGGGCGAAGTCATCGACGTCTTCTCGCCTTATCAGGACAATCCGGTTCGGATCAATCTGTTTGACGAAGAGATCGAAAGCCTGAAGTTCTTCGATCCGGAAACGCAAATGAGCGTTTCGAAAATCGAGTCCTTCCGGATCTTTCCGATCAGCGAACTGATCTATGACGATTCGGAGAAAGATCAAGCCGTTGAAAAGATCAAAAAAGACGCTGGGAACAGTCCGAGGTTTTTGGAAAACGATCTGAACGACATCGAAAATCACAACAATCTGGAACGCATCAACAAATACATCCGGTATTTTGCCTCGGAGCCGGAAACGCTGTTGCAGTACCTTACGGATAAAACCGTTTTTTACGAAGACTACCAACGGCTGGAAGAATCCTATCAGCACCTTCTTCTTGATTTGGAAACGTATCTTGAGCATTTGGACAAACCGCCGAAACTCGATTTGTTCTTCTTCTATGATTTTCACAATCTCTTCTATGAAGTTTCTCAAAAAATTTATTTTAGCGAATACAAAAAAAGCCTAAGCGGCGTGCCTCTGAACGACATCATCCCGCTTCGGGGATACGGAGTCATCGACTATCAGAACGACATCCGGAATTTGGTGGCGGACGTAAGAGCCAATCCGAACAAAACCTTTGTTTTTGCTTTTTCGAAACCGGAGCGCTTGGGGCTTTTGAAAGAGATCTTCGGCGAAAATCAAATGATCTTTGAAAATCCGGAAGCTTTTTCGGGCGTGAAAAAAGGAAAAATCAATCTGCTGCTTTCAGACAACGCCATCGGCTACGGGTTTTATGAAAGCAATTCGGAAGTCATCACCGAACGGGAGATCTTCAAAGCGATCAAAGTTCCGAAGATGCGCTACCGAAGCATGATGCAAAACGCCAAACCGATCACTTCCAAGGAAGATCTCCAGATCGGGGATTTCGTCGTCCATTACGATTACGGGATCGGTAAATATTTAGGCATCAAGACCATCGATCTGAAAGACATCCGCAACGACTACATCGCTTTGCAATTCTCGAACATGGAATTGTACATCCCGGTTGAAAAGATCAGCCTTTTGGAGAAATACCAGGGCAGCGAAGGAACGGTCCCGAAACTGACCAACGTCGGAAAAGGCGAATGGGAAAAGAAAAAGACCAAGATCAAAGAAAAACTGGAGAACATCGCCGGCGATCTGATCGCTTTGCAAGTCAAACGGGAGCAGGGAAGAGGATTCCGGTATCCGGAAGATTCCGATTTCCAAAAGCTGTTTGAAGCCGATTTCGAATACGAAGAAACGCCGGATCAGCTGAAATCAGTCCGGGACATCAAAGCCGACATGGAAAAAGCTTTGGTGGTCGACCGGCTCATCTGCGGCGACGTCGGTTACGGAAAAACCGAGATCGCCATGCGCATTGCCTTCAAAACCGTTTATTCGAACAAACAGGTGGCTTATCTGGCCCCGACGACCATTCTGACCCGCCAACATTTTCATACTTTCAAAGATCGCTTCGATAAATACGGGATCCGGGTCGAACTGCTGAACCGGATGATCAGCCCGGTTCGCCAAAAAGAGATCATCGCCGACATCCGCGCCGGATTGGTGGACATCGTCATCGGCACCCATCGGCTGCTTTCCGACGACGTGAGGTTCCACGATCTGGGACTGCTGGTCGTCGACGAGGAACAGCGTTTCGGCGTCGTTCATAAGGAAAAGATCAAGAAAATGAAGGAAAACGTCAACGTCATGACTTTGACGGCCACGCCGATTCCTCGGACTTTGCAAATGTCGATCATGGGCGTGCGGCAGCTGAGTCTGATCGAGACCCCCCCGAAGGATCGCTATCCGATCCAAACCTATGTGGTCGAAGAAAACGACATCATCGTCAAAGAGGCCGTTTACCGCGAGTTGGCCCGGGACGGCCAGGTCTTCTTTTTGCATAATCGGATCGCCGATCTGGACCGTTTGTACCGAAAACTGCGGCGGCTGGTCCCGGAAGCGCGGATCGCCGTCATTCACGGGCAAATGACCAAGATCGAACTGGAAAACACGATCCAGTCCTTCATTGACAAGGAATACAATTTATTGCTCTGCACGACCATCATCGAGACCGGGATCGACATCCCGAACACCAATACCCTGATCGTCAGCAACGCCGATTATTTGGGGCTTTCGCAAATGTATCAGATCCGGGGGCGGGTCGGGCGGACCGACCGCGTCGCTTATGCTTATCTGATGTATGACGCAGACAAGGTTTTGACCGACGATTCGGCGAAACGGCTGTCCGCCATCAAAGAATTCACCAATCTCGGCAGCGGCTACCGGATCGCGGTTCGCGATCTGGCCATCCGCGGAGCCGGGGACATCCTCGGAAAAGAACAATCGGGATTCATCGACGCCATCGGTTTTGACATGTATCTCAAGATGCTCAACGATGCCATGGACAAAGCCAAAGGCATCAAAGAGCCGGAACCGGAAAAACAGCTGAACATCGAAGTGTCCAAACACGTTGACGAAAGCTATGTTTCCGACGATGACATCAAGATCCTCATTCACAAAGAAATCGCGAAGGTATCGACGAAAGCCGAAAAAGAGGCGGTCATCCAAGAATTGACCGACCGGTTCGGCCGTCTGAACCCCGAGATCCTGACTTACATCGAAGAACGGTATTTGCAAAGAGTTCTGAAGAAATTCCAGATCACCAGCGTCCTGGAGACCGAAAACAGCGTGCTGGTGGCCATTCCGAGACGGATAACCGCCAAACTTGACGCCGAAAAACTTTTCATGAAAGCCACGGCGGTCAGCCGGGACATTTTGTTTGAATACAAGAACCAGCAGATAATCATCAAGATCCGGAAAAAACCGAAGGATAAGACCTGGATTTTCCACCTGACCGGACTTCTTCAGGAGATGTAGCCGCATTTTTCTTATTGAATAATAACGAAAATGGTGGTATAATTACGAATGTGACAGAAAAAGGAGACAATTTATGCAAAAAATCGCTGTGATTTCCGACGTTAACGCGGGATTGGATTACCTTGGTTACGATCCCCAAATCCCTGTTTTGAGATCCATCATCAATTTCGGTGAAGAACATCTCATCGACGGAATCGATATCAAAGCCGACGAATTTTACCAAAGATTGCAAAACACTGACCTTATTCCATCCACTTCCGCGCCAACGATCGGAGAAGCCATGAATCTTCTGGACCGTTACATTTCGGAAGGCTACACCGACGTCATCATGGTTTCGATCTCATATCAGCTTTCTTCCATCGGACAAATGATGGAAACTCTGGCTCAGGAATACGCTGACAAGATCAAGATCCATGTCATTGATTCGAAAACGGCCACTTATCTTCAGGGATACATCGCGGTATCCGCGAAAAAGATGGTCGATCAGGGAAAACCGCTCCAAGAGATTTTGGATTACTGCCACTATCTGGTCGACAACAAGCATGCTTATTTCGTCGTTGACGATCTGACTTATTTAGTCAAAAACGGGCGTTTGAGCGGAGCCTCCGGATTCGTTGGGACTTTGCTTAAGATCAAACCGATTTTGGAATTGACCAAAGAAGGAAAGATCGTCAGCAAAGAAAAGATCCGCACTCATTCCAAGGCCGTCGAACTTGCTTTGGACTTGTTTAAAGCCGAGATCAAAGACGCCAAGAAAGTCAAGGTCATGGTTCTGCACACCGTTCGCGAAGCCGAAGCCAAGGAATTGGTCAAACGGATCCAAAACGAATGTAAAAACGCGGTGGACATCGAACTGCACATGGTAACCCCGGCGGTCGGAGCCCACATCGGCTGCGGAATTATCGGGTTTGGCTATTTCATTCTGGAAAAATAAATTATTCATAAATAACCGGAGGAAAAAAACACATGGCTTTGGTCAACATGAAGAACATGCTTGAAAAAGCAAAGAAAGAAAATTATGCGGTCGGTCAGTTCAACATCAACAATTTGGAATGGACCAAGACGATTTTGACCGTGTCCGAAGAATTGAATTCGCCGATCATCTTGGGCGTATCCGAAGGCGCTGCCAAATACATGGGCGGATACCGGACCGTCGTGGGCATGGTAAAAGGCCTCATCGCCGATCAAAACATCACCGTTGATGTCGCCATCCATCTGGATCACGGGTCGGATTTCGACAATTGCAAACGGGCCGTTGACGCCGGATTCACCTCGGTCATGATCGATGCGTCCCATCATCCTTTGGCCGAAAACATCCAACTGACCAAACAGGTCGTTGATTATGCTCACGCCCGCGGCGTATCCGTCGAAGCCGAACTGGGAACCGTCGGCGGACAGGAAGATACCATCGCGAGCAGCGGGATTAAGTACGCGGATGTGAAAGAATGTGTTCAATTGGTCAAAGAAGCGGACTTGGATTGCTTGGCCCCGGCGCTCGGGAGCGTTCACGGACCTTACAGAGGCGAACCGAAACTGGGCTTCAAAGAGATGGAAGAGATCAAACGCGCCACCAACAAACCGCTCGTTCTGCACGGCGGGACCGGAATTCCGGACGAAATGATCAAACGCGCGATTGCTTGCGGCACCTGCAAGATCAACGTCAATACCGAATGCCAGATGGCTTTCGCTCGCGAACTTCGCAAATTGTTGGCATCGGATGACAAAGTTTATGATCCTCGCCGGATCTTGGGACCGGCAGCCAAAGGAATAGCGGCGACGGTCAGAGAAAAAATGCAAGTATTCGGATCAGTCGGAAAAGCCGAAAAGTAAAAACGAGTATGTTAAATAACTGGGGGT
>DDXT01000039.1 GCA_002347755.1 Caryophanales bacterium UBA2253
AGCAACTTCTCGAATTTTCATGCCCATTTCTTTAAACTGGAATATACAAGCTCGCTCTTCTATGGTAAGATGATGGTAGTTCATAGTCTCTCCTTATTCTGTTTGTTTGGTCACTTACATTATAAGGGATTCTATGAGCTTTTAATTTTTTATTTGTGTTGCACTTGTTATGATAATTCATCTATTGAAAAAAACCCGGAATCAAATACCAAACGGAATAAAGTTGTATGTGGCGCGAATGATCAATCTGGACAATCCATATAATTTTAATACAAACAATTTTACTTTATTCAAATATTCTTTAGATAATATAACCAGCCGGACGCCTATACAGTAGCTGAAGAAACAAGCATAAACGATTTTTCTCAGCACGTTGTTGTTGTTTTTGATTTGAAATACAATTACAACAAAACCAATGCGCAGGTTTACGAAGAACTCGACTACATAATAGATAAAATTTCCTATGATTATTTAGAAGTTATGGGTGCTCTGCCAAAGATTAATCTCATCGGTCACAGCTGTGGGGGATTAACCAACATGGACTACGCAATTAATCATCCTAAAAATGTTGCATCACTAATTAGTCTTGGGACGCCCTATAACGGAAGCTGGTATGACAATTGGTTCGTGGATTTATTAGGAATAAATGTTTTTGATTCAATTGGCGGAGCGGATATCGTAGATACCACCCTAATGAACATACGCAAAAATAATTGGAATAACATTTATTCTCAGAATGCTCATATCATTTTTTTGCCATAAGTGGAACGACTGTACTAAACTGGATGGATCATATTGTTTGGGCCCACAATCATCTTGAAGCGCATTTGGGAACAGATGCTGCAGTTGGAATACGCGCATTATATATTGTTTCAGGTTTATACAATTTACTAGGCGATATATGCGTGGATAAGTCCTCGCAGGAAGCATCAGGATATAACGGGGTGAATCGCTTCAATAAGGAGTTTACCGCCTCAAATAGTAATTGCGAAAAGCGCTCCGAACGTGAACTGCCAGTACCCCACAATTTGGAAACCTATGACAGCGACATTCACGATTATATTTTAAATAATGTGACTTTTGCGCGCACCATTTGTCACCACAAATATTGGCTTAAGTGAAATTCGAATAGACAATGCCAATTTCACGGTAAGAGGTTTATTTAACATTCCCGCTACAATAGGCGGAAAAGCAGTTATATGCTTAGGCAATTCTTCATTTTCTAACCAAAATCAACTATCCCAAATCACAATCCCTGCGAGCATCACAGATATTGGTTCAAATGCTTTTGAAAACTGTACAAGTTAAACAGATGTCTCCTTACCCAATAATTTAACAAGCATAGGAAATTCCGCATTTAAAGGATGTACAAGTTTGAGTAGCATTACCATACCAAACAGTGTAACAAGCCTTGGCAGTGGTTTATTGAGTGGGTGTCCAAATTTAACGAGCATTACCATTCCATTTGTTGGAAATAGTTCAACTTCAACCGGTAATGATGCGAAATTTGGTTTTATATTTGGTGCATCATTGTACTTGTCAAGCTTTTTTTGTTTCTAATTCGACTTCACATAACTTGAATAGTACGTAATTCAAAGAGGAATAAATACATTTCGCAAACAAAAACTAGAAAGCAACTCAAAGATTTAAAAGCGAAGCAAGGAAAACAACCGATGATATTTCAAGTCAAGAGAATATAAACACAAGGGAAGAATGCCCGATTTGATAAAACAACTAATTATAAAATGTTTCTTGGGGCTTTGCTGATACGGTATACTATTATTTTAAATAAGAAGTTTCTTTATATAAAACAAGAAGAAACAGACACCGCCATTTCTTCTTGTTTTATTAAATGTTTCCTACGAATTAAATCTTATTAGAACTACCCAACACATCCTTAATTTTGTGTTGAACGGTATTTTTTAAATTGGTTCGGGCATCAGATAGGTATTGACGAGGATCAAAATGATCAGGATGATCATGGAAGTGCTTGCGAATGCTTGCGGTCATCGTTAATCTTAAGTCGGAGTCGATATTGATTTTGCAGACGGCCATGGTAGCTGCTTTTCTTAACATTTCTTCAGGAATGCCTATAGCATCATCCAGTTTACCGCCATTTTCATTGATCATTTTTACATATTCGGGCATGACCGAAGAAGCACCATGTAAAACAATTGGGAACCCTGGTAATAATGCTTGTACTTTTTCCAAAATGTCAAACCGCAATTGGGGTTTTTGACCTGGTTTAAACTTATAGGCGCCATGAGAAGTTCCAATGGCAATGGCTAATGAATCCACTCCGGTTCTCTTTACAAACTCTTGTACTTGCTTAGGGTCGGTGTAACTAGATTCGTCATCTTTGACCTTTACTGCATCTTCAATACCGGCTAATCTCCCCAATTCTCCTTCAACAGTTACATTGCGTTGATGAGCATACTCTACGACCTTTTTAGTTACAGCGATGTTTTCTTCAAATGATAAATGAGAACCATCAATCATGACGGAAGTGAATCCGCCATCAATGCAAGATTTACATAGTTCAAAACTATCCCCATGATCAAGATGAAGGGCGATTGGAAGATTGGTATCTTCAACAGCTGCTTCGACTAATTTTACTAAATAAACGTGTTTGGCATATTTTCTCGCTCCAGCTGATACTTGTAAAATCACTGGTGAGTTTTCTGCTTTGGCAGCTTCGGTAATGGCTTGGACGATTTCCATATTGTTCACATTGAATGCTCCGATGGCATATCCGCCTTCATAAGCCTTTTTAAACATTTCTTTCGTATTTACTAATGGCATATATTTATTTCCTTTCTTATAATACAGTAAACTATTATAGCATTTTTTTAAAAAATAATCATCATTTATTTGTAATTTATATGGTATATTTCCACTATCGAGTGCTATTAATCTATAATGCAAATCTCTTTACAAGTGAGATTTTTTGTTATATGATAATGTATGAACAAATGTTTCAAAATAAACAAATATAGGCGGGTGAATTATGAAACTGAACGAAAATGAAAATAAAGTACTGACAATCTTAAAAGAAGATCCGTATGTAAGTCAGCAGTTTATCGCCGATCAACTCAAGTTATCAAGGTCAGCCATCGCCAATTTAATTTCTGGTTTACAAAACAAAGGTTATATACTCGGCAAACCTTATGTCCTAAAAACCGAAGAGTATGTCACGTGCATAGGCGGTGCTAACATTGACTATACTTTCAGATTAGAAGAAGAAATGATTTTAGGCACCTCAAACCCGGTAAATTCATTAACATCTAATGGCGGGGTCATTCGTAATGTGGCGGATAATTTATCGAGACTAAATCACTCCGTTTCATTAATGTCAGTTTTAGGCGATGATCGTGCCGGTGAAGATTTATTATCCTATTCCAAAAAAATCATGGAGGTCTTCGCGTGCGATAAATTGCCGCATGAATCTACGGGCGGATATTATTCCGTAATTGGAAAAGACGGGAACATGAAGGTTGGATTTGCGGACATGTCCATTAACAGGCACATGAACCGAAGTTGGATATTGGGACATAAGAGGCATCTGAATTTGAGCACTTGGCTCATTGCGGATACTAACATGGCAAAAGATGCTTTGGAAGCATTGATTGAGTATGCCCAATCTGAACATAAGAAACTGGCCATCATTGGTGTATCTGGGCCAAAAATGAAATATGTTCCTGACGATTTACATGGCGTTGAAATCTTGATAAGCAATTTAGATGAAAGTCAAAGTTATTTTAAGACTGGTGAAGAAAACTTGGAAGTTTTGATCAACATGTGGATTGAAAAGGGAATTAAGCAAGTCATCATCACCCATGGGAAAAATGGATCCGCATACCATGATGGCAACCAAATAGGATATCAAAAAGCCTATTTGGTCAAAGACGAAAACGTTGTTGATGTTACCGGTGCCGGGGATGCATTTAGTAGTGCCGTATTACATGGATTAATTAATCAGGAATCAATGGAAAAAAGCCTAAAATATGGCGCCGTAAGTTCAAGCCTTACGGTCCAATCAAAATCCGCTGTTAATCCGAAATTATCCATAAATTTAATTAAGGAGGAGCTAAAAAAATATGAAAACGTATGAACAATTTTTAGACATTAAAAGTGAAGTGAAGGAAGCGTTAAAAAACAACTTGCCAGTCGTTGCACTTGAGTCAACCATCATTTCCCACGGAATGCCCTATCCAGATAATGTTATAATGGCAAAAAAAGTTGAACAAATAATTAGAGATGAAGGTGCCATTCCGGCTACAATCGCCATTATTGGCGGAAAAATCAAAATCGGCTTAACTGATGAAGATTTGGAAACAATAGCTAAGTCTAAAAACGTTGTGAAAGTGTCCAGACGGGATTTGGCATCAGTAATTGCCATGAAGCAATTGGGCGCAACTACCGTGGCCTCAACGATGATTTGTGCTGAAATGGCAAACATTAAATTCTTTGTGACTGGGGGTATCGGCGGTGTTCATAGAGGCTATGAAACCTCCCTTGATGTTTCGGCCGATTTGGAAGAATTAGCCCAAACAAATGTAACCGTCATTTGTGCCGGCGCTAAAGCCATTTTGGATTTACCGAGAACCATGGAGTATTTGGAAACAAAAGGCGTTTCCGTGGTTGGTTATCAAACCAAAGTATTACCCGCATTTTATACAAGAACGTCAGATATTAAATTAAGACTTTATGTCGATCAGGTTGAAGATTTAGCCAAGATTGTATATACTAAGGATCAATTGAATTTAAAAGGCGGATTATTGGTAGCAAACCCAATCCCAGAAGCTGATTCGCTTGATGGCGATTATATGAATGCCATCATAGACAGAGCCATTAAACAAAGTGTCGCAGATCATATTGAAGGCAAAGATGTTACCCCTTATCTGCTTAAAAAAATTGTTGAAGAAACCAAAGGCAAGAGTTTGCAAGCCAATTTAGCCTTGGTCTACAATAATGCAAAAGTGGGAGCGAAAATAGCAAAAGCCTATACAGCCTTATTGAAATAAAAATTCCTTTTGAATCTTTCTTTAAACTAGAGACGATTGCCTTATTCATATTCTAATAAAAATATGCTCAAAGCGAGCATATTTTTTATGCTTTGAGGATGATGAATTGGATTCTACTTTCGACACAATCATATAGTTAAAATCATCAAAAAATCCCCATTTTCCAAAAATGTCCCGCCTTTTCCTTCGGCTGGCCTGGCCCCGGCTTTTGCCTTGGAATTTATCAAGATTAACGGTTCAAACCGATTGTCGCCCAAAAAAACGGCCTGTAATGCGATGCCAAGCGGGTTACTGATAAAAAAACGGGGATTTTCAATAATCAACTGATTTTGAATACTAAAATAGAAATTCCCGAAAAAAGCATCAAATGAGAAGAGCGGCTTAAAAAAACTTCCTTTTCTGCTTTCAAAGGATTCTCTTAAAAAAAGAGCTAGAAGCATCAAAAGAAAATTCATCTTGGGGCATGGTGAAGGTCCCCAAAAAATTTTTTCTCAAAATTTTGGATTATATGATAGAATAGAAAACGATGAAGGAGGGTGATTTTAATGGATGTGAAAGCCGAACACTTCCAAAATGCGATTAAAATAATGGAAAAAGAGTACAGACAGGATGTTGCCATCGCTTTGGCGACTTCCGCGAATGATATCGTCAGCGTCAGAATGGTTGACGGTTGCTATCTGGATGGGGTTTTTTATGTGACTTGCGGGGCCTTGTCCAATAAAATGAAACAGATCAGCCAAAATCCTCAAGTAGGGATCTGCAAGGATCTGTTTCAAGCCAAAGGCCTGGCCAAGAACATCGGAAATCCAAAACTAAAGGAAAACGCCCAAATCCGAGAAATTTTGAAAAAAGTATTCTTTAAGTTTTGGGACCAATACGTCTGCGAAGACGATCCGAATTCGATCATTCTCAAAATTCAACTGACCGAAGCCGTTGTTTATGACAACAAAAACAAGTATGTCTTGGACTTTAAGAAAAAAATCGCTGAAAGATTCGATTCTGATTAAGAATTGAATACCTAATGGCGCTTTCAATAATCAAAGAAGGAGGTTAATTTATGGGAGAAAGAAAAACCAGGTCTGATTGCACGGTCGGAACTTTTGAAAAGAAAGCCGGGCTGCCCGCCGGAACCATCAAGAATCCGGATGGAACCGATGCCCGAAGCGACAAGACAATCGGTACCCTCAGGCAAGAAGTGAAGAACAAAGGCAAAAAGAAATGAACCCCTTTTTAGTTAGGGGTGGTTGCCATCATAAAGTCACTGCGGTGACTTTTTGTTTTGGGGATTCCCGTCAAACAATTGTAAAAAGGGGGGATTGGGTTTATAATTATAGAAAGAAAAAGATTGGTAAACCAAAAAATGATGTTTGAAGAATACCTGAAAGACAAAGTCAGCGACTTAAAAGAAACTCTGGTGGAAAAAATTGTTTTTTCCGATGAACTTTGGAAATATTGCGCCGCGAATTCATGCGGAAAATACAAAAAGAGTTGGATGTGCCCGCCGGCGATCAACAATGACCGTCATCTAATTGAAAAATACCGGGCTTTTAACAAAGTTTTGGTCATTTCCAAAGTCAGCCCATTGGAAGATCCTTTTGACCTCGAGGGCATGGAAGCCGCCAGAGCCGCTTTTCAAAGAATCCTTTTTGACTTTCAAAAGCATTTTGGAACCGACTTTCGCTATTCTCTTTTGGGAGCCGGGCCTTGTTCCATTTGTGAAAAGTGCACTTACCCGGGTAATCCCTGTCGGTTTCCGGATTTGGCTTTTCCGTCTTTGGAAGCTTTGGGAATCAATGTGACCGAACTGGCCAACACTTGCAAGATGAAATATAATAACGGCGTCAATACGGTAACATATTTTGCGGCCGTTTTTTATGACTGAGGACATTATGGCAAAAATAACCATTCAAAACGATAAAACATTGGAATGCAAAAGCGGCGAAAACCTGCTTCAGGTTCTGCGGCGGAACGGGATTTTGGTGGCCGCCGAATGCGGGGGAAACGGGACCTGCCTGAAATGCAAAGTCATGATCGGGTCCGATGAGGTTTTGGCTTGCCAGACCATCGTCAAAGGGGATATGGAAATCAATCTTCCGGGGGAATTCTATTCGGGGTTGGAAGATAGTTTTCATCGTTCTTATGAAATTGAGAAACAAGTCGGGTATGGAATCGCGCTGGATTTGGGAACGACCACGATCGCGGCTTATCTTTTGAATTTGGAGACCGGCGGCGAGCTGGACCGCGTTTCCGTCCTTAATGCCCAAGCCGCTTACGGATCCGATGTCGTGACCAGGATCCAGAAGTGCGGCGAAGGGTTCTTGGAAGAACTGCATCTGGCGGTAACAAACGAAATCAACGGAATAATAAAAGATTTTAAGAATAATTATGAATTAAAAGAAATAAATCGAATGGTCGTATCGGGTAACACCGTCATGCTTCATTTGCTGGCCGATGTCAATCCGATCTCCATGGGAATTGCTCCTTATGATCCGGTCTTTTTGGACCGCAAAAAGTTAAAAGGCAGCGAGATCGGGATCGAAATCCCGGAAGTGACTTTGCTTCCTTCGATTTCCGGATACCTGGGCAGCGATCTGACCGCTGGAATTTTGGCTTGCGGTTTGAATGAGCAGAAAGGCAATGCCTTATTGGTAGATCTCGGCACCAACGGCGAAATAATTTTAAAAACGAACACCGGAATTTACGGCGTGTCCACGGCGGCGGGTCCGGCTTTTGAGGGAGCCAAGATCGAATGCGGCTTGGGGGGAGTTCCCGGAGCTGTCTCAAAGGTTTCTTATGACGAAGGAATTTTCATCGCTGAGACCATAGAAGGAAAACGAATGCAAGGGATCTGCGGCAGCGGATTGATCGATTTGATCTCTTTGTTGGTCAAAGAAGGGTTAATTGACGAAACCGGTGCCTTTGATGCCAGTTCCCAAGGCGGCTTATCTAATTTTTTGAAAGATGGTAAATTCTGGCTGAACGAGAATGTTTGGCTCAGTCAGAAAGATATCCGGGAATTTCAACTGGCGAAAAGCGCGGTTGCTTCCGGAATCGAAACTTTGATCGAGACCGTCGGCTTGAAACTTTCCGAAATTGATACGGTCTTTTTGGCGGGCGGATTCTGTTTTTATGTTAACAAGGAAAATGCTTCCCGCTTGGGGCTGATACCCCGAGTTTTGAAAAACAAAATCGTTTGTGTCGGAAATTCCAGCGGACTGGGAGCGAAGATGGCTTTGTCCAATTCCAAATATCTGCTTGACTGCGAAACGATCGCAAAACAAGTTAAAGTCGTCGAATTGGCCAACAATGAACTATTCACAAAACATTTTATCGAAAATATGAATTTTGAAGAATGACAGAGGTGATTAACTATTATTAATCAAGTAGTATTTTGTTATACATGGATATGGTATGACAAAAAACCCTCAAGATCTGGATTTTTTTAAGGGAGATTCGATGCGAAATTAAATTTTCCAATAATTATCGCCGAATAATTATTTTAGCAGAGCGGAATCGAAGACATTGCTTGG
>DDXT01000021.1 GCA_002347755.1 Caryophanales bacterium UBA2253
ATTTAGTTTTCAAAGACCTTATTTATAACGGCTTATTTCCAAAGCGTGAAATTATTATACAATAATACGCCTCGGAATGTCAACAACTTTATTTCTTTTAATCCAAAAAGCAATTCAATGTCATCAACCTTGAATATTATACTACAAAACGGTTTTGGTGTCAAACGTTTTTATTCACTTTGACGAATGTTTCCGAAACTGGGCAAAACCCAAGAAAAAAGCGGAAGACAATCTTCCGTTTGGGTTTTTAGGTCAATTCATCAAAACTTGTTAAGAGGATTATATTCAAACAGATCGCTGATCGGTTTGTCTTCGATTATGTTGAGAATTCCCTGGCCGATGATCTTCGCAATCGACAATTGACGGATCTTCGGAACGCGTTTGCCTTCCGGAAGCCGGATCGAGTTGGTCGCGATCAATTCGGTTATTTCCGACTTTTGAATGCGGTCGGCCGCGTCGCCGGACAACAGCGGATGGGTGCAGACCACGTAAACATCTTTGGCTCCTGCGGCTTTCAGCGCATTGGCGGCGATGATGATGGTCCCGGCGGTATCGACGATGTCATCGACGATGATGCAATTCTTTCCGTCGACTTCGCCGATGATGTTCATGACTTCCGCGACGTTCGGCTTCGGACGGCGCTTGTCGATGATGGCGATCGGAGCATTGAAATTCAAAGCGAATTTGCGCGCTCGGGTCGTTCCGCCGTGATCCGGGGAAACAACGACGATGTCTTCGATGTTCTTTTCTTTGATGTAACGCACCATGATCGGAGCAGCTTCGAAATTGTCGATCGGGATGTTAAAGAATCCCTGGATCTGCCCCGCGTGAAGATCCATGCTAAGTACCCGGGTGGCTCCCGCCATGGTCAGCAAATCCGCCACGAGTTTCGCCGAAATCGGCTGTCTGGGCATGGCTTTGCGATCCTGTCTCGAGTATCCGTAATAGGGCATGATTACGTTGATTGATTTGGCTGACGCCCGTTTGAGAGCATCGATCATGATTAATAATTCCATGTAGTTTTCGTTCACCGGTTCAGAAGTCGGCTGAACCACAAAAACGCTGTGGCCGCGGACGGTCTCCGCGATGTTGATGTTAACTTCTCCGTCTGCGAATCGGCTTAACGTGCACTCGGCTAAGGGGATTTTCGTATACTCCGATATTTCCCTTGCGAGTTCCGGGTTAGAGTTCAGCGTGAACAACTTCACCTTTATCCCATGAATTTCCGCCATTTAATCCTCCTATGATTACGACCCATTATACAACTTAAGCTTGTCGTTTTCAATCCCAAAGCGATGAAAACGGATTACTATTCATTTTTGCCGTTGGAAAAAATGTAACTTCCGGGGACGATCTCATTTTTGTTCATGTTCATGTAAGGCCCGAGTTTCGAATTGACTTTGACGTGCGAATCTTTGACTCGCGAAAATTTGACGATGGCGCCTTCATCGATGATCGAATTCTTGATCTCGGCGTTGGGGCCGATGATGGCGTTCTTCTCAATGATCGAGTTCAGAAGGATCATCGATCCGGGCATGATCACCGAGCCGGGTCGGCATTTGACGTCGACCCCGATGATGACGGTTTGGGGCGAATGGATGGTGACACCGTTCAAAAGATGACGGCGGTTGATCTTCTCAATCAAATCGTTTTCCATTTTCATCAGCTGGACTTTGTCATTGACGCCGCTCAGTTCCTGATAGTTGGTTATTTTGTGCGCCCGGACGATGAGCCCGTTCTCGCGAAAAACTTTGACGATGTCGGTCAGATAATACTCGCCCTGGCTATTGTCATTTTTGATTTTGTGCAAATATTTGAAAAGTTTCTGGTTGTCCGCCACATAAATGGAAGAGTTGATCTCCACAATGTTTTTTTGGATCTCATTGCAGTCTTTTTCTTCAACGATCTCGGTGATCTCATCATTTTCATCGCGAATGATGCGTCCGTATCCGTATGGGGTGGGATGTTCGGTGGTAAGCACCGTCAGATCCGCCCCGCTTTGAACATGGGCTCCGATCAAAGACGAATAAGTGTCTTTGGAGATCAAAGGCATGTCCCCGATGGCGATCAAGGTCAGTCCTTCCTCGTTTTTGAGATAAGGTTCCGCGGAAAGCACCGCATGAGCGGTCCCGAGTTGTTTTTCTTGATAAGCGAAACGGCTGCGCCCGGCCAGGATTCCTTCAATGACTTCTTTGCGATATCCTACGACGGTAATGATATCCTGTATTCGCGCTCCGATCAGACTGTCCACCACATATTCGACCATGGTCTTGTCAATGATGTAATGGGCGCATTTGGGCTCTTCCGACTGCATTCTGGTACCTTTTCCGGCGGCCAGCACAATACCGAATATTTTCATAATTTCTCCCTTTCTACAGTTTTTGAAATTCTTCCAAAACGGCGGTTACGATCTCGTTTCGCATTTCCGAAGTAACCGGATGGGCGATGTCCTTAAACATCCCATTCTTCTTGACCGCGGGCATGACGACGAACAGGCCTTCCTCCCCCTCGATTACTTTCAGCCCATGAACCATGAAAGCATTGTCAAAAGTGATGGTCGCGGTGGCCCTGAGTTTGTCTTTTCCTTCGATTTTGTAAACTTTTACCCCTGTAACATTCATAGTGAGTCATCCTTTCTACTATTTTTTTGGTTACGCAAAATTTAACGGTAAACTTGAATCTTGATGCTGTCCTTTTGGCCGATGTCGGCCGGGACTTCCCATAAGAAGGACGTGTTGAAATAGTAACTGTCGGTGCTCGGGTCTTTCCCTATCCCCAATAGGTTCTGCCGTCGGAACGAGGTCTCCGTCAACCTTCTGGTGATGACAAATTCCAAATTTTCCATTTTTGAGCTTTCGCTTTTCACGAAAGACTTGTCGAAACAGCTCAGGGGACGGTTATTGAAGATGTCATTGAAAATCAATACCGAACTCTGAGTTTTGTTATAAATTTTTCTGATGATCTCTTCGCTGTACCTTCCGGATCTCTTCAGCTGATAATAAGATATCTCCCCGCTGATCAGTTTTTGGAATCCGCGGCGCCCCCGCAGTTCCGGGTCTTTTTCATCCAGCAGGTGAATCCCCAGGATGTGCGGAAGGGAATTGGTAACGAACAATACTTCGATTTCTTCTTGATCTTTGATGAATTTGATGGATTTGCCGTGGAAATATTTTTCGAAATACCGGGCAATGTCAACAAAATCATACTGCTTGAACAGGCTTCCGCCGCTGTGAAGATACAATATTCCTTCCAGATCAGAATCCCGGATGGCCGAAACCGGTTGAATTTTCTTGCGGATCCGGCTCTTTGGTTTAGTTGGTTCCTCATCTTTTTCGATCTCGGATGTTTCATTGTCAAACGGACTGCCCTCTTCGTAATCAAGCTTCTCATAATCGACTTGGTCGGGAAGCTGGCGCTGTTGTTCGATCTCTAGATTCAGGTATTCCTCAAACCCCGTCCGGCTGACTTCTTCGGCGTTCGCCGGGTGCAGCGTTTCGCTTTGGGCCGGTTGGTGTTTGACGCTGCTGCGAATGGTGGTGATGATCGTCGTGTTCATCCGATGTTTGATTTGCAAATTTCGGCTGATGGCTTTTGCCTGATCCCCGAAACGGCAAAAGCAGATGATGCAGCGGCCGTCCGCGGAAAGAACGAATCCGCTGGCTCCCAAACGCAGGCAAAGCTGTTCGGTTTTTTCAACGAGCGGGAAGCGCCGGAATTCGCGGATGGCCCGGGTCTCAAAACGGCTGATGCCGTTTTGAACGTTGTCGGCCATTTTATAAAAATTCTTTTCGGCAATCGCTTCTTTGACCGCGTCCATTTCTTTGCTCTGAACTTCGACTTGTTCGGTATAACGCGGCGACTGATATCCCCGAAGGTTCAGGGAACTGACCAGCACATGGCCAAACACGGCTTCCCCCAACAATTCAAAACTATCCGTTTTGGAGTCATATTCAAAGGTTTGGGAATGCGAATAAGCTTTGATAATTTTCGGAAATAAAGGATATATGGTTTCCGGATCGGTTCCGAATTTTCCCAATCCGGAAATTATGCAGGCCAGATAGTTGTTGAAAGCGAACAATCCGAAAACCCGGTCAAACCGGTTGGCGATCCGCACTCGCAGACCATATCCGGTTTTCGCAATCACCGTTTTCAGTTTCCCCGTCAATTCCGTTTCTTCCTCGTTCTCTCCGAAGAATACTTCGCAAACCGGATTGCTCAGTTTACATACCGACAGCGAATCGTAAAGTCCGACCGGCGTCAGAATGAGGCGGTAATTGTCCCTTATCCGGTGATACCCAAGCATCACCATTCCCTGCGCCTTGGTCTCGAAACTCCCCTGAACGAGTGTTTTTTTGGCGTTTCGGTCCGGGATGTATCCTTCCAGATTCGGTTTTCGAAGCGATCGGATGGTCGTCATCAAGATCTGATGGTTGGTTTTTTGATAGAGGAATCGAAGCTTTTCGTATGTGGCTTTGGTTTGTTTCTCGTTGAAACAGATGCCGTAAATGGCCGATCCGCTTCCGGTCATCAAACTCCCCAGCGCGCCCGCTTCAACAAGATCGCGTTTGAAACGGTTGATCTCGGCCTGCTTTCCTCCATATTCCAAATCATTGAATAATTTTTCGGAAATGACGTTGATGTTTCCCTGACGAATCGCTTCGATCAATTCGTCGATTTTTCCGGCGTTTTGATTGTGAACGATGAATTTTTTGAAAGTGTCGGACGTCGAGCTTCCGAGCGGCGGAATGATGAGAATCAAATGGGCGAAAGGCACCGTTTCGATGAATTCGATGTTCTCCCCGCGCCCGGTCACTTTGGCCGTCCGGTTATAAATACAAAACGGAACGTCGCTTCCGATTTGGGCTCCCAAAGCCGCTAATTGATCAAGATTTAGATCCAAATTCCAAAGTCCGTTCAAAGCTCGCAAAGTCGCAGCCGCATCCGCGCTTCCCCCAGCCAGACCGGCTTGTTCGGGAATCCGCTTCACAACCCTGATTTTAACCCCTTTATCAACGTTGTACTGGGTTTTGATCAGAGAAACGGCTTTGTATATCAAGTTATCTTCGAGCGGAATGTGCGCAAGTTTGTCACAGTCTATTTTCACCTGTTTGCCCTCCGGGAAGTCTTCAAAATACAATTCATCGTAAAGATCGATCGGAGTCATGACCATGGCCAGATCGTGGTAGCCATCCTCGCGTTTTCTGATCACTTCAAGCCCTAAGTTGATTTTGGCGTATCCTTTTTCCATTACCATGCGGATGCCTCCTTTCGCTGAATTAGATTGTTAAGTCCCGGTTGGTTTTTCCTCCAAGCAACAAACGTTATTGTTTTTCAAAAAGATTTTTGTACAGGCCGATGATCCGACCCAAATCCAAACTTTCGCTTCTGGCCTGCTCGGGAATGGCGGCGGAATTGAAAGCCGCGCCGATGCCTTCGCGGGTTAAGGAATAGCTGCGAAGCAAGTTGTTCATCAGCGTTTTGCGCCGATTCTCGAATATGTTTTGAATGAAACTTTGAAAATGTTCAAGGTTATCGATTGGTTCTTTCGGTTCGGTTCTTTTGATCTTGATCATCATGCTTTCCACATCCGGCCGCGGAATGAAACAGTTTTGGGAGATCGGAAAGCAAATGCTGACTTCGGCCAGATGACTGATGAAAACCGAAAAAGCATTGTAGTCCTTGGTGTTTGGTTTGGAAGTAAGTCTCAGCCCGACTTCTTTTTGGACCATCAGATAAAATTCGTCAATCCCGCTTCCTTTTTTAAGCAACTTGGAAATGATCGGGGTAGTGATGTAATAGGGAATGTTGCTGACGACCAAAACTCGGGCGCAGTCCGAAAAAAACTTTCGGTCCGCTTCCAGATCCGCTTCCAAAAAATCGGAATTTCGAATCATTAGTCCTTCTTGGTTTCCCAGTTCGTTTTCCAAAACGTTGATGAACCGTTCATCGATCTCGTAAGCCAGGACCCGTTTGGAAGCCATGATCAGTCTTTCGGTCAAAGCGCCGATTCCCGGGCCGATCTCAATGACGCCGTCGGTTTTAACGATTCCGGCGGTCATTACGATTTTATCCAGAATGTTTTCGTCAATCAAAAAATTTTGCCCATACCGTTTACGAGCGCGAATGTTGTATTTTTGGAGGATCTCATTGGTTTTTTGGGGATTTCCAATCATGATTTTGCCTTTTCTTCCGGCCGCGGGCGGTTTTCATTGGGGTTATGTGCTTTTATTATACCATACCCGCCTTTTGATTTAAATTCTTTTTATTTTTTCAAACCGGAAAATGAGAAAAAGACGGCATAAACCCGTCTTGGATTATCTCTCATTTCAAAAATGGCATTTTTTCAAGCATGCGTTTCAACTCTTCCGGAATGCGGATGTGCTGCGGACATTCCAAAGCGCATTTTCCGCATTCGATGCATTCAGAAAGAAGCGTCGAGTTTCTGATCAGATTGGAGAACTGCCGTTTTGCATCGCCTTCGTTATTGTACATCGCAAAGCCGTTGAAAACTTTGAAATTCCCGGGGATGTCGATCCCGACCGTGCAAGGCAGGCAATAGCGGCAGTTGGTGCAATCGACCGCAATGGCTTTTTGGAGGGCGCTTTTCACCTGATAGATCTTTTGATACTCTTCCACGGACAGCGGACGGAAATCTCTGAAGGTGGTGATGTTGTCCACCATCTGTTCCATTTCGTTCATTCCGCTCAGGATCACTTTGACTCCCGGAAGACTCCCGACCCAACGCAAAGCCCATGAAGCCATCGAAGCCGAACTATAGTCGGAAAACGGTTTGGCAATCTCCGGCGAAAAGGTGGCGAGTTTCCCCCCTTTAACCGGTTCCATGACCACGACCGGTATCTTTCTCTGCTCCAGATCGCGGTATCCCCGGATGCCTTGTTGAATGTCGGTATCCATGTAATTCAGTTGGATCTGAACGAAATCCCAATCATTCATGGCGAGGACTTCTTTGAAAGTGTCATAGTCGTCATGAAATGAAAAGCCGATGTTTCGGATTTTTCCTTCTGTTTTCCACTTTTTAAGTATTTCGATTACGTCCCATTCTTTAACGTTTTGAAGCCGTTCCTTATTCATGGCATGCAAAAGATACATATCCAGATAATTGGTTTGTAAGCCAGCAAGTTGGCGCTCCAAAAATCCTAAAACCTCTTCTTTGGAATTTACCATCCCGAAAGAAAGCTTTGAGGCTAAATAGAAGGATTCGCGCGGATATCGTTTTAAAGCCTTGCCAACGAAAGTTTCATTCTTTCCGTCGGTATATGGCATGGCGGTATCAAAATAATTGATCCCGTTTTGGTAAGCATGATCAAACAAAGCCAAACCTTTTTCTTCGTCGATCTCGCCGTCTTTGGTTTTTAATCTCATGGCTCCGAATCCCAACAATGAAGTTTTGATGTCGCGGTCATACCATTTCCGATATTCCATACTCTGTACCTCGTTTCCATTTTAACATATCACGCCGGCCAAAACAATAAAAAATCCAAAACAGTTTTATCTGCTTTGGACTTTTACGTCTGGTTATTGAGCGGGGCTTGAGGAATTTCTTGGGTTCGGCGCTGCTGTAGTAAAATCGGTTGCATTTTCGTTTGTATCGGTTAATGTTGCCCGAACGATTGCTAAAGTGTTGCTTGGGGCTGGAGCAGGTCCTTGACCTTCAAATAATGAAGCCGTTGAATTTGCTCCAACAAAATCCACAACGTTTGCGCTGTCTGGGTTTAGAGGTATGACACTTGAATTACACAAAGCAATCTTGAATCCATCCGCTCCCATGGTAATTGGAAGAGCAGCATTAATGGCATCATATGCTGGAAGATCAACTGTTCCCCCTGCTCCGTCGGCACATTTGATCAAATAGAAACTATGAGCCGCAATACTTCCGGATAGATTAACGGAAACACCATAGGTTTCTACGGTTTGATCTTTAAATAAACCTGTTTTTGAGGCATAGAATACAACCCAACCAGTTAAATCAATTGCTGCATCCGTTGTATTATATAACTCAATAAAGTCACTCTTTAGGGTGGCTCCAGAGTTTCCGCCGCCACCGTAGGCTTGGCTAATAATGACAGGAGCGGACGCCGCAACAACCACAGCTTTGGCAGTGACATTGATGTCCCAAGTTGCACTTGGCGTGCCGGCGACGTTTCCGTCAAGGAAGCAATTAACGGTGATTTTTACGGTCTTGTCAGTTACCGGAGCGGTGAAAACTCCGGTTGCGGATATGGCAGTCAGATCATCGGTTGTCCAGGTGTACTTGACTCCTGGAATGGTAATCTTGGCGGTATCGGTGATAAAGCTAAGGTTTCCGGATACTTCATCGCCTTCTTTGACGATGGCTTCAATTTCAGCCGCAGCGATCGCCAATTTTTCAGCTTCGGAAAGAATGGCAGGAACTTCCACATCGCCTTCGCGATCCAGGAATCCCAAACGCCATCCCGAGGAAATGCTGTAATCATAGACAACGGCGGTGACTTTGACTTTGGTTCCCGCGAGAGCTTCGAGTCCGTCAATGTCCATTGACTTGTAATAAACCAAAATCTTCGGTGCTCCGGCTTCCATGGACTCGGCCAAATATACGTCATTGTATTCCCCTTGAAGGGTAATGTACAAATCGAATTTAACCAGTTTTCCGTAGAGTGTTTCGGCCGGAACCGCGGTTAGATAGTTGGCGGCGGTGATGGTGAAATCAAAATCAGAAATGAGAGCGTCAACGGCGGTTATTGGACAATCATGAGTCAATTCATCCAATTTGACGACTTTGTAGTTGCCGCTGATCTGACGAGTGTATTGTTTGTTGGTATTGGTATAAACGGTAGCTTTTCCGATGATTTGAACGGAATCGCCAACGGCTAGCGAGTCAACCGATACTTTATGTCTTACATAAATGATGGCTTCGCTGTCGGCTACATAATAGTATCCGTCAACATCGGTTCCGATGATGATTCCTTCAAACATGACGAAATCAAGCGAATTGCCGAGTTGAGCCGCCGCATCCATGGCGGTGATGACTTGCGCAATGGTCTGTTTTGCGACCGCTTTGGCGGTAACGTGCAGATCAATGGTCTCGCTTACCTCGCCCGAAGTGACGGTCGCGGTCAAAACGACGGCGGTGTCAGCCAAAGGCATGGTGAAGGTTCCGTCATTGGCGATGACCGCCGGGGTGTTCGAAACCCAAGTGACGGTTGCGCCCGCGTCAGCGGTTGCCAGCAAGTTCAGATTGAAAGCATACGATTTGCCTTCGTATTTGGTAGTCAGTTCGGCTTGGCTGTTGTCGACGATTTCCTGATCGGTTGCGACCGGAGCTTCAGCGTCAACGACGGTTCCTTTAACTCCCAAAAATCTCCAAACCAGGTTTCCGGAATGGAAATCATGGGCGATGACGACCATGCTGACATATTGTCCGACTTTCGCCAACAATTCTGCTTTTACTTCGGCGTTGGAACTGTTGTAAATATATAACGAAGCGTTATTGACGGTGTCTTTGATCGAATAATCGGAAATGGTGTTCGGGTCATTGGCGATGACCATTCCGGTGATGGTGTACATCTCCGCGAAATTGACCCGGTCATCTTTGGATTTGGCGATCAGGGTCGGGATTTCGGCAGCCGGTGCGACAGAATAATCAAATCCCGCGACTGGAGCATCGGTTATCTTGGTGACAACCGGGCTGACGATTTCCGGAGTCGAGTAATAAATGCTCAGCGTTCCCGAAACTTTGACGACCGCGCCCGGAACCACGAAAGCTTCCGGAACGGCGTCGGTATAAACATAGATTCCCGCAGTCTCATCCTGGACATAGAATCCGGCGCTGATGACATAGGTGACCGTTCCCTCAACAAGGGCCAGCGTATCCGCTGCTGCGGCTTGAACCGTAACGATGTCCATGACGATTTCAGCAACTTTTTCTCCCGGGGCAACCGATAAGTCCCAGGTTCTGGTCGCAGATTTCCCATTGTAAGTGACGGTTGCTTTCAAAACGGCTTCGCCCCAGGCATTTGTTTGAACTCCTTGGGCATTTTCCGTATATTCGGTCCGCGTGATGACGACGGTGGTCACGTCTCCGACGGTCTCGATCGCTGCCGATCCGTCCGTACATTCAACTTCCCAAGTGATTGGGAGATCATGTTGGATGGTAGTGGCCCGAACGGTGAAAGATAGTTTGACGTTAGTCAGATTCCCGACCGCGATGGAAGCCAGGGCTTCCTGAACTTTTTGGGCGTCAAGGTCAACTTCTTCCTTATTGCAAGCGGCTAATGATAAACCCAATAATAATGCAAAAATCAAAGTCATGAGTTTTCGCACATTATTCTTGATAAAAGTCATAAATCTGTTTCCCTCCTATTTTTTTGTTTTTATGGTTATTGATTGGCACTCAGAACGAAATCGTTCATTGTTTCGGCGGTTAAATTGCCGAGTTTGACTTGGTAAAAGACCGCGTTGTTTTCGTAGGCGTTGACGTACTTGCTGACTCCGCCGATGACATCGTATTTCGACCCGACTATCGGGAAGCTTTGAGGAATGGCCGGCGATACGTCCGCGTCAATGCGGATCATCAGTTCGGCTCCGTTTTTCATGGTTCCGTAAACCGTGAAGGCTCCGGAGTCGTTTTCGCCGGACACGTCCGTCACCAGAAATTCCGACACCCGGACCACAAAGCCCTCATAGGCTTGAAGATTGGTGACGCTTTCCGGAACATCGGTAATGGTGTAATCGCTGGTCGTCTGAATCGTTCTCAGGTTTTTGGGGCTGACCAGTTGGGCGCCGTACGTTTCATCGTCCGAAGCCTGACATTCGAGCGAAATGACATAACCCGGTTTGTAATTTCCGAGGCCGCTCACAAAAGAGTGGTAAAGGAAGATGGCTGATTTCGCGGTTATTCCTGTGTCCTCGTTGAGTGTCGGTTCCAAATCCTCAACAAAGAGACTGTCGCCGATCATTCGAACAACCCGAACGGTCATTTTCAGACGCGTTCCGGTTGAATAGCTGGAATAGTTGTTTCGCAGTTCCGCGATCGTGATTTCCATGATGGTCGTGGAATAACTGTAATCGGGATCGATTTGTCCAAAGACGCGAAGGTTGGTTGCGTAGGCTTCCAGGAAAGCGCTTTGGAAAGTGGTTCCGTATTTGGTTCCGGGATCGCCGGTAAAATACGAGAAACACTGTTCAATGATTTCCAGGTTCAACAGTCTTAGATCGGCGGTCGCGCTCGGACGATACCAAACGTAACCGAGGTAACGTCCGCCGGTGCTGTCAAGCTCCGCGGCCTGGTTGATGTTTTCGGATTCAATGATGATTTCCGTGGCGTTCATCAGTTTGATTTTAGTATAAGAACTGGCTTTTTTCCCCCAAGCAGCGATCGTTCCGGTCGATTCGGGAGTATTGATTCCCAAAAACCGGATCTTGACGGTTTCCCCGTCCGCGTTAAGGAAATGGGCGGTATCGCCGTCCACGACCCGAAGCAACGTGACCGCTTCGATCCCTTGGGTCAGAAAGTCTTTCGAAGCATAATTTTCGGTCAGTTTCAGTCCGTCGGTATACTTGGTCGTTAAATCGTCGACGGTAATGATGGGATCATCATCGATCGGTTCTTTTTCGCAGGCAACAAAAGCAACCCCGAGTCCCAACAAAAACAAGACCAAAACTAATTTTCTGAAAATATTCTTATTCATAAATCACCTTTTTTGGAAAACCGAACAATTTGTTTATTCAACGAACGGCTTCAGAGTATTGTAAGCTTGAGTGATCCGGTTTTGGATGTTTTCATTGTTGACAATGATGGCATCAAAGATGGCTCCGGCTTCGCTGCGGATCTCGGCTGAGCCGACGAAAGCATCGTCAACGAAGAAAATGTATTCTTTTTCGATATAATCATTCAAAGCAACGTTGGCTGCTTTGGAGAAGTCTTTTTTGTCATCGGTCGGATTAGTCAGATATTCCGCGTAAGCCGCCGAAGCATAAGCTGATTCGCGAACCGGCAGATAGCCTCCGGTAGCCATGGCGAACTGAGCGGTTTTCGCTGGCTCCATCAAGAATTTGAGGAATAGCCAAGCGGCCAGTTTTTCTTCATCGGTGTTCTGATTGATCATTCCAATGTTGGTCCCTTGTTGAATGACAAACTTCTTGTCAGCAGTATAGTAAGGGATCGGGGAAACGCCAAGTTCATAATCATATTGCGAGGTTGTATCGGCATTGTAGCCGACGCCCGCCGTTGATCCGACGGTCATGACGCATTTGATTTGCTTGACGGCATCGCTGCAATAATCCAATCCGAAGGTGGCGGCGTTTCCGAATACTCCCGCGTCGGTCAAACCTTTGAAATAATTCAGGGCGGCAATGGTTTCCGCATTGTTGAAACGAACATATCCGTGTTCAACGTCGACTCTTTCGGTATAAGCGGCACCAAACTGACGAATCAGGGTGATAAAGGCGTTGTCGCTGGAATCATATCCGAACGGAACGAAATCATTTGGAAGCTCCGGATTGTCATTGATAAAATCCGAAACTTTCAGATAGGTTGTAACTCGGGTGATCGGATCGATTGATTCAACGAAGATGTCGTCTGCTTCTCCTGCGGCGACTCTGGTCAGAATGTCGGCTCCGACGGTGTTGATTTCGGCCCATGTTTCAGGAATTTGGTCTTCCCAAGCCGCCCCGTAAAGGCCCTCAAAGAAGGTTCGGTTATAAATAAGAACTTCGGTTGATTTGTTAAAAGGCAATCCGTACAGGTCTTCTGGGTAAACAGCGTTGAATCCGCGGTTTTCCTTCAGGTAAGAATCTAGGAAATCACCTAATTCCGCTTCGGTATAACCGACTTCTTCGTCATCGATGAAGTATTGCAGATCGACCAAAGCGCCGGCTGAATAATATTCGGCGAAATGGTCCGGGTATCCGATGACCAAGTCCGGGGCATTCTCGGAGTTGATGTCCATCATGGTGGTCGAGCGAATCAGATCATAAGATCCTGACAGGGCTTCAACTTCAATGGTTATTCTTGGATATAGTGTCTTGAATTCCGCGACTAGGTCGGTCAGAGCGGTGGAAATAACACCGGAACGGACAACGAAAGTCAGCGTGATGTCCTGATCGGCAATATCGGCTTCCGTCAAGACATTGTAGCCTTCCGGCTCTCTTTTGTTCTCAGCGCATCCTGCCAGCAGAAATGCACTGAAGAGAAATACTAGCAAAAATAAACTTTTTCTCATTTCTTTTTCCTTTCCCTTTTTATATAACTAAGCTTTAGCTTTTGTTACCCTAACCTTTGATTCCGCTGCGGGAAACGCCCCGCATGATGTATTTTTTGAAGATGAAGAAGACTGCGAGCAAGGGGATGGTCACCAAGGTTGATGCCGCCATTTGCATGTTCAGAATGGAATTCGGTCCCGTCGATTCGACGGCGCCGGCCAATCCGACGATCAACCCGTTGCTGACGAGCAGCTGGTTGCGATTTTCAGCGTTGGTCACGAAAGACGGCCAAATGTAGGCATCCCAAGTGCCGATCATGCTCAAAATGACGATGGTCGTGATGGTCGATCGCGCCATCGGGATCATGACTCTGAGCAAGTATTTGAAATCGGTCGTTCCGTCAACTTTCGCCGCCAGATACAATTCATTCGGGATCTGTCTGAAAGTCTGCCTCAGAAAGAACGTGTAGAATACGCTGGTGATGAAAGGCAAGATCAAGGCTAAATAATTTTGAAGGTGGTCGTCGCTGCGGATCCAGCCTAGTTTGGCGATGGTCATGTAATTGGTGATGACGAATACTTCGCCTGGGATCATCATGGTCATGAGCAAAACCGAGAACAAAAATTCGCGGCCTTTGAAATTAAGTCTCGAGAAGGCAAACGCCGCCAAAATGGTGGTCGTTACCATGAAAATGGTGGTGAAGAAGCCCACGACGATGGTGTTCAGAAACATCCATCCGAACGGCATCGGCTGGAAAGTCCATTCGCCGCCCACCCCGCTGGTATTGACGATGCCGGTAAACAGTTTTCCGTAATTTCCCCAAGCCCAGTCCCACGGCCAGGCGATCTGGCCGGTATTGCCGTTAAGCGGAAGCAGGGTTAGGTTCGGAGAGGTGATTTCCCAAGTCTGCTTGACGGAACTGACGAGCATCCAATAAAACGGAATGATGATGAACAGAGCCATGGCAATTAGGAATGCATATTGGAATCCGTAGCTGATGGCCCGCTTGATCTTGAAAACCCGAAGCTGTTCTTTGTCTAAATATAATTCTTTATCCATTGTTCCCCTCCTAATAGTACACACGTTTTTTGCTCACCTGAAGCTGAGCAACCGTGATGATCAGGATGATGATGAACAAGATGAGGGATCCGGCGGCACCGACGCCGTAAGGCGTCCCGCTTTGCCACATTTTATCGTAAATGTATCCAACGATGGTAATCATCATTTTTTCGTTTCCGGCCGGTCCGTAGGCTCCGGTTCCGAAAATGGCGATGACGCTGGAATAAGCTTTGAAGGCACCGATGAACGAGGTGATGGTGATGTACAGGATCATCGGAGAAAGCAAAGGAACGGTAATCCTTCGGAAGACCCGCCATCTCGGCGCGGCATCGACCTGAGCCGCTTGGTAATATTGCTTGTCGATGCTTTGCATTCCGGAAAGAAAGACGATAATCTTGAAGGCCAGCCCGTTCCAAACGGTATAAACCATCAAAACGAACATCGCCCGCCACCAAGTCGCGCCCTGGTTGATCCAGGACAGTCCCTGCGTGCCAAACAATTTATTGATCAATCCGTATTCAATGTGAAAGACCGAACCAAAAACCAATCCCAAGGCGATGGTATTGGTAACATAGGGCAGAAAGAAGACGGTTTGGAAGAATCCCTGCATTTTTTTGGTGGAATTCAGTCCGACCGCGATCGCCAAAGCCAGGATGACCGTGACCGGAACGGAAATGAAGACCATGACGCTGGTATTTTTCAGAGCCGTCCAAAAGTCGGCTTCGTTGAAGACCTGAACAAAGTTTTTAAATCCGATCCCGTTGTAGGTCCCGCCGCCCAGAATGCGGGCATACAAGTGGCTTTGCATCCCTCCGAAAGAATAATCTTCCAGGAAGGCCATGATGAGAGAATTAATGATCGGCCAGAATGTGAACACCGACATCATCAATAACATCGGTGCCAGACATAAGGCCGCCTTCCATCCGTCCCGCTTGTATTCGAGCATTATTTGTACCTCTCGCCGGTAAGTTTATCGAAAACAAAGATTTTCGTATAAGTAAAGCTGATCTGTTGGTCGACGGCGAGGTCTTTGACGCTTGGAACGATGGCGCGGATCGAAGTTTCGGTGCCGACGATCTTGCAAATGATCATCGTGTCTCGGCCGATGTGTTCGATCAAATCGATTTGGGTTTTCAGTTTTCCGTTAAGCGATATCTTCAAATACTCCGGACGAAGACCGATGAAGACGTCTTTGTCCGCGATCTCGTAACCCTTTTCCAAAACGATTCCGTCTTCCAGAATCAACTGCCCGGCGTTGATTTTGGCCGGGATGAGGTTGATCGGGGGGTTCCCGAGGAATTTCGCCACGAACATGTTGACCGGTTCGTCGTAGACCGCTTGCGGATGGCTCATCTGCTGGCGGATTCCTTCATTCATGACCACGATCTCGTCGGAGATGCTCATGGCTTCTTCCTGATCATGGGTCACAAAAATGGTGGTGATTTTGGTTTCTCGTTGGATCCGCTTGATTTCTTCGCGGGTCTGAAGTCTCAGCCGGGCATCAAGGTTGGAAAGCGGTTCGTCAAGCAGAAGGACCCGCGGCTTTTTGACCAAAGCCCGGGCAATGGCCACGCGTTGCTGCTGACCTCCCGACAATTGGCTTGGTTTCCGATCCATCAAGTCGCCGATATGCACCAATTCGGCCATTTCTTGGGCTAATTTAGCCGCTTCGTCTTTTTCAACTTTTAAGTTTTCCAACGGAAACATGATGTTCTGGCGGACCGTCATATGCGGATAAAGGGCATAATTCTGGAAGACCAGACCGATTCCCCGTTTCTCCGGGGGCATGTTGGTGACGTCGTCGTCACCGAAAAATATCAATCCCGCGGTTGGCTTGTGCAACCCGGCGATCATGTAAAGGGTGGTTGATTTTCCGCAGCCCGACGGTCCCAAAAGACCAATCAGCTTCCCGGCGGGGATCACAACGGAGAAGTCGTTGACGGCGATGGTTTTCTTGCCGTTCTTCTCGGGGAATTCTTTGGATAGGTTCTGAAGGCGGACATCAACGCTTTGATGAACCGTCTTGATCGGATTGTTTGAAATGACATTGCTCGCTTTTTCCATTTGCGACTCCTTTTTTAATATGTGCTTACTTGAACATTTTATCACGAAGGGGACATAAAGTAAAACAGTATTTGATAAAAAGACGGAATTTTGTCGGTAAATGCCGGACATGGTTTGAAAATTTTGAAATCAAATAATTTAATGAGACCTAAGTTTTTTGCTTCCCGCGCATAAAAAAAGAACCTTTTCCCGGTTCTTTAAACGGCTTATGCTCTTCCGAAAAAATACCAAACGGCAATGACAATTCCGAAAAGTATCACAACAAACAAAAATAATTTAAAATGTTTCAGCCATCGGATAAGTCCGATCAAAATCAAAATGGCCGCGAAAAGAATGATCAGGGCCAAAACCGTGTCGCCGGTATTTTGCAAAAAAGTGATAATTTTGTTAACGATCGGATCAAGATAAGTGCTTAATATTCCGTCTATTTTAGTGAATAGATCCTTGATTACCTGCATATTTCTTCTCCTCTTTCTCGAAGTTGATTCATTATACTACATTTCTTTCCGACCTTCAAGGGCTTTTATCAAAGTAATTTCATCCGCGTATTCAATGTCTCCCCCCGCCGGAAGTCCGTATCCGATCCGGGAAACTTTCGCTTGGGTTGAAGCTAGGGCTTTTTTAATGTACAGAGCGGTCATTTCGCCCTCAATGGTGGCGTTTGTGGCGATGATTATTTCCTGAATGTTTTCATTTTGGATCCGGTTAAGCAGCGATCGGAAATTGATTTCGTCGGGGGATATCCCTTTGAGCGGAGAAATCAGCCCGTTGAGGACATGGTACTTTCCGTTGTGCATTTTGGTTTTTTCGAAAGCAATGACGTTTTTGCTGCTTTCCACGACGATCAGCTTTGGTTCCCGGTTGGGGTCTTTGCAAATCTCGCATACGTCCTGATCGGTCAAAGCGCCGCAATTCGAACAGCGTTTGATGTCGCTTTTGACGCCAACCAGGTTTTTGGCGAATTGCGCAACGTCTTCGTCTTTCAGTTTAAGAAAAGTGAAGAACGCCAGTCTCTCGGCCGTCTTCGGCCCGATTCCCGGAAACATCTGAAAACTATCAATCAATTTCTGGAGGGCTTGCGGATATTTCATATCAGAACAGGCCGCCAAACCCGCCGAGCATTTCGTTGTATTTTCCCATTTTTTCTTTGGTGACTTTTTCAATTTCTTTGTAGACCTGATTGCAAGCCGCCACGACCATGTCGCCCAGCATCTCCAGATCCTCTGGGGATTCGAATTTAAAATCCTCTTCGACGGTGACTTTGACGATCTCTTTCGTGCCTTTGGCTTCGACGCTGACGACTCCGCCCGCCGAAGCAAAGAAACTGGTCCGTTCGATCTCCTGCTGGGCCGCTAACATTTCCTCTTGCATTTTCTTGACTTTTCTCAATAATGCCTGTTGATTCATGATTTCTCCTTATTCGATTTTTACGATTTTGTCCCCGAACAGATTCAGGGCCCGGTTTACCATCTTTTCGTGGTCGCCTTCCCGATCCGCCCCGTCATCTTCAAACATCAGATCGGGATCGTCGATCGGAGTCAGTATCGGAAACCGGACGCCGATATTGTACTGGTCGACGTATTCGTTCCGTTTCTGGCGCCACAATGCATCCGGAAGGGCAATGTAATTATAGTCGCCCCCCAAATAGGCGCTCAAAAGGCGGAGGGCTTCTTTTTTGAATTTTGGTTTCATGGCCTGATTGCACGCGGACGCGGTCGGATAAACGATCACCAATTCCTTTTCCCCGACGGCGGCAACAATTCCGTCATGGAGAAGTTCGGCGATCGCATGTTGATTGGGATCGGTGTTTTTGTTCAAAGTCCCCCAAAGATTTATGACTCGCGGGCGGTCTTCCTTCGCCGATTGGTTTCGGGTCTCATGAAGGATCTTCTCGATGGCCTTCGCCAGCCAAACCCCGAATTTCTCCGTTGGTTCCGCTTTCGGAAGCACCGGCATCGGCGGCAGGGTTTTAACTTCCGGTACCGGAATCGGTACCGGTTTTCGGTCGCTGAGATCCATGACCGTCATCTGTTCGATCTCCGGTTTCTCCGGGTTGATCTTTCGAACCAAACGCGATTGCGGTCCTTCAATGATCTCTTTGCCGTCGACGATGGTTTTTTGGAACTTTTCTCCGGCTCCGTGATCCAAAAAATCAGTGACTTTCAATTCCGGAATTTCCGGGATCTTCACCGTTTTTGGTTCAGCGGTTATTTCCGTTTTTTCAAAATTTTCAACTTTTAATTCCGGCTTTTCTTCCGGTTCTTCCGCCTTTGGTTCTTCTTCGGCTTCGGAAATTTCTTCAACGGGTTTTTCTTGAATTTTCGGATTTCCGAATCCGGTCGTTTCTTTTTCTGGTTTTGTTACAACTGCCGAATTGACTGGTTGGGGTTTCGGAGCTTTCTCCAGATCGTCGAAATAAGCTTGTTCCCTGATTGGTTTTTCCAGTTCGTCAATGGTGACGATGTCGCTGCCAAACAGAACGATCTGTCCTTCGTTGATTTTTTGTTTCGGTTTTTTGACGACTGTCGGGGCCGGCTGGCCGGCCAAAACTTCAGACATCATTTTATATATTTTTGCTTCCAAAGCCGCAATTTTGTCTTCCATTCGGGTTAGATCAGTATTCAAAATCGGGTTCTCTTCGCCCTTCGTTTGTTCGCCGGATTGGGACAGGTTTTCGATCTTGTCCTCAAGTTCGGAGATCCTTCCGAGCAAAACTTCGTCTGGTTCAGTTGCCGCCGGGGCGGGGGTGCTTTGTTCGAGAGCTTCGAGTCTGGCTAGGATGCTGCTGTCGGGAAGCGGTCCTGATTGGTTATTCTCCAGAGCTTCGATCCGAGCCATTATCCGGCTGTCCGGAATGGAAACAACGGGAGCCGGTTTGGTTTGCTCCGCCATTTGCTCGATCTTCTGAAATTTGGCAGCATTCTCGCGAGTCAGATTTTCGATCTGATTCTTTAAAACCGTTACCGAAGCGCCGAGGGTTTGGATTGTTTGTGCCACGCTGGCCAATTGGCTGTCATCTGCCGCGGCGGGGGATTTACCTTCCAGATTGCTGATTCGCTCGTTTAATTTGTGCAATTCGAGTTTGCTCAGTTCATTGATCACCCGGTTGAGTCGGAATTCAATGGCGGTTATCTTTTCGTTGTCAACCGGTTCGGATGGGGTTCCGGCTGATACGCCGGGCGCGCCAGTCGGCAGCCCAGCTATTTTTTCTTCCATTTGGTTGATCCGTTTTATCAGATCCAGATCGTCGCCGCTGACATTGATCATTTTGATCATGGCCACTTCCAGATAAATGTGCGGGGTGATCGCGGACTTGATTTTGGCCTGAACGTCGCTTAGGACGTCGACGTAGTAAAAGATCTTGGCGACATCGATGTCGGCAGCCAGTTTCTTGAAAGCTTCCTTTTCATATATGTATTTGGAAAACGTGGAAGTATCGATGTTTTTGAACAGCAGAATGTCGCGGTAAAATTGGAGGATGCCCCCGACGATCTTTCCGATCTCTTTCCCGGCGTTCAAAAGGTCGTTGACTACGTTAAGCGCCTCGTTAAGGTTTTTGTTTTCCAAGTATTGGGCCAATTCGATGGTCTTGTCATAATTAAGATTCCCGGTGACCGAGTTGACGTCGTCAATGGTGATCTCGTCATCGGCGAACGAGGCCGCCTGATCCAGATAACTGAACGCGTCCCGCATTCCGCCTTCCGCACTCTCGGCGATGGCAATGACCGCTTCGCGGGATATGTTCAGTTTTTCCATTTTCGCGACTTTTTCCAATTGACTCGCGATCTCTTTGACGCTCAGCGATTTGAAATCATAACGCTGGCATCGGGAAAGGATGGTCGGAATGACTTTGTAGGGTTCGGTGGTGGCCAAAATGAAAATGACATGTTTAGGAGGCTCTTCCAAGGTTTTCAGAAGCGCATTAAAAGCCCCCTGGCTGAGCATGTGAACTTCATCGATGATGTAAATTTTATATTTTGATCCTCCGGGGAGAAACTTAACTTTTTCCCGGATGTCCCGGATCTCGTCAACGCCATTGTTGCTGGCGGCGTCGATTTCGATGACGTCGGGGTTGTTTGACTCGGCGATTTCCAAACAAGAGGTGCATTCGCCGCACGGCTCGCTGGTCGGAGCGTGGTCGCAATTCAAAGCTTTCGCAAAAATTCTCGCGATGGTGGTCTTTCCCGTTCCTCGCGGCCCGCTGAAAAGATAAGCATGCGTGATCTTACCGGCCGAAAGCGAGTTTTGCAAAGTTCTGACGATCGCATCTTGTCCGATCACTTCAGAAAATTTTTGGGGACGATAGGTCCGATACAAAGCTTTATATGCCATATTAACCAACTCCTTTGTGACTAATTATATCACACTTCTTTTTCTTTTTTATAATAATTTTGATTTTTGATCAAACAATCGGGGCCGTTTCCGATCAGGTCGGAGCGGCCGGCTTCCAGTAATGCTTCTTGGACTAATGGGTAGTTATTCGGTTTGTAATATTGGATCAAAGCCCGCTGCATGGCCTTTTTGTGAGGGTTCTTTTCCACGTAAACCTTTTGCATGGTCCGCGGATCGACTTCGGTATAATACATGGCGGTCGAAAGCGTTCCGGGAGTCGGATAGAAATCTTGGACCTGATCAACGCGCAGATGGTTTTTGTGCAAATATTCCGCCAGGACGACCGCGTCTTCGACGGTGCTTCCCGGATGGCTGCTCATGAGATACGGCACCAAAAATTGGTCTTTTCCGAATTTCCGGTTCAGTTCGTAATATTTCTTCACGAATTTGTCATAAAGCTCAAAGTGTGGTTTTTGCATGAGGTCGAGCACCCGGTCGCTGACATGCTCCGGAGCCACTTTCAGCTGCCCGGAGATATGATACTGAACCAGTTCCTCAAAAAAAGTCTCGTCGCGGTCATACATCAGGTAATCATAGCGGATCCCGCTGCGAACGAATACTTTTTTGACTTTCGGAAGCTGGCGGATGGCGCGCAGCACTTCCAAATATTCGGAATGGCTCACTGTCAAGTTCTTGCACTTCGCCGGCGTCAGGCAGTGTTTGTCCACGCAGGCTCCGAATTCGGCTTGTTTTTCACAGGCGGAGACATAGAAGTTGGCGGTCGGACCGCCCACGTCATGGATATATCCCTTGAAATCCGGAAGTTTGGTTATGCCTTCGGCTTCTTTGACGATCGAGTCTTGGCTTCGGGATTGGATGATCCGCCCCTGATGGAAAGTAAGCGAACAGAAAGAACAGCTTCCCATGCAGCCGCGGTTGGCAATGATGCTGAATTTGATCTCTTCGATGGCCGGGACTTTTTCTTTGTACATCGGATGGTAATCGCGTTCGTAAGGAAGTTCGTAAACCCAATCAAAGTATTCCCGGGAAACCGGCAGGCTGGCCGTGTTTTGAATAACATAAACATCGTCGTATTTTTCAACGAGCGGTTTTCCGTTCAGGGCATCGGTGTTGCGGTCCTGAATGTTGAAGCTGCGGGCATAATTCAGCTTGTCGGCCTTCAGTTCTTTGAATGAAGGAAGATGGATGGCATCTTCGGGGATCCTAGAAATGTCTTTGGTCTTCCAAACGGTTCCGCGCAGCCAGATGATGTCTTGAGGGGCCAAGCCGCTTCGCAGGCTTTCCGCGATGTCGGTGATGGTCGTCTCCCCCATTCCGTAAACGATCAGATCGGCTTGGGAATCGATCAAAATTGAAGCAAACAGGCGGTTTTGGAAATAATCGTAATGGGCCAGCCGCCGAAGCGACGCCTCGATCCCGCCCAGGATGATCGGCGAATCCGGATAGATCCGGCGGATGATCCGGGAATAAACCCGGGCGGCATAATCCGGCCGTTTGTTTATCTGCCCGCCTTCGGCATACGTATCGACCGAGCGGCGCTTTTTGCTGACGGCATAATGGTTGACGATGGAATCAATGTTTCCCCCTGTCACCAAAAAACCCAAAACGGGCTGACCGAAACGCTTGAAGTCTTCATCAGTCTCCCAGCGGGGTTGAGCCAGGATTGCCACTTTGAAATTCATGGCGTCCAAAACGCGCGAAATGATGGCCGCCCCGAAAGAAGGGTGGTCGACATAAGCGTCGCCGGTTACGAGTACAAAGTCCGGCCGATCCCAGCCGCGCTCGGTCATGTCATTTTTATTTACTGGAAGAAACATATAATCACCACATTGAATATTATACCAAAATTCGGGGGATAATAAAGGTTTATTTTCAATCTTTTCTTCCCGGAAGCCGTCTTTGGTTGACAAAGTCTTTTTGGTGTGTTATAGTATTGACAACTTATATTGCGTGGATGAGAAAAGTACCTCACTAATATTCTTGCAGTGAAACGGAGACAGTGCGAACCCGTCAGAATCGTTTGGGAAAGAACCCTCGGAGCCGTTAGAAGAAATCAAGTAGAACTAACCGGTCGACCCCCGTTACGGGTTTTGAGCGCGGCAACAATGCTGAACAAAGGTGGTACCACGGAATTTTCGTCCTTATTCATGATAAGGACTTTTTTTATTCTTTGAAAACCCTCTTTCCCAACATATCATTCATTATAGAAAGAAGCATTCGCAAAAAGGAGATAAAAGCATGAAAACAAGCATCAGCCAACTATTTAAAAAAATTGATTCGGCCGGAACCGAACCAGCCTTGATCCAGGGCTGGATCCGCACCAACCGCAGCCAGAAGGAATTCGGTTTCATCAGTCTGAATGACGGGTCGACCCTGTCGACCTTGCAGATCGTTTACGATCATTCCCTTGATAATTTCGACGAAGTTTCGCGTTTTCGGGTCGGCTGCGCTCTGACGGTGTCCGGAACCGTGGTTCTGACTCCAAAAAACAAACAGCCTTTGGAAGTCCATGCCAACAAGATTGTTTTGGAAGGCGATTCACCCGAGGACTTTCCGATCCAACCGAAAAAGCATTCGGTGGAATTCTTGCGCGAACAGGCCCATTTGCGTCCGCGGACCAATCTTTTCAACGCCACTTTTCGGGTTCGAAGCCTTTTGGCTTATGCCATCCATGAGTTTTTCCGTTCCCGGGAGTTCATTTACGTCCACACTCCGATCATCACCGCCAGCGACGCCGAAGGGGCCGGCGAGATGTTTCAGGTCACCACGCTTGATTTAAACAACCTTCCCAAAAACCAAGACGGAACGGTGGATTACTCCAAAGATTTCTTCGGAAAACATGCCAACCTGACCGTTTCCGGCCAGCTGGAAGCCGAAACCTTTGCTCAGGCCTTCAAAAACGTTTATACGTTCGGACCGACTTTCCGGGCCGAGAATTCCAATACCACCCGTCATGCTTCCGAATTTTGGATGATCGAGCCGGAGATGGCTTTTTCGGACATCAACGATGACATGGATCTGGTTGAAGACATGGTCAAATACGTCATCAAATACATTCTTGACCAGGCGAGCGAAGAATTGGAATTCTTTGATAAATTCGTTTATCCGGGAAAAATAAAACAGCTTTCGGATCTGATTGCTTCGCCGATCGTCCGCTGCGATTACAAAGACGCGGTAACAATTCTGGAAAAAGGAAATGATCAGTTTGAAAACAAGATCAAATACGGGGATGATCTGGCCTCCGAACACGAACGTTATCTGACCGATGTCCATTTCCGCGGTCCGGTCTTTGTTGTCAACTGGCCTCAAGAGATCAAAGCTTTTTACATGCGCCTGAACGATGACGGAGTTACCGTTGCGGCCGCCGATCTTTTGGTGCCGGGGTCCGGCGAATTGGTAGGAGGAAGTCAAAGAGAGGAACGTTATGATGTTTTGATGGCCAAAATGGCCGCTTTGGGGATCCCCGCCGAAGGGATGGAATGGTATCTCGACTTAAGAAAATACGGCGGGACCAAACATTCAGGTTTCGGTTTGGGCTTCGAAAGACTGGTAATGTATGTGACCGGCGTGGAAAACATCCGCGACGTTCTCCCTTATCCTCGTACTCCGAAAAACTGCAATTTCTAAATTTTATCAAACAAAAAGGCCGGGTGCCGAAGCGCCTGGCCTTGTTTTTTGGTTATTTCTTTTGTTTAATGACCGCGTGAGCGGCTGCCAAACGAGCCAGAGGGACTCTAAACGGCGAGCAAGACACATAATCAAGTCCGACTTGGTTGAAGAATTCCACGGAGGCCGGGTCGCCGCCGTGTTCGCCGCAAACTCCAAGATGAAGATGCGGATTGGCTGCGCGGCCGAGTTCGACCGAAAGTTTGACCAAAGCCCCAACTCCGTCCTGATCAATGTGAGCAAAAGGATCACTCTCGAGAATCCGTTTCTCATAATAATAAGGAAGGAACGAAGTGGCGTCGTCACGGCTGAAACCGAAAGTCATTTGGGTCAAGTCGTTGGTTCCGAAACTGAAGAACGCGGCTTCTTTCGCAATGAAATCAGCTCGCAAAGCGGCACGCGGGATCTCGATCATCGTTCCGACTTTGTAATCAACGGTCATGTTGTTGTCTTTCAGGATTTGATCGGCAACGCGGACGACGATCTCTTTGACGTAACGAAGTTCTTTTTCGTCGCAAACGATCGGGATCATGATCTCCGGAACCGGTTTATAGTTCGGATTGCGTTTCTTCACGTTGACATAAGCTTCAATGACGGCCCGAGTCTGCATTTCGGCGAGTTCCGGATAAGAAACCGACAAACGGCAGCCGCGATGCCCCATCATTGGATTGAATTCATGAAGATCGGCGATCTTCTTGTTTAATTTCTCGACGGTAACGCCAAGCTCTTTGGAAAGATCTTCGATGTCTTTCGGATCAGTCGGCAGGAATTCGTGCAATGGCGGATCCAAATAACGAACGGTGACCGGGAAGTTTTCCATGGCCTCGAACAATTCTTCAAAGTCGCTTCTTTGCATCGGCAGCAATTTGGCCAAAGCCCGTTCCCGCTGTTCTTTTGTGTCGGAAACGATCATTTCGCGCATTACTTTGATGCGATCGGAATTAAAGAACATGTGTTCGGTGCGGCAGAGACCGATTCCTTCGGCTCCGAATGCCCGCGCCTGTTTGGCGTCTTTCGGGGTATCGGCGTTGGTTCTGACCTTCAAGCGGCGAACTTCGTCGGCCCATTTCATGAATCTTTCGAAGTTTCCGGAAATGGTCGCCGGAACAGTCGGGATCTTTTCTCCGTAAACGGCTCCGGTGGATCCGTCAAGCGAGATCCAGTCTCCCGTCTTGAAAGTTTTTCCGTCTAATTTGAAGTATCCTTGAGCCTCATTGATTTCCAGGGCTTTGCAACCGGAAACACAGCATTTTCCCATTCCGCGGGCGACGACGGCCGCATGGGAAGTCATTCCGCCGCGGGCGGTCAGGAATCCTTCGGAAACGTGCATGCCTTCAATGTCTTCAGGCGAAGTTTCCAAGCGGACCAAAACCACTTTTTGGCCATTGGCTTTCAACCTGGTGGCATCCGCGACATGGAAAACGACTTGGCCGCAGGCCGCTCCCGGAGAAGCAGGAAGGCCTTCGCCGATGACTTTGGCGGCTTTAAGGGCTTTTGGGTCAAACTGAGGATGGAGAAGCGTATCCAATTGTTGCGGCTGAACCAGCATCAGGGCTTTGTTTTTGTCAACCATGCCTTCGTCGAACATTTCCACGGCGATGCGCAAAGCCGCCTGCGCGGTGCGTTTCGCGTTTCGCGTCTGCAAAAGATACAGTTTTCCGTTTTCGATGGTGAATTCGATGTCTTGCATGTCTTTGAAATAACTTTCCAGTTTGTTGGCGGCATCGACGAACTGATCAAAAGCCTGAGGAAGGTCTTCTTTCAGTTTTTCGATCGGCGACGGCGTTCTGACTCCCGCGACGACATCTTCGCCTTGGGCATTCATCAGGTATTCGCCATAGAGTCTCTTTTCGCCGGTAGCCGGATTGCGCGTGAAAGCCACGCCGGTTCCGGAGGTCTCGCCCATGTTTCCGTATACCATCGACTGAACGTTGACGGCAGTTCCCCAATCAGACGGAATGTTGTTTATCTTCCGGTAGTAATTGGCCCTTGGGTTTTCCCAGGATCGGAATACGGCTTCAATGGCGCCGTAAAGCTGTTTCTTCGGATCATCCGGAAAATCCTGATTCAGCTCGCGCTTGTAAAAATCTTTGAATTTCTTGATCATTTCTTTGAAATTGTCAGCGCTGAACTGCGTATCCTGCTCAATCCTGAGATCATGTTTCATGTCATCGATGATTTCTTCAAAACGGCTCTTGGACAATCCCATGACCACGTCGGAATACATTTGGATGAAACGGCGGTAAGAGTCAAAAGCGAATCTCGGGTTGTTGGTGGTTTTGGCCAGACCGGCCACTACTTCGTCATTCAGTCCCAGATTCAGGATCGTATCCATCATGCCCGGCATGGAAACGCGGGCGCCGCTGCGAACGGAAACAAGCAGCGGATTTTTCGGATCTCCGAATTTCTTTTCGGTGATCCCTTCAAGTTTCAAAAGGGCAACTTCAATCTCGTTAACGATGTCTTCCGAAAATTTTTCTTTGTTTTTGTAATAATATGTGCACGCTTCGGTCGTAACCGTGAATCCTTGGGGGATCGGCAAGCCGAGCTTGGTCATCCCGCCCAAGTTGGCCCCTTTTCCGCCACAAAGGTTCTTCATGGTTTCGTCGGTTTCGGTGAACATAAAGACATATTTCTTTTCTGCCATATTTGCCTCCTTAAATTTCTTTCCAATTATAGCATATATAAATTTAAAAAACAATCGAATTTTATTCCGGTTCCTCGGAAGCGCTTTCTTTATATTCTTCCAAAAAACGGTGCCATTGATCTCTTTGCTTCCAACCCAAAACCAAATCGGCGTTGACGTTTTCCGAACTGCGATAAATGTTTTTGTCCACGTCCTTATAGGTTTTCTTCAACTGGGCAATCAGGGTTTTGATTTCTCGGCGTTTCGAATCGATTTTCCCTTCAGCCATTTTGCAGCCGCAGCTCATGGCGGAAATCCCGATGCATTTCATGTAATTGACGATGTCTTTTTCATAAACAAAGGCCATTGGGCGGATCAGTTCCATCCCCGGGAAGTTCGCGCTTTTGATTTTCGGAAGCATCGTTTTGTATGATCCGGCGTATAGAACGTTCAAAAGCGTCGTTTCGATGATGTCATTGAAGTGATGAGCGAGAGCAATTTTATTGCAGCCTTCCGATCTCGCAAATTCATAGAGAAATCCCCGACGCATCCGGGCGCACAGATAACAGGGCTTCTCCCCGCCATGGTTCTCCGCCACCCGAAAGATGTCCGATGGTCTGATGATGATCGGTATTCCCATTTGTTCGGCGTTTTCTTTAAGCTTGGCCAGGTTTTCGTGGGTGAACCCAGGATCCATGACCAGATATTTTACCTTGATTTCAAAGTCGCTGTGCCTTTCCAGCTCCTGAAATAGTTTTGCCAAGGTCAGACTGTCCTTTCCTCCGGAAACGCAAACGCCGATCACGTCGTTTTCTTTCAACATTTCATAAGTTTTCAATCCCTTGATGAAGGGGTGATAAAGCTTGTTTCGGTAGCGGGTGATAAGGGCTCTTTCCATTTCCTTTGTGTCCATTTTGCGCTCCTATGATTCATAAAAAAAGATTGCGCGGAGCAATCTTATTTTTTCGCTTTCTTCAATGGTTTTGTCTGAAGCTTTGTCTCTTCCGAAAGCCAAACCAAATAAAACGATCCGGTGATAAAGCTTAAAGCTACGACGGTGATCAGGCAAATCCACCACAGATAGTGGCTGATGGCCCATTTGGCGTATCCCATGTTTTCCGGAGTCTGCTGATAGCTTTCCAAAAAATTCGCGGTATCAACGTTGGCCGGTTCGCATTCGTAATCATTCAAAACCGTTTCATATACGGTGGTATGAATGTTTTCCGAGTCAACATCGGTAACACCGTCGATCTCGGCCACAACTTCGATCTTGGTCTTGGAACTCCATTCATTGTCAATGGCGGGATCAAATCCGGTCCAGACATAATTCAGATCGGCAGTGATGGTCACATCGCTGTCCGGATCTTGATTTTCGCCGGTAACGTAATCGACATCAGCTCCGTCGTCGAACAAAACCGTGGAGTTGGTTTGAGAAACAAAATCCTTGGTGCCAACCACATCGTTTTCGTCGACTTCATAAATGTTGATCGAAAGCTGCGGAACATCGGCATCGGCGATCTCTCTTTGAAGAGCATCCCCGCCGCCAAATTCGGCCCTAAGTTTTAGGTACTGAACATCATAAAGGAAATACAAATATTGAACGCGGTCAACGGTTTCTTCATCAACGATGGTCTTGTATATCGAACGGTAAATTTTTATTTTGAACAAGTCTTCCTGAAGGGCATTTCTAACCTGAGTCGAAAAGACCGGCTCGGAATCATAAAGGTGGTATTGGGTGTTGATCCCGAATTTTATGTATTCGTCGATCTGCTCGTCAATCGTCCCAACATCCGCGAATCCCAAATAATCATTGGTGAATTCGTCTTTCCAGGCTCCCTGTCCGAATTTATCGGAATGGTATCCATAAGATCCGATGAGATAAGCTCCCAAAAGAGGAATGAGGATGACGATGGACAGGACAATATATCGCTTTACTAATTTATTCATAATTAGCCTCCCTTAATTCTGAATAGTATTATATCATAGTAATCTTGGGTTTTCAATTGTTTTCACGTTTTTTCTTTCCGCTCTTCGGGTTGGCTTCGCAATTCCGGAATTTATTTGAATAAAATATTATGTTTTTAAAATAACTATTGTATTTTTTTAAATATTGTTGTATCATTTATGTGAAAGGAGGAATTTATATGGATATTATGTGGTTTTCCAAAGATTTGCAGGGCGTTGTTTCCATTTATGAGACCAACATTACCCTGAACACCGTTGCTTCGTCATATTTCAAAACCGCTTATACGACTCTGATCGGTTATGATAAATCCAAAAACATTCTTTTGATCAAGGCTTTGAACAAAGAAGATGCCACCCTTGGCAAATTCACCGAGAATGATTTGCATACGGTTTCGCTGAAGCCGAGCTACGGTCGCATCAACGGCAAGCGCCTGGTTTCAAACATCATGAAGTTCTATCCGTTGGATTTCGCCAAAAAAAATCTGTACAAATTCCCTTGCGATTGGGATGCGTCGCAAAAATATTTAAAAGTGTATCTGGATAAGGAGGTTTCTTAATGTTGATTCTTCGCGCATTTGAACCCGTTGATTGGCTGATGGTCTTCTCTTGGGCTTTCATTTTCATCGTCACCCTGATCATTGAACTAGAAACCAGCAATCTGACGACCATTTGGTTCTGCGTCGGTTCCGTCGCGGCTCTGGTCTTCGGGGCCATCTTCGGAAGGCCGTTCGTTCAAATCGTTGTCTTTCTAGCAGTGTCGCTGGTTCTGATATTGATTACCCGACCACTGACCAAGAAAATGATGCAAAAGGATATCATCAAAACCAATGCCGACCGTTTGGTCGGAATGTTCGCCGTCGTTACCAAACCAATCGAAGCAGGGGAAGTCGGAGAAGTGAAAATCGAAAACAGTCTGTGGCGGGCCGTCAACAATGAAAATCTGGCCTTTGCCGTCGGTGAGAAAGTCAGCGTCGATGCGATTCTCGGAAACAAACTCGTCGTTTCCAAAATCTCCGGCCCGACCAATGTTGAGATAGTTTAATAGTAAAAGGAGATAAAAAAATGACACTTAACCCGTTTGTTTTCTTAGCCATGGACATTGGCAGTTTAATCGCCTTGTTGGCGGTTATCTTAATCATCATCATTGTGTTGGCTTCTAGCTTCAAGGTCGTCTCCCAAGCCAACGCTTTCGTCATCGAACGTTTGGGAACTTATTACAAAACCTGGGGAACCGGAATCCATTTCTTGGTCCCATTCTTCCAAAGAGTCGCCAAAAAGGTTTCATTGAAGGAACAGGTCATTGATTTTGATCCCCAGCCCGTCATTACCAAAGACAACGTCACCATGCAGATCGATACCGTCATATTCTTCATGATTTCCGACCCGAAGGCCTATACTTACGGCGTTGAAAATCCATTGTTCGCGATTGAAAAACTGTCGGCCACCACTTTGCGTAACATCATCGGCGACATCGACCTTGATGCCACCCTGACCAGCCGCGATTTGATCAATACCCGGATGCGCGACATTCTTGACGTCGCCACCGACCCTTGGGGAATCAAAGTCAACCGCGTCGAACTGAAGAACATTCTTCCTCCGAAAGACATCCGCGATGCGATGGAAAAACAGATGCGCGCGGAACGTGAACGCCGTGAGTCCATTTTGCGAGCGGAAGGCGAGAAACAAGCCGCCATTCTGACTGCGGAAGGATTTAAGGAATCCACCATTCTTCAAGCCGAAGCCAAACGCCAAGCGCTGATCAATGAAGCGGAAGGCCACAAACAAGCCGCCGTTTTGGAAGCCCAAGGCGAGGCCGAAGCCATTTTGGAAGTTCAGACCGCCAAAGCAAAGGGAATCGAATTGATCCGCGAAGCCAAAGCCGATCAGGCGGTTCTGACCATCAAAGCCTATGAAGCCCTCGCTGAAATGTCCAAGGGCCAAGCAACGAAGATCATCGTTCCTTCCAATCTTCAGGGATTGGCCGGATTGGTTACTTCGCTTTCAGAAATCGCTAAAGACAAATAATATTTTAAACGATTAAGTTCGGACGGATTTTTCCTCCCCCGAACTTTTTTCTTTACATTGGAACCTTTCCATATTACAATGTATACAAATTAGGAGGACTTATGACTGAGTTTGAGTTAAGAATCATTCAGTGGATGCGCGACATCGCGACGCCGTTTACCGACGCGGTGTTTGAAGTCATTACTTCGCTCGCCGAACAGCTGGTGCTTGTTTTTGCTTTGATACTGATCTATTTCTTTTATTCCAAAAAAGTCGGGCAAAATTTCGTTTTTACTTTCTTTGTTGGCTCGCTTCTCAACAATTCCATCAAAGGGTTGGTGAGCCGCGTCCGGCCTTTCAACCATGAATTGGCCGATTTCGAACCGGCCCGGGCCGAAACCGCCACCGGCTATTCCTTTCCGAGCGGGCATTCCCAAAACGCGGCGTTGTCTTATACGCTCCTTTCCCGTCTCATCAACAAGAAATGGGCCAAATGGTCGGCCGGGATCATCATCGGAGCCGTCGGGATCTCAAGATTATTTTTGGGAGTCCATTATCCAACCGACGTCATCGCCGGGATCGCGCTCGGAGTAGGCTGTGCCTTGGTGGGTTCGTATCTTCATAAAAAATACGAACATGATTTTCAAAAACAAATGGTTCTTTACGGTTTGGTGGCGCTGTTCTTCCTGCCGTTCGTCTTCATCTTCTGGAAAGGGACTTACGAGCAGACGCTTCCCTACAAAGATTTCTACACGGCCTACGCCTTTTACCTCGGTTACGTCATCGCGGTTTACTTCGAACACCGGTTCGTCGATTTCGATTGCTCGCAGCCCGTCAAGATCCGGCTCATCCGCTGTGCCCTCGCCATCGTCATCGTCATCGGCTGTTATCTCGGGCTGAAGCTTGTGTTCCCGGACAATTCGATTTTTTTCGACATGCTCCGTTATTTTCTGCTGTCGGTAATCACATTGGGCATCTATCCGATCGCAGCCAAAAAATGGTTGTTTTTCAAAAAGCCAAACGACGCCGAATAAAAATCAAAAACGTCAGCTTTTGCGCTGGCGTCTTTTTATTTCCCGAGACAGAATTTGGAAAACATTTCCGAAACGAGTTCGTCTTCGACGGTTTCGCCGATGATCTCTCCCAAAATTTTCCAGGCCGCGGTCAGATCAAGGTTGACGATGTCGCTCGGCTGACGGTTCTCGATCCCCGAAAGCGCATCCTCCAAACTGTCTTTCGCCTGTTTAAGTTTGGCAATCTGGCGGGCGTTCCCCACATAAGTGTAATCGAGGTCGACCAAATCGGAGATCTGGCAGACCGTACGGATTTTGTTCTCCAATTTTTCGATGTCGGCTTGGTTAAAAGCCGAGATCAGCTGGTAGTCTTTCAGGCGGCTGAGATCGATTTGTTTTTTCAGATCTTGCTTGTTGACGACGATGATCCTTTCTTTTTTTTCGGTTAGTTCCAAGATTCGGTAATCGTCTTCGGTGAGCGGGGTGCTATAGTCAAAAACCAAGATGATCAGTGCGGCTCGGTCGATGATCTTTTTGGCTTTTTCCACTCCGATTCTTTCGATGGTGTCGGTGGTCTGCCTGATGCCGGCGGTATCGATCAGGTTCAGAACCAATCCCCCCAGGTTCGCCGTGCCTTCAATGGTGTCGCGGGTGGTTCCCGCGATGTCTGTGACGATGGCCCGGTCTTCCCTTAGCAAGGCGTTGAGCAAACTGGATTTTCCCACGTTCGGTTTCCCGATGATGGCGGTGGAGATGCCTTCTTTCAAGATCGCGGACACTTTGCTTTTATCCAAAATCTTTGTTATCTCATTAAGCATTTCGCGGACTGCCGGTTTTAGGATTTCCCCGTTGATCTGCTCTTCATCCAAATATTCGGGATAATCGATGTTGACTTCGATTTTGGCCATGCAAGTCAAAAGCCGGCTTCGGAAATCTTCGATCATTTTCCGAATGTCCCCGCGTAAACCGAGATTGGCCATTTTCAGGCTGCTTGAGGTTTTGGCGTCAATGAGATCCGTTACTGCTTCGGCCTGCGTCAAGTCGATCCGACCGTTTAAAAAAGCTCTTTTGGTAAACTCGCCGGGTTCAGCCGTCCGGCCGCCTTTTTCTAGAAGCAGCCCCAAGATTCGGTTGGTGACGTACATGCCGCCGTGACAGTTGATTTCCACGATGTCTTCGGTCGTATAAGTCTTGGGAGCGCGAAAGACGCTGACCAGGACTTCGTCGATGATTTCGTCCCCGTCAACGATGTGTCCATACGAAATCGTATGGCTTTCCGCGGTTTTCAGGTCTTTTCCTTTAAAAATTTGACTGACGATGGCGATCGCTTCCGGTCCGCTGGCGCGAACGATGGAAATGGCGCTTTTGCTTAAGGCCGTCGAAACGGCAACGATGGTGTCTTCCATATCATTCTCCATTGCTCAAAAAATAAATGTTGTATTGTTTTATCCCCGCGACCACGACGGTTTCTCTCACGAAGATGACATAGACTTGGCGGCTGGCGATCAGGTCGTTTCCGGTGGTGGCAAAATAATCATAATTGATGTTGATCCCGGCGGACGAAAACGACCGGCTGACCAAGTCGGTGCAGTAATAGGAATTGTTACGGTTGAAAATGAAACTGAAATTATAAGGTTTCCCGATCTGGGCGTCGGCGTAAGCAATGGTTTGGTCTCTTTGGTCCGCGGTCGTGTACTTGACCCGCAAACCGATGATCATCGGCGAGACCCCATCCTCTCCCAACCACTCTTCGTAAGTTATCCAATCGTTGGGCGCCAGGATGACTTCGTTGCCAGAGGCGTTCGCGCCGTTTCCGATGACTTCAAACATTTCGGTTCCGGCGTCATCGGCGTTGATGGTCGCGTGGCCGAGGTAAAAAGCACGGGCCAGAAGCCCGGTTGCCCACCCAATGTTTTTGTTGTCGCGCATCGGATTTCGGTTGGTGACGACGATGTCGGTTTTTGATCCGATCAAACGGTCTTCAACGTTGAAAACGCTCCGGGAAACATCTTCGTAATCATGAATCGGCTCCACCAGAAAATAATGATTTTCGGGGATGCCGTCGCTGATGTCGGCCGGGACGCCCCGAGCCTTGAAGGCTTCGATCTTTTGGTTGACAAAACCGATTTCGACGGTTCCGTTCACCAAAAAGACAAAAACCACTCCAAAAATGAGGATGAATAGTTTTTTTATCGTTTTAATCAATAAGATCATGGCTGTTTCCTCATTTCCAAAGCATCCTTCTGGTTAATGACTATTCTAATTATACTCGTCATTCCCACCCTTTTCAATAATGTTTTTTTCTTGTTAATTGCGAAAGCTTGTGATATAATCAAATCAGACAAATAAAGGAGGTTCATTATGAGTGATTGGCCGCTATTAAAGATGCAGGAAATCGCATCGAAAAAATTCGATTCCAAAAACGTAAGTCCGGAATTCCGGGAATGCTTCATTCAAAATTCCCTGGCTTATGAAAATGATTGGGTTACGCTGGAAAACGTCAAAAACGTTCTTTCGGGCAATGCATGCGGGCTCGATCCCAAAAAAGTTGCCGTCATCGAAAATCATGCCAAAGCTTTATCTTTCGTGATCGATTTATGCAACAGTGGTGAAAAACTGGACGAAAACAAATTAAAAGACCTTCATGAGATTTTGATGGCCGGCATCGGAACCGGCGGACTCTACCGGAATGTGGACATTTCCGTCAAAGGCTCGAATCACACGCCCCCAAGCCATTTGAAGGTGTACGACCGCATGAAAAAGTATTTTGAAACGTTGGAAGACAGCAGCGGCGACGTCTTTGAAAAGATTGCTTACAGCCATTTGCAATTGGCCAAGATCCATCCGTTTTTGGATGGAAACGGACGCTGCTCGAGGCTGATCCTCGCTTATGAAATGATGGTTCACAGTTTATATCCGGTCATCATCCCTTCAAACAACAAAGAAAAATATTTCCAGGCGCTTGAAGAATTCAAGGTCAACAAAAACATTGTTCCTTTCGTTACTTATCTCAAGCAACTGGAACAGTCATATTTGGAAAAGTGAAATCACTTCGGTGATCTCAGAGCGTTGACAAAGTCAATGCTCATTTTTTTTGTAATAAAATGGGACAATGGCACCAAAAAGATATCTTTTTCGTGTCTAAAAAAGTGTTTTTTTGTTATTTCAAGATAGTTTTGGAAAAATTAACTAACCCCATCTTTGGAAATGGGGTTTGTCATCAGTCTGAAATCACTTCGGTGATCTTTTTGTGTCCTGTTTTACTTTTCCTCGGCTTTGTGTTAAAATACTTCCATGGAGGCTAACAAATATGTTTGGAAAACGAAGCGACGGGATCCGTTTAAAAACCATTGACCCCATTTTTAAACTCATTCCCCATATCATGAAAGACCGGAGTGATTCACAGGTCTCATATTTATACCCGGTGCGATGCGATTCTCTCGACAGTTTCGTTGCTGCAAAAAGGGCCGAAGGGATTTCTTATAATTACATGCATTTGGTCATTGCGGCAGTCGTCCGGCTGATCGCCCTGCGGCCGCAGCTGAACCGGTTCGTCATGAACGGCCGGCATTACAAGCGCAAAATCATTTATGTGTCGCTCGCGGTCAAGAAAACCTTGAAGGACGAGGGCGACGAGACGACCGTCAAAGTGGGCTTCACGGGTTTGGAAAGCATTTCTGAGATCAAAGCCAAATTGGATGAGGTGATTTTGGCCAACACCACAGCGAAAGCCATCAACGACACCGATAAAACCGCCAAAATACTGACCAGAGTCCCGAATTGCATGATCAAATTTGCAGTTTGGTTCTTAAAATGTCTCGACAAACATGGGATGCTTCCCAAGAAGATCATTGAAGTGTCCCCTTTTCATACGACCCTTTTCATCACCAACCTAAAATCGATCAAGATCGATTTCGTTTATCATCATCTTTATAATTTCGGAACCACCGGCATCTTCGTCAGCATGGGAAAAGAGAAAATGCAGGCCTTCGTTGAAGAAGACGGTTCAATCAAAGCCGCCAAAGTCATGAATCTCGGCGTCGTCACCGACGAACGTTTTTGCGACGGTCTCTATTACGCCAATTCCCTCCGTCTATTGAAGCGGATATTTGAAAACCCAGCCGTGTTGGAATCAAAAATAGAAAAACTTACCCCCGACATCGATTGAAAATTTCTCCAAAAGCAAAAACATCGGATCAAACGATCCGGTGTTTTTTTACATTATTGTTTATTCTTGTTTATTGTCTTTCGCAACCGTTTCAATCGTTTCTTGCGTTTCCGCCGGTTTTGGGGCTGCGTTTCCGGCTGGAACTACGACTCCGGCCACGGGTTCTTTTTCAATCTTCGGGGTTTCCGGAGCTTTGGCCATCGGTTTGTATTCAATGACCAGGAAGCGGTTCGGCTCTTCGCCTACCGAATAAGTCCGGACATCATTCCAAGTGGAAAGCTTGTTGTGAACGATCTTACGTTCATATGCGTTCAAGTAGTCAAGTTGGATCTTTTGCTTGGTTCGGGAAACCTGTTTGGCGAAATCGACTGCCATGTTTTCCAAGTTCTTTTCGCGGCGTTTTCGATATCCGCCGACATCCACCATGACGATCTTGGTTTCTTCTTCGCCTTCGTAGTACTTGTTGACGACGGTGGAGACCAAAATTTGCAATGCAATCAGGTTCCGGGAGTTCTTTCCGATCAGATAACCGTTGAAGTCCCCGGCGTCAACGTTGAATTCAACATTGTTTCCGCGAACTTTTTTTTCAATGAATCCCTGAATGTTGTTGTTGTCCAAAATCATCTGAATGTATTCTTTGCCCCGGGTTATCCCGTCTGCATCGATGACGGCTTCGACTTCGATCTTGCTTCCGATTCCCAGAAAGCCCTTTTTCTCGTTGACGATCGTAAAGGTCAGATCCGATTCTTTGACTCCGAATTCGGCGACCGCCAGCTGTTTTGCCTCTTCAAGCGTTTTGACTTCATATAGTTTTCTGTGCATTTCTATTCTCCAATCATATCTTAGCTTTTAACTGTTCAATGCGTTTTTTGCTGCTCTTGTAGCCGATGTAGGCTTGGAGGGTCGAATAAAGGTTACCGACCAGCCAGTACAATCCCAAAGCGGCCGTGCTTTGATAAACAAAGAACATCATCATGACGGTCATTCCGTACATCATGATCTTCATGGTCATCTCGGTTTGCTTCTGAGTATCGGTCGGAGCCGGCTGACGGTAAGCTGGAAGCGTTGACTGCGATTCCAATTTGGCTTTCTTCTGGCGATGAGTGGCCAGGAGTTGGCTCATGATCTGGGTTCCGCCGACCAAAACGGCCAGAATGATGATTCCCCATTTTTGGAATTCGCCGGCGTCGCGGCCCGCAAACAGATCCAATCCGAAAATTTTGGTGGTCAGGAAGGAGAAATCAAATTGATATTCTGCTCCCAATGTCTTCGGTATGCGCTGCAAAGTTTGATAAAAGGACAAAAATATCGGCAATTGCAATAACTGAAGCAGGCATCCGCCGATCCCGACACCGAATTTTTTGTACAGCTGCATCATTTCCATCTGTTTTCGCTGGTTGCTTTCCGGATCAGTCTTTCCGGCGTATTTCTGTTCGAGTTTCGCCTGTTCCGGGGCCATGAGCTGCATTTTCAGGGTCATGTCGTTGGTCTTGGCATAAATCGGCCAGGCTGCGGTTCGGATCAGGATGGTCGAGAACAGAATTACCAATCCGTAATTTTGGAAGGCAATGCTTTTTCCGATCAGCCACATGACCGCTGCCATCGGCCAAACAAGAACGTCGCCGGCTTTTTTGATGCCGTCGATCGGTTCGTAAACCGTCGTTCCGGTGCCGCCGCAGCTGCTGAACAAGAACAATCCGAGGATTGCCAAAGCCACAAATAAGTAAGTTTTGTAATGTTTTTTCATTTTATCTCCTGTGTTGGTTTTTGTTCGTCAATTTTTTTTAATAAGCGGGTTATTTGTTCATCTTTCTGAACAAAGGACAAGGATTGCGAGGCCGTTTTGACGACGATGAGCATCTTCAGATGGCTCAGGGTTTCGAGTTTCGCTCGGATTATTTCGCGCAGCACCCTCTTTTCGTAATTTCTTTCCACGGCGGTTCGAAACTGCCGCGAAGGCGAGATGGCGATTTTTGGGCATGTTTCCGAAGTTATCATATAATAAATGGCGTAATACCGGTTTCCGACGCTTCTTCGCATTTTAACGAGTTTGTCGATATCATGGTTTTTCTTTAAACTGTATTTCCGATTCATATGACTCCTCTGGCTTAAAACAAAAAAGACCACTCCCATGTTTTTTTGACACACGAGTGGTCCAGGTTTTTGTTTTTTAAGCTGTTAATTTGTAGCGGCCTTTTTGACGTCTGCGTGATAAGACAAGTCTTCCGCCGACAGTCGCCATGCGGGCGCGAAACCCGTGAGTTTTGATGTGTTTGCGTTTATTCGGTTGGTATGTTCTTTTCATTCGGAGCACCTCCTATATTAAACCATGCTGGATTATTATATTATATTTCTAAAATTTAGTCAAGCCTTTTTCAATGTTTTTTCGGATGGTATGTTATAAATCTAAATGCA